>JBJXGP010000075.1:0-14739 GCA_046160425.1 Planctomycetaceae bacterium
GAGAAGGATCTGACGATGGGATTATTCACCGGGAAAAAAGGGATGGTGTTCGGGATCGCCAACGATCACTCCATCGCCTGGGCCATCACCGAAAAGTTGTTCGCAGAAGGTGCGGAAATCGGCTTCACGCATCTCCCCGATAAAGACCCCGAACGTCCCCGCATGGAAAACCGGGTCCGCAAGCTGGTCGAACCGTTGGGGGCGAAAATGATCGTGCCGTGCGACGTGCAATCGGACGCCGATCTCGACCGGACATTCGCCGCCGCCAAAGAGACGTTCGGCGAACTCGACTTTGTGCTGCACTCGATCGCCTATGCTCCGATCAACGACCTGCAAGGGCCGGTGCATGCGGTCAGCCGCGACGGTTTCAAACTCTCGATGGAAATCAGCGTCTACAGCCTGATGTCGATCACGCATCGCGCCCAGCAGATGATGAAGTCGGGAGGCAGCATTCTGACCCTCACCTATCTCGGCGGTGAAAAAGTGATCCCAGGTTATAACGTCATGGGCCTCTGCAAGGCGGCGCTCGAAAGTTCTGTCGAATACCTGGCTCACGAACTCGGGCCACGCGGCATCCGCGTCAACGCCTTGAGCGCCGGCCCCCTCAAGACGCTCAGTTCCTCCGCCGTCGGCGATTTCGATCTGATGATGAAACTTTATAAAGTGATGGCTCCCATGCGCCGCAATGTGACTCCGCCGGAAGTCGCCAACGCAGGGATTTACTTGCTTAGCGACATGTCGAGCGCGACCACGGGCGAAACGCTGCACGTCGATTGCGGCTACCACATCATGGGCGCTCCGACGGCCGAAATGCAATCGACACTCCCGCCTCCGAAGAACGATTAACGTATCGATGAATATGGTTCAAGGTTAGCCGCGACGCGCAGGGTTTCCGTAGCGGAGCGCGCCGTTCGCCAGGGAGCCAACGATGCCCAACCCGACGCGCATCGGAATTGCGATTGTCGAATGCGCCGGCCAATACCTCGTCGGTCAGCGAGGATCCGACGGCCCGCTCGCCGGATACGCCGAGTTCCCCGGCGGGAAATGCCACCCCGATGAGCCCACACACGAGACCGCCCGCCGCGAATGCCGCGAAGAGACCGGCCTCGATGTAACCCCTCTCGAACTCATCGAAGAGAAAATCTTCACCTACCCGCACGGCGAATTCCATCTCTTCTTCTGGCGCTGTGCGGTGGAGCCTCAATCTGAAGCACTCCCCCCGCCCTTGAATGGTTTTCGCTGGGTCAATCTCATCGAATTGAAGGCGCTGAAATTTCTCGATGCGAATCAAACGGTGCTGGCGAAGTTGCGGTGAAGGGATAGTTGTTGATGCGGGGCAAACGGGAAGGGGAAAAAGTGACAGGGATGAAAAAAAGAGACGGGTCCATTTAGTTTGACCAGAATATGGACGTGTCCCCTTTCTCCTCAGCCTTGGATAAAACGAGTCACGTCAGTTCCTCAAATATCCTCAATAACTTCTTCAATTCGTGTTTCGCTTCCGGCCCAGACGACTCATCGGTCCGTTCAATCGCGTTTTTGACGGCTGAAGCCATCTCAACGATTTTCCGCTGGCTTATTAAGAATGCGGCATCGTAGCGAAGCTTGTTATCCTCAGAAACAAGCCAATCTGCCAAAATAGTGAAAATCTCCATTTTTTCGACCGCGGATAGTTCGTCGTATGCGTTGAGTAGGCCAAACGGAACCATTTGACTGTTTTTGGTGTACTCTGCTTCTTCGCTTAATTGGCGGTGCATCTCGAGCCACTTGATTCGTCCATTTGTTGTCGTCATTATGTTATAAGGTTCTCCAAAAACTCGCCCAGGCTCGAAAGGGGGGCACGTCTATCCTGGTCATGAAACATGTCCCCGTTTCCTGCCTCGTCTGTCCCGTCTCTTGCTCAGTCAGCCGGGGCCATGGGGTCACGCTTTTCAAAAAAAGTCAGGGAAGTACACCGGGAGTGGAGTTTTGAACGGCACCAGTGTGGCCATAAGGCAGGGAAAGTTCAATCGATCGGGTCGATAGCGGGCTTGCGTATTGACCACGCCCGTCGAAAACTCCGGGACGTGCCACCCGGTCCATCACAATCAAGTCCGCGCCAAACATCGCGAAAAATTCGCGAAATGCTGGACACGTCAGGGGGTCGCGACGGTAAACTGTGAGGCGAGAGCCGAATGCATCATTCTCCATCTATGAGGTGTATCATGCATCGAACCGAAGCGATTCGTGTTGGCCTTGTAATTCGCCCGTGTCTCGCAGCATGTTTCGGGGCAATATTTCTGACGGCGGTCGCCGCTGCGGATGACGCATCGACCGACCGGTTTGCCGGGTTTCCGGTCATCGGCAAATACAGCAAGGGGGAACGATCGACGTCGGTGATCGCCTCTGATCCCGTGGAAGGCTTGCTCCGCCCCAAGTGGACGCGGGCCATGGCCGACCTGGGGTCGAGCGTCGGCCTGTATCGGTACAAAGACGCCATCTACTTCGTCCACGGCCCCGTCGATGGCCATCGAGGCATCGGCCACCCCGACGCGAGGAAGCGCATTCGCTACGTCAGCCGGGATGAAGGCAAGACCTGGCAACCCGCTCCGCTCCCCGAAGGCGTTTCGATCGGCAAATACGTGCTGGTCGTTGGCGATAAACTGTGGGACTACTGGTTCGAGGATGGTTCGACGTGCGTGCAGACTTCCGACGACAACGAGAACTGGACGCCAAAGCAGAAAGTCTATCAGGCGCCTTACTGGCTTTACGAAGTCAACTACGATCCGGTCGAGAAACTTTTCTGGTGCGCCGCGCAGAGCATGGCATCGGGCAAGCATCCCGATGGGACCGACATCGAGCGCGACGTGCATCTGGTGCGCTCTCCCGATGGCATCAACTGGGAGCATGTTTCGACGCTCCCCTTCAAAAATGTCAACATCAGCGAGGCGGCAATCTATTTCGAACCCGACCGAACAATGTGCGTGATCGTGCGGAGGAAATGGTCGGGGGACTATAGCACGCTCGCCGTGGCTCGGCCTCCTTACACCGAATGGTCGCTGCATCCCCGCCCCGAAGTCGCCGAGGGACACCGCTTTTTTGTTGCGGACGGGCAGGTCTTCATGGGGAGCCGGGCCTATTATCGCGACGAGATCCCCGAAATCAAGGCGAACCCGTCGCTGCGGTATGCGAGCGAGGACGGGGTCGCTTACACCGTCATTCACCGCTTCACCGCTGATCGCAAATTCCGGGCGTGGGCGGTCGTCGACAGCATGGGAGACTGCTCGTATCCGCGGATTCTCGAAACTCCGACGGAAATTCTCGTCGGTTACTACAGCGAACATGAGGACAACATCTGCAAGCCGTATCTGGCGGCATTCGATAAAGAGCAGTTTCTCTCGCCCATTCCCCATGACGAGCCCGACGCGGCCGGGTTTCCGCAAATCGGCAAGACTGCCCCCGGCAAACGCTCGGCGGAGGTCATTACCTCCGATCTGATCGAAGACGGTCGCCGTCCGACGTGGACCCGTGCAATGGCCGACCAGGGTGGACCGGCCAACATGTATCGGCTCGGGGGGAACATTTACTTCTCTCACGGCACCGGCGAAATCGCTGCCTCCGCTCCGGATGCACCGTTGGCAACACGATACGTGAGTGAAGACGAAGGACGCACCTGGAACTCGGCTCCTCTCGCCGACGGCGTGACCGAAACCACGACGACGCTGCCGGTTGCCGGCAAACTCTTTCGCTATAGCTTCGATGGCACGCAGAGCTTTGCCCAGGTGCTGGCCGACGGAGGAAAATGGTCCGCCCCGGAAAATGCGTACCAGCCATCGTTCAAGTTTTACCGCCCGACCTATGATTCCGAAACGAAGCTGTACTGGGCCGTCGCGCATATTGCCGATGAAAAGGTGACGAGCGACCGTCAGAATCAGGTTCTCACTTCGCCGGACGGCATTCACTGGTCGCATCATGCCACGATGATGGGGAGTCAATTCGTCAACGACGGCGAGATCGTCTTCACGCCCGACCGCACTGCGTTGGCTATCGTCCGGTTCGACGAAGGGGAATCGCACATCCATGCCGTGTCGCAGCCACCCTACAAAGAATGGAAACTGTTCGGATTGCCGTTCATCGTCGAGGAGCATTCGATTCTGGCCGTCAGCGGACGCATCTTCATCGCGTCGCGGATGAACTTGCAGGGCGATCCCGATACGTTGGCAAAAGCGGCCCGGCTCGGAGACGAACGGCCATCCTACGTTGTCGTCCATCGACTGGCGAAGAACGGCGAACTCCAGCCCTGGGGAATCCTCGACAGCATGGGCCGATGCGGCACCCCCCGCCTCGTCGAAACCCCGACGGAAATCCTCTGCGCCTACTACAGCCAGCACGAAGACGGTGTCGTGAAACCATACCTGGCGGCGTTCGACAAGCAGGAATTCGTGAGGAAGCGGTGAATTCGTTCGTGTGAGTGCGAGCCGCGCACGAAGTAAGCGGGCCTCTCTTGAATTCACAAAACGTCGCTTACTTCGTGCGCGGCTCGTGCGCATACCATGCCATGTGAGATCCTTGCTCGTCGAGCGTATAACGAATTGCTGCTTCGACTTCGCCCTCGCGAAATAAATGCCTTGTGCTGCCGTGCCGCGTCCATCGACGCCTTTGGGCATCGTCGTACCCCGCGCGCGTCAATTCTCGCGAATACCGCGCCTTGAAGTCGCTCATCACGCGCCCTGGCTCACGATCGGCTTGCACGACGAGATGAACATGATTGCTCCGCACATGCGCCGCCAGCAACAACCAACCCCGCTCCTCCGCCAGATTCACCAGCGCCCGACAGACGATTTCACGCTCGTCCGGATTCATCGTATAAGCAGATTGCGTCATCGCCTCCCGGGCCTGTTGCTCCTGCTCGGCGGCGGCGGGCAACCACTGCGTGCCGTACTGATTGTGCTCGCTGTCCACCGACCCTTTGGCACTGCCGGGCAACCATGTGCCATAGGTGCTGAACGTGATGAAATACGACAATGCCATATTCTGTCTCGGAAGTCGCGAATGTGCGAGCCGCGCACGAAGTTAGCGGCCCGATTGTTTTCATTCATTGCCGCTCACTTTGTGCGCGGCTCTTGCAGCAAGACGTCAAAGAACGACATCGCGTCATTGACGGGTGGAAGTGTCTATTTGTTCTCAACCAGTGTTGCCAGCTGGGACGAAAAGATCAATCGAGTCGAGCAAATAGAGCCGCGCGGGACACCAAGCGGTGAAGTGGCATTTGACGTTCGATCACGCAGAACCGCTCCACGACTGTCGCGGCTCGCTATCTGTCTCCGAGATTCCTCAAGAATTTCGGAGAATCTCGATTGACGCCGGGTCCGAAGACGATAATAATAGAAGGCGATGAGATTGAGTCTCAGTAACACTGCCCGGCCACACGACTGAGTTGAACCCTCGGTCGCCTGATTCCTGTATCGTCTATCTGTGAGAACACGACCCATGTCAGCCGTGCTTTTTACCACCGGACGCATCGTCTGCCACTGTCTGCGAGTGACCGAAGAAGAGGTCATCCAGGCGGCGAGCGATGGGAATATAACCTGCATCAAGCAGATCATGGACTATACCGGGGCCGGCGGCGGTTGCACCGCCTGCCATCAGCGGATCCGGGGACTGCTCGCCGGGGAGCGAGCGCGGTGTGAAATGAATCGTCCCGAGATCTCCTGCTGCAAGATCAGCTAGTGAGCGGCATTATCTTCGACGGGGGATTGTCCACCCGTGTTTTTCCGCAGGCCGACAGCTTCACTGCTGGGCCAGCCAGCAGTGCCACCCATTTTTCAACGGCCTGCTAGTGGGCGGCATCGTCTTCGCCGACCTGTGTGACCATGTAATTCTCGATCCCCATTTTGTCGATCAGGTCGAGTTGCGTTTCGAGCCAGTCGACGTGCTCTTCGGATTCGACGAGAATCGTCGCCAGCAATTCCCGACTGCCTGAGTCCCCTTCGGCGATGCATAAGCTGATCGCGTGGTTGTAGGCATGCACCCCTTTGGTCTCGAGCACGAGATCGTTCTGAAACTGCTCGAGCACGGTCGTCCCCACGCGAATCACATCGTAGCGGGCGATTTCGGGAACCCCATCGAGAAAAATGATCCGGTCGATCAGCTTTTCGGCATGGCGCATCTCGCCGATCGATTCTTCGTAATGCTTCTTCCCGAGGCGATTCAAGCCCCAGTTTTTGCACATCTTGGCCTGGACGAAGTATTGATTGATGGCGGTCAGTTCGATGGTCAGTCCGCCGTTCAAGGCGTCGATGATTTTGGAGTTTCCTTTCATGGGAAGCCCTTTCTGTATGTGGATGTCACGTAGAAGTGTCAATGGCTGGATGTCGATTCACGCGGTGAATTGTAGTTCTCCCGCCGAAAAAACGTCCATAGCGTCAGGAGGATTTCAGAGATATTTTACCGATTGATATGCGATCTCTGCCTGCGAGTGAGTCTCAGTTGAGGCGGGGGGGCGGAATATAGATAGGGAGATGGTGGGATCGGGTGATAGGGAGATGAGGCATGAACAGCGGACATAAAAAATGGAACCGATCGCAACGTGCGACCGGTTCCAGTGAAGCATCAATCTCGAAAACTATTCGTTCGCCAAATAGTCGCCGAGCTTCATGACGCAGGTGGTGCAGCATTTACATTTCTTGCCGACGCAGCAGCAGAGTTCCACCGGTTTGTCGTAATCGACGATCCAGATGTTGCGGAAGACGACCGGGTTGCCGTGGTCTTGCAATTGGATCGGCAAGGCGACGGGACTTTCCTCCGCACCTCCGCCGGACTTGCGGGTCACCGCGACGTTATCGTGAATCGTCACTCCATTATGCACGACCGTCAGGCGAGCCGAATCGGTTTTCTGACCGGCTTCATTGAACGTGGCGGCATGGAATTCGATGTCATAGGTTTGCCAGGCCAAAGGTGGGAAGCACATGTTGACATCGGGGCGTTTGTAACGATAGATGCCACCCGCTTCGTTGTCTTCGCCGGTGAGTCCGAACGAATCGAGAATCTGCACTTCATAGCGGCCGTTCAAGTACACTCCGCTGTTGGCACGACCTTGTCCGCGTGCATTCGGCATGTACGGCAGTCGGAATTCGAGGTGCAACTTGAAGTTCTGATACCCATTGACGGTTTCCGTCCCCGCCATCAACAGACCATCGGGAGTGATCTGACCATTCTTGAAGTGCGTCGTGTTGGAACCGTCGAAGAGCACGTCGGCTTCACACGCCGGAGCGAGATTGTACGTCGGGCTGACACGAAACACTTGCTTCAGAACCCCAGCGTGCGTGCCACCCGTGTAGAAGACGTGGGCCTCGCCGTTTTCGATGACGATTTCGAGCGGATACCCTTCGAGGCGAACGGAGGAGCCGTTCTTTTCGCCACTGAGAGGAACTCGTCCATGACCGATCCAGCCGTCAGCCGGCAACCCGCCGGGATACTCGACGGCCTGGAATTTTCCGCCACCCAGGGCGATGACTTGGAGTCCGATGCGGACTGAACCGCGCATGCCGACGACGACGTCACCCACGAATTCGCCCTGAAAGGCGAAGTCTTCATCGACTTGCGAGAGATCGGTGATCGCCAATTTTTCGTCTTGCGCCTGCGATAACGCATGACCGCTTGCCAGGAACAAGGTCGCCACAACAGCCAACCATCGACACGTCAACATGGAGATGCTCCTCTAACCGGGAAATAATGCCACGCCCACCAACAACCCAGAATGTCTATATTGCCCATTCATGGCCACTATATCAAGACCCCTTGCAGCGAAAAATATGAGATTGCGAGGAAAAAATCGCTCCCACCGCACGTGCGACGCCGGAGCACCCCCGGGTGGAGTTTCGCCAGGGATTTCGGGGGCAAATTGTGGTCAATTGGCAACACTCGCCTCATCGGTGCTGGTGACTTTCGGCATCATCGTCGGGGACTCGCAAAAGGGCGTTCACGGTTCTTGTCGTTCTATGTGCTGTTATTGACGCCTGTTTCGAGTTTCGATCGCGCTGTTTCAAGATTCGATCACAGGCTTTCGCGTTTTGGCACTCGATTTGTTCTACATGCCTTCGCGGAGAATTCCTGACGGCCTCAAAGCCCGTGTCCCTTCAAACGCATTGATGAACTCATCGAGGTACTTCATGTCGCTTCCCGTGGTGGTTCTCTACAGTCGAAATTACGAGTTACTCTCGCAATTGCCCGCCAGGCTGGAAGGAGTCTGCTCGTTGATCATGTGCGACAGCGTCGATGACGCACGAGAATTGTATCCGCGATACAGACCGAACTCGTTCGTCGCTGACGTGCGGCACGTGCAGAACGGCGGAATGGCCGAAGAAAAATTGCTGACCGACGTCACATTGTCGCTACCCGAATCCGAAGTGATTCTGATCACCTCGCCCGGTTGTCCCGAATTGCTGCGAAGCAAGCAGTCCCACGATCATCTCTTTCATATTCCTGATTTTCAGAAAGTCGAGGATCTCGTGCAGATGTTATTGTCGCCGGATGAAGAAGTGGCTACCAGAGAACTTCGCGAGATTCTCCCCGAACATCAATCGGCGGACGAGGCCCCTGAACCGGCCGTCAAATCAAATGTCATGGCAGCCAGCAAGGAATCGAAGCCCACGCCTCCCGCAGTCATACTTGCCGGTTTGACGCGGCAATTCGAAACCCATTCGACGCAGCTCAAACAAATGCTCGCCGAACTCGAGATCGCCGCCCGGCATAACGTCACGATTCTGCTGATCGGGGAAACCGGTTCGGGGAAGACGTACTTGTCGAAACTGATCCACGAAATCTCACCGAGGCATGCTGCCCCATTCTTGCATGTCGCGTGCGGAGCCCTTCCCAGCGAACTGATCGAAAGCGAAATGTTCGGACACGCCAAGGGAGCGTTCACCAGCGCTCACGTCGAGAAAGAAGGAAAATTCATCGCGGCGGGTCAAGGAACGATACTGCTCGACGAAATCGACGTTCTCGGTCCCGAACAGCAAGTGAAGCTGCTCCGCGTGATCGAGACGGGAGAATTCGAGCAGGTCGGGGCGAATCGCACCTTATGCAGTCAGGCTCGGCTGGTCGTCGCCAGCAATCTGAACTTACAGCCGCTCGTCGAACAAGGCCGATTTCGTCCGGACTTGTATTATCGGCTGAACATGCTCAAGTTCGAGATCCCGCCTCTTCGTCAGCGCAAGGCCGACATCCTTCCGCTGGCGAAAAAATTCGTCAAGCAGATGGCCGAGAAACACAACATTGAGATCACCCACATCGAAGACGAACTTTTCATGACGCTGCTCAATTATCCGTGGCCCGGGAACGTCCGCGAACTGGAAAACGTGATTCAACGGGCGGTGATCTATTGCACCGACGGAGTCCTCCGAAGACAGCATCTTCCCGGCCACATCATCAGCGGGGAAGCCGGGCCGAGCAACGACCCGTCGGTCAACATGCCGTTGACGACATCGCGACTCTCATCGCTCAACGAGCAAGTCGCACTGACGGAACGCGAGATCATCGAGCAGGTTCTCGCCCGCAACCATCAGAGCCGCACGAACTCCGCACGAGAACTGGGGATCAGCCGCGTGACGCTGTACAACAAAATGAAGAAGTACGGCATGACGAGATAAAGACGTTTCGTCAGCTTAGTCCAAAAAAAGAACAGCACTGAGGGGCGTATCCCTTCAGTGCTGTTCTCGTTTGTTGATAAGGCGCGAGAGAAACTACTCTCCCTTTTCGATCCCCAGCAGTTCGATCTCGAAGATCAATGTGGCATTGGGGCCGATCTCATTTCCGGCTCCGCGGGCACCGTAGGCGAGTTCGGCGGGAACAACGATACGCCACTTGTCCCCGACTTTCATCAATTGCAAGGCTTCGGTCCATCCTTTGATGACCTGATTGACGGCGAAGACCGCCGGCTCGTCGCGATCGACTGAGCTGTCGAAGACCGTGCCGTCAATCAACGTGCCGTGATAATGCGTTTTCACGCGGTCGGTTTTCTTGGGGGAAGGTCCGTCACCCTCGGCGATCACTTCGTATTGGAGACCGCTTTTGAGAGTTTTGACTCCGTCTTTCTTGCCATTGGCCTCGAGGAACTCGTCCCCTTCTTTTTGGTTGGCTTCTTCTTTTACTTTCTGCTTGGCGAGCTGGCGTTCTTGCAACGATTCCTGGAATTCCTTGAACGCGGCATCAAG
The DNA here is from genome assembly GCA_046160425.1 of Planctomycetaceae bacterium. Lineage (GTDB taxonomy): Bacteria > Planctomycetota > Planctomycetia > Planctomycetales > Planctomycetaceae > JAQCEJ01. The sequence goes on from JBJXGP010000075.1 coordinate 10,191, forward strand.
GTCTTCTTCCGAGACGCGGGACTTCTGCTTGGCCAAGGCGTCTTTGAGACCTAAAATCAGCAATTCGGCGTTGAGGTCGAGTTCATCCTTGACGAGGCTCTTGCCGATATTCTGGCCGATGCCATAACTGACTTTGTCAACGTTGGAGGAAATTTCAGGAGCGTCTTTTTCAGCGGGGGCATCTTCTTTTTCATCCTGTGCCGGAACCTGTCCGGAAATGAATACCAATCCTAGAATTGCCGCCACGAAACCAGCCAAGACGATGCGATACATGTGCTTTCCTTATAGCTATTGGGGTTTTTAAGTCTGTCCGCGGATAAATCCTGGCGAACTTGAAGGCAGGGTCTTGCGAAATGGCCGAATGGGGTTCAAATTGCCCCAAGGGTTCATATTTTCGCCGTACCGCCGACTCATCGAGTCGTTTCTGAACTCACTCGATACGATCATCATATGCCGGGTGGAAGAGGAAAACCATGCCCACGCGAGGGAGAATACCGTAGGAATTTGCAACTTTGCGAGGTCGGCAATCGCACGTTAACCGGTAAAATCGCTACCCGATAGAGGCCGGTTCGGCGCGCATGACTTTGCCGATCTGGCGGACCGCCTGTCGCAGTCGCTGCGAATTCTCGACGATCGCCAGCCGGAGATATCCCTCACCATCATCGCCGAAACCGCGTCCGGGACTGACGGCGATGCCCCCTTCATCCAGCAATTTCATCGCGAAATCGATCGAGCCCATCTTGTCCCACGGTTCGGGGATTTTCGCCCAGACGAACATCCCGGCTTTGGGCTTTTCGATATCCCAACCGAGTCGCTGCAATCCCTCACAAAGGACGTCGCGGCGGATCTGATACTCGGCGGCGATGCTCTCGACGGCGGCGTCGCAATGCCGCATGGCGACAATCGCCGCGATCTGCACTGCCTGGAAGATGCCGTAGTCGTAATAACCTTTGATGGTCGCCAGCGCGCGGACCATTTCCGCATTGCCGCAGCAGAAGCCGATTCTCCAGCCGGCCATGCTGTAACTTTTGCTCATGGTGGTAAACTCGACGCCGACGTCGAATGCGCCAGGTGTCGCCAGAAAACTCGGGGCCGTGTATCCGTCATAGCAGATGTCGGCGTAAGCGAAGTCGCTGATCACGAGGAAACGGTACTTTTTCGCCAGCGCCACGAGATCTGTATAGAAGTCCTGTTCGATGACCGTCGCCGAGGGGTTGTGCGGAAAATTCGCGATGACCAGTTTCGGTTTCGGATACAGATGTTGGCAGGTATAGGCGATCCGCGAGAGGAATTGATCGGGTTTGCGGACATCGAGGGCAATCACGTTCCCCGAAGCGAGCACCACCGCATACACGTGAATCGGAAACGACGGCGCGGGGACGACCGCCGTGTCGCCGGGCCCCATCAGCGCCAGGCACATGTGGCTAAAGCCCTCTTTGGAACCGATGGTGGCGATGACTTCTTTATTGGGATCGAGTCGCACGCCGTACCGCTTCCAATAACGAGCGGAGACTTCCTTGCGGAGGTTTTCGATCCCGTTGGCGACCGAATAACGATGATTGCGGGGATCCTTGATCGCCTCGGCCAGTTTCTCGGCGATCAGCGGATCGGGAGCATCCGTCGGGTTTCCCATCCCCAGATCAATGACGTCGATTCCCGCGACCCGCTTCTGGTACTTGAGCTTGTTGATCTTCCCGAACAGATACGGCGGGAGCCGTCTGATCCGATCCGCAACCGGGATGGTAAAAGGATCGTCAGAAAACGGGATTTCCGATTCATTACGCATGATGTCAATAAATTTCGCGGTTGGGGATGCGGAGCCTTGGGGAGGCAGCTTTCAGACGAAAGGCTCGCCGATCAGGAGTTCAACGACGCAACATTCTATTGTAACAAACCTGACGAAAGCGGAAAGACATGTTGAGGGAGATTCAAACCTTGTGGAGTAGTAAAGGTTGAGATTGACTTGTGTTTTACGATCCGGCATGATCCCGGCAACTTTGCGAGGAGGCAAAATGCCGGACGCTGCCGACGATTCCCACCGCTTCGAGTTTGACCTTGACCGCGGTATTCGAACACAAGCCGTTGAAAAGCTGGAGAGTAGCCCAGCACTCGCTCTAACAAGTGGTGTTGGGCCGAATGCCAGTGGCATTTACGCCCTTTACTTCAAAGGAATTCTCGTCTACATCGGTAAGGCTTCCAAGGGGACAACCAAGAGTAAGCGGACTTTACGCGCGCGGCTAAACGAACATTCCTCCAAGATTGCTACAAGGACAAATATCTCACTCTCTGACATGACCTGCCGATACTTGACGTTCTCAAGCGAATGGTGGGTATTCGCAGCCGAGTTCGCGCTTATCACTCACTACCAACCGGAATGGAATGCCAGCGGATTTGGCAGCAAGACGCCGGGAAAGGGTCGACCGGGAACGGATCGCATTAGCCGCTGGGACGATCTATATCCGAGACAGACCTGATGCTACCGCTCGCAACTCTCTCCGTTGCGGCAGATGATCCAGAAACAATGACGTTTGCGGGCGTGATGGGCCTTCTTCCATTTGTTAGATGTCATGGGGCCTGTGCGAACCTTGACGATCAGGTCGCAGACCGTGAAGCCCGCTTCTTCCGCCATCCGCATGAAGTCGCAATGAGCCCATCGCGACCTGTGGCTGTTGACCATATCGGTGATCTTGGCGAACAACAGGCCGTCACGCTTCAAGACCCGCTTCGCTTGCTGGAGAAACGGCGGATAGAGATAGCTCAAGGTCCAGCCGTGTTGCTTGCCGCATTCCATCGTGGCGCCGAAGTCCACATCAAAACGCTTTACGCTCTTGTCTCTTCCCTGCGGGCCGACATGCGGCGGATCAAAGACGACGACCCCGAAATGATTGGACGGAACACCCTCCATGACACGATTATCAGCCACGATCATCGGCTTGTGCGCCGGGTCAATATCCATCGAAACAACGCTGCGCATCGAACCTTTCCACATCCGTCCCGTGTTGTACGTGGCATCGAGGATGGGGTCGGGGTTGATGGTCGGATAGAAATTCAGCATCGCCTCCAGCAATTCGCCGTCGGTCCCCTCCCATATGCTGCTGAGTGGTTCATACCCCGAGGTGCCGTTGGTCCGCGGAGGATCGACTCTGGTGGGGGTTTCGGTACTCATCGGGAATCCTTTCGTGTCTTCAGAACGACATGACTGTACCGCACAATGTAGTCGATTGTCCAGTGCACGGCTCTACCGCTCGCAAGATTCAAGATTGGAGACGATCATCCTGAATTGCTCGCGTCACTCTACCGTGACGTCAGCCACCGTTGCAATTCGCGAAGTGCAGTGAAATCGCTGCGTTCAGATTAGCCATTCTTTTCGCAAATGCCAGCGTCAACCGGCAGAATGGCTTTACGATTCGTGGGCAACAACGAAAAACCCCTCCGCAGGAATGGGAGGGGTTCGTGAATTTCAGCTCGGACTCGAATTCCGCAATCGATCTTCAAAAATCATTCCGCGGCCGGCTTGGACTTCTGTACGGCGGGTTTGGCTCGAGGCTTCTTTTCTCCACCCGTCGATGTCTTCTGCGTGGCAGACGTGGGGCGAATCTTGGCCGTCCCGGCAGGTTCTTCGTTCGCTGATTCTTCGCCCCCGTTCGACGTATTGGTCAGAAAGTTGTCGACGCGGGTTTCTTTCATCAACTTTTCGAAGACGTCGTTGACGGCGGCGTGCGATTTCTCTTCGACCAGGTTTGCAATAATCGTATCACGGACTTCATCGATGTTTTCGACAACCGGTTCGGTGCGGCCTTCGCAGAGGATGATGGCATAACGACTCGTGGCCAGTTGCACGACTCCCGAAATTTCCCCCTCTTTCAATTTGAAGGCGACTTTTTCGAGTTCATCGTTGCCGACATAGCGTCGAATCGGAGGAATGGCTCCCCGCAACGATCGGCTGGTCGGTTCGATAGAGTGATTCGCGGCGAGACGTTCGAAGTCTTCGGGCGTTCCCTTGTTCGCTTCTTCCCAGACCGTCTGGGCACGTCGCAGATTATCGAGCACGATGATGCGGGCTTTGACCCGTTCGCCGTAATCCCGCGCGAAGGCTTTGCGAACATCGTCTTCGCTGATTTCGGTTTGTTCGCCGGCCAGCTTTCGCAAGGCGAGCATCGGCCAGATCACATCGCGGCGGTATTTCTGACGCGAAATGCCCTGTTCGGCTTCGAGCATCTGATACCACGAATCGATGGGAAGATTGAATTGCTTGGAAATCTTGAGGATCTCCTTATCGACCTCATCGTCGGTGACTTCGATCCCTTTTTCTTCACACGCCTTGAGAATGACGAGGCGGTTGATCATGTCGTCCAGCACTTTTTTGCCGGAGACCATAATGCACTCGCGGGCCAGATCATCTTCGGAGATGATCGTTCCGCCGACGCGCGCCACGGCTTTATTTGGAGTGGAGGCCGAATTTTTCTTCGCCGAGCGCGCGGCCGGGTCGGCTGACCCTTCGCCCGCTTTGATGTCCGTCGTGCGGTCTCTCATGACCTGCATAAGTACG
>JBJXGP010000076.1:0-29760 GCA_046160425.1 Planctomycetaceae bacterium
CATTCTTCGATCAATCCGATCTGTTGCATGCTTTTCCGACGGATCGCCAGAGATCCCCCCCACCCGATGTCAAATGCGGACATCTGCATGACGGCGCCGAAATTCCAGATATGGCGAACCAGTGAGCCCCAAGCCTTGTCCATCGGCATATACCAGCGAATCCCCGAGGCCACTCCCACCTGAGGGTCGTTGAGCGCTCCCACCATCTCTCGCAACCAACTCGGATGCGGTATTGTATCCGCGTCGCACAGCACGATGGCTTCGTAGGTCGAGTCGAGTTGTTCGACGATCTGAATGAGCGATTCCATTCGCATACTGCACGTCATACGAGGTGCAGTCACGTTTCGAACGAAGACATTGTCCGACGGCGATTCTTTCAGGATCTGTTGCACGAATTCAACGGCGGGATCCGATGGTGAATCGATCATGATGACGATGCAATAATCGGGATGATCCTGCGTTAACAGCCCAGCGAGACATTGCCGCAGAAACGGGTCTGCCCCGCGTAATGGCAGCGCGACAGCCGATTTCAAGTACGGGCCGCTTAACTCGACCGGTTGTTGATATCGCCGGTAGAGTTTGATGAGCCAGCTTAACTGCATCAATGAATAAAGGAGCAGAAGAATCGATCCGCTCCACGCACTTATCGTCCATATGCCAACTATCAAACTTGACTCCGTCTTCTACGGCAGTTTCATAACCCTCTGGATGCCGATTTTCTTACGGGAAATGGGAAACATAATCCGCTGCCAACCGAGTCAGAAATCGGTTTCAGGTTAGTTATTCTCATGCGTGGATTTGACATACCACAAGCCTGAATGCAGTCCGGAACAATACTATTCGATACGCAAAAATACGAATAGACACATTGGCGGTTAATTTCCGGTTCATCCGGTTTATCCCGTCCGCACCTGAAGCCCGCAAGGCATCTGCTGCCTGATTCGCGACGGGTGTCCATCGAATTCCCGTGGTTGCAGTCTCCTTAACCATGTTTCAAATAGTCAACAATGTTGACCGAGCGAAACGGAAGCCCGATGATGAAGACGCCCTTTTTATTCAACGCGGTTGATAAATATATGGTGTGTCGGCCACATTATCATTTGAACGAGTAGTCACTTTTCAAGCCGTGCTTAGTCGGTTGACGACCTTTCCCGGAGGCGTCTGAGCGATACATGAACTCGGAAGTCTCTCCTTTTGCTCAATTGGTACGATGATTGCTCCCCATTCACAAACGATGAATGGGGAGGTTCCGTATCATGCAGAATGTTCGAGTGTTGCGAACCGGCAAGATCGCAGCAAAGGTGCTGACGCTGGCCGTATCGGCCTTTCTGATCATAACCCGGCCCGCAGCGGCGGAGGATGATCTTCTGGTTGTCCGATTGTTTGATGGCCAAGCCGTGCAAGGTGTGCTCGACGAGCAGACCAACGACGAGCGGTTGTGGATCAGCTCCTCTGCGCCGGATATCGTGCTCTCCAGCTCGTATTTGTGGAGCGAAATCGATGCGATCGAAGTCGGCCAGAAAGAGCTTTCAAAAAGTGAGATCTTGAAGCTGGCTTCGGGCAGACGGACTCGAACGAATCCCGACTCACAGATTCAGGAACGAATCGCGTTCTGGTTTCCGGTGGAACGAACCCGTGCCGACGTCGCCAGTGCGATTGAATACGGTTCAGATGCAACGCCCCAAGTTTCGCCATCGTCTCAAGTTGAGTTTCTCGAGATCGATGCCCGTGCCATGAATTGGGATCGCGACGCGGAACTGGATGGATTGCTGGTGCATGTCCGGCCGATGGATGGCGAAGGTCACATTGTTCCCGTCAATGCGCAGATTCGCTTTCAACTGTTCGGCGAACGTCATGCGACGAATATCCGTCGAACATTTGATGCTGAGATTCCGTTTCCTCAGATAATAGACTGGACCGAGCGAATTCGTGCTGTCGATTTCGGCCCCGACGGTGTCGTGGTCAAATTGTCCTTTCGAAGGCTTCATCCCGAATTCAATACCGATCTTGCGGCACATGCGCTGTTGACGGCGCGTCTCGGAATCGCGGGGAAGGGGACGTTCGACGCTTCGGCGGCCGATGTGTATCTCCGCCCGTCGAGCCGTTACCGGGACGATCTGTTTCAACGGACTCCGGGGCATCAGCGTTATCTCCCCGATGAAACGACGCGGCACCATTGATTGGAGCAGCCTAGGGATACGATTCCCGCCGTCGCGTTCCCGGGGCGATCACCATGTCAGGGCCTTTGCCGAATCCCGGCGGAGGGTAATCGCGATACGTCGTGTAGTAATTGAGAATCAACCCCGAATTCGCGGTCACGCTCGAACAGACGATGCAGCCATCGACCTTCGAGTCCGCAAAATCCAATGGAAATTCAATGCGGTTCGAAGCGTAGATCAGCCCTTTGATGATGGACGGGTAACTGTCGGATTGATCGGAGTCGCTCGATGCACCGTAGGGTGTTCCTGAGGGATTGAAATTCGTCGAAAGAGACGATTCGCTCAACGTCCCCGAATGGTATTCGAACGAAATGCTTCCGTTGACGAGCAATGCCGGGTAATTCTTGACCGCTGCATCCCAATGCACGGCGTGGGAGATCGAACAATTTGAGCCGGGATTGAGCAGCACCAGCGTTCCGTGAATGCGGCAATTACCGATATCCAGGTTCTTGTTCTTGCAGTCGATCACGTAGATTCCTTCCGGGTTTCTCAGCGATCCATACGGATTACTGGCAGGACTGAGTACCACGCGGTCAATCTTGGGATTATTGCTTGAATCGGTTGGAAGGCTGTTCACGTCGATCCATGTTCCGGCCAGCCGATAATAGTCGAAGACTTCAGTCCCCGGCATCTTACGCGCTGCAACCCCAGAAGTCTTCGTGCCGGTGATATTTCCGCTCACCGACCCCACCGCCTCGCAATTGGAATTGATGCTCGAAAGAAAAAACGACGTCGAAATGGTTCCTCCCGATGCGATGGTCTGATTCGTCGCCCACGTCGTCGAAAGCCCGGTTTTGACGTTGCCGACGCAATAGAATGCGACATCGAGGCAACTGATGCCTGTCGTTTGCGGCTGCAAGAGAACGCTTTCGGCGTAAGTGACCTTGCCGACGCGCCCGATCCCGTATACTCGAACCGGGTCGGTTGAATCGTTAGACAAGGATCCATCAGTATCGACGAACTTGAATGCGATCGTGCCGTTTCCCAGTGCGATGGGTGACGCCGGTGCTTCGATATTATTTGTGTAATTCGAGCGCCACGATGAATTGTTCTTCACCACCAATGTGGCGTATTCAATGGCCGACGTTGCGAGCTTTCTTGCCTCGATCAATTCCCTGGAATGCGTGGCCTTGCTCAATTGCGTGCGAGCTACGGAGATCGTTGCCAGACCGATGATCGAGACGATTAACGTGACACTCATGACCGAGACATACAACGAACCTCGTCGCCGACGTGATGCCGCGTGATTGCCGGAATTCCGATAATAAATTTGTTTCAGCATAACGACTGCCAGTTGAAACGAGAAAGGAATTAAGGAGATTGAAGGGCGGCGTGGTTGAGAATGTCGACCCCGGTACAGGCGATGCCTCCCGTCGAGCCGATCTGGAGTTCGCAACCGATCCAGGTCACGAAACTACTGTCGACCCCTTTGGGACGCTCGGGACTCCCCGTGCTGATGCGCCATGCGAAAACCGACTTCTGCTCCCCGCGCGGATTGGTGACGGTCACCGCAATTCTGCGAATGCCCTGGTCAGTCGAGGAGTCAGTTAGAAGGCTTAGGGGATTCGTTTTATCCGCCTTCATGACGTCGATGGATAGCGACCAGCCGGTCAAACCGGCGATGGTCGTTCCATCCTTGTACTTCGGTGGTGATTCGGCCCAGTTGTCATAATCATCGATGTCGTCGAACGCCGACCGATTGGCGGGCGACGACGGCTCGCTCCCCTCGATCCCGAATGCGGGCGAACCGCTGGGATCCGTATAGCTGGCCTGCATGATTTCGTTCAAGAGCTGCTCGGCCAGCAGAGCTTCGTTATACTTAATGGTCACGGTGTTCCAGTTGTTCATCGCACCGCCGACCGATTTCAACGATGCGATGGTCAACATGCCGATGAGAAGTGAAGAGACCGCCACTTCGACAAGTGTCACGCCGCGGCGATTTCGCAATTGTTTTCGGTTGGGAGTCATCATTCAGCCATTCTACCCTTGGATTCGATCGTTCGCGTTTGCGACAACGTTCACGAAGTGGAGTGACGGCGAGAGGGGGATCAACGAGCTGACCGGATTGACGATAACGGGGTCCGGGATGATCGGGGCCGCAACGGCCCGCGTCAAAGATCGAACATCGAATTTGTGAATGTCTTCGGCAAAAATAACTGCGGTTCCTGAATTGTACTGATACATCAGCGGATCGCCCGGCGTTCCCGACCATGAATAGCGTATAAGCTCGGGGTCGCCGTCGTTGTCGCGATCGGGGACCGTAAACGTCACTGCAATTGTCGTCAATTCGACGAACGAAGTGGCGTGCTTCAGATCGTTGATCACGTCCTGCAAGACGTCCGCAGACTGGGCATGCCGCGACACTGTGGAATTTCCCTGCAAGCCTTTGCTCGCGATGAGGATGCTGGAGGGGAGTCCGACGAGCAGAATGGTCGATGCGCCGATTGCAACGATCAGTTCGATCAGTGTATAGGCGCCGCGGGATCGAAGGGTCCGCTTCTGAAAAGAGTGTGCGATATGTTTCGCGGGCCACCCGCTCGTGATAAAACGGATCGTCATGGTATTGAAATCCTTCCCGAAGTTCCGTTGACGACGATATACTTGACCGTCCCACCCGAAAGAATCTGGATCGTGCCCCCATTCACCGGTTTGCCGTGCATATCGAACGTCAGAGTCGGGATCCCGCCGAAACTGGCCGAAACAAGCGTCACCGTGCCGTTCAGATTATTCAGACTGACAGAACGGTAGCTGGCAGGATGATCCATGTCAGCCATTGCGGACATCGTGATTTTGTTTAGCGCGAGATCGAAGGTCACCGACTGGTTCTTACCCGTCGCTTTTGCATAACGGCGAACCATTTCGATTTCGGAGGCTATTTGCTTTGAAGCGGATTCGATTCGGTAATAATTGATCGAACTACTCAGCCGCGGCACCGCCACCGCGGCCATGACTCCGATCAGCAGCGTCGTGCATGCCATATCGATAAGGGTCACGCCGGAACGGTTCGCCGTTCGTGAATTCCCCAAGGCGCTGGAATAGAGTCGATCGTTCATGGTAAAAACCGGGTAGGCGCGACGAGTGCCAATGGTCGTGGATGGGGGACAAGTGGCGGGCGACGTTAATCCTGATGTCCTATCAGAACTGCCGAGGCGATGGAATCGTTCATATCAAATTCACCGTTTTCGGCTTCGGTACAGAAGAGTTGACGCGTCGCCGAGCGTTCTCTCAGGCAGATGTCGTGCATATCATTCAGCGCAGCAAAGAAGGCTTTCACAATGACGGCGTCCCATTGTGTACCGCTGTTCGACTGCAGAATCGATTCCGCTTTTTCGAGGGGCATGCTGGGGCGATAGGCTCGCGTACTCGTCATGGCATCGTAGGCATCGACGACAGCGATAATGCGTCCTTCAAGCGGAATATCATCCCCGATCAGTCCGTGTGGATAGCCGCTGCCATCAACCGACTCGTGATGGTGCAGCACTCCCGGCAGAACGTAGTTCAACTGCTTGAGATGCTTAAGAATATCGTATCCAATTTGTGGATGGCGTTTGATGATGTCGTACTCTTCGTCCGACAGGCGCCCGGGCTTTTGCAGGACGGCATCGGGAATGCCGATCTTTCCAACGTCGTGCAGCAGGCCGGTCATGTAAATGCGCTCGCAGAACAATGGATCGAGGCCGAGCTGATGTGCCAGCCGTTTCGACATCAAGGCGACGCGATCGCTGTGCCCGCACGTGTAAGGGTCTTTCGCATCGATGGCGTTGATCATGGCGCGAATGATGCCGACGATGAGGCTTTCCTGTTCCTTGAACAGATACCGGTTGCGATCGTGGATGGCGAGCAGAATTCCCGCTTCCTGCATCAGTCCGACTTCGATCGTCCCGAACGTCGTCTCACTTCCGCCGTATTTCGCCGGGGTAGATCGATCTGTATCCGCCGAATTGACGCGCCGATGACGGTCGCTCGAGTTTTTGTTCAAGGCCAGGAGGTATCCGACCGAGTACTTGGCCTTGGCGACGGGGACGAGCGCGAACGAATCGACGAGATAGTGTTCGTAGACGTACGGATTATCGAACGTTTTGTTGTACACGATCGGACGTTTGAACGACTCGTGATGGTAGCGATCGATGATCAGTCGGCATTCATCGTGATTGACGTCTTGATGTCCATAAATCAGCGGAGTACCGATTTGCTGTTTACTCGTCTTATTGTGGTCGCTGTTATGCACCGGATAAAACAACAGCGATTCAACGTGGATCAACTGTCGCAATGAGGGAAGCACCAAGTCCGTTACCGAGCGCAGCGACTGGTCGACCTCGGCGTATTCGAGATGCTGCGCGAGATTCCGCAGCCAGGCGAGTTCCTCGAAATCGTTGTTGACTTGCCGAATATATTGCTCCATTTCGGCAGCCGAGTCCCCATTTCGTTGCCTCTCGACATGAAGTTCCTGAGTGGTCCGGGCCAGCCGGCACAGCAACGCATGGTCTCTACACTCGACGATACCGACGGCAACCGTGGGAACACCCGCGTCTTCATCCATATCCATATATAACGGGATCACCACGGTATGCCGCTCGTCGTCCAATGGCAGGACGACAGGCCGGGAATCGTCATAGGAGCGTTCGAATTCAGAAGCGAGAGTGGAGACGTTGAAGTCGTCGTTGATCGCTGGGGACGACTCTGCTGTCAGTTGCCAGCGATCGTTTTTTTCCCAAATTTCGAAACGACTGGAAAAAGCGTTACAAACGGTTTGCAGAGCCTCGTTCAGAGAAATGAGATGTTCGTCGGAAGCGAGCTCGCGATGTAACGTATTAATGGTCATGAGGTTTTGTTCCAGGAAATCATGTTTTGCGTGACGGCAAGCAATGAGAACCTGCCCTATCGCAAGTTAAACGTAGCTCAAAAAATATCAGCGATAATTGATTTTTATTGAATTGAATTTGAATTCTCTGAAATGCGACATAAGTTTCGTTTTGGATACATTCAGCATACGCCAATGGAGCAAAAAGTCATCCTGCGGCGGATTGAGGCCCGAAAGTGAAATGTAACTGTTGAAGAATCATTCGTTTCCTTAACCGGCAATTACCATTTGAAAAAGGCAAAGAAAGTCCAATGAACACAAAAATCGCATACCACAAGAAAGCAAATCGTAAGGGTTTCACGCTGGTGGAGCTGGTGGTCGTCATCCTGGTCATGGGGATCGTCGCCGCCGTCGCTGCACCGAAAATGTTCAGCGCTGCGGGCGATGCCCGTACCAACACGACGAAGCAGTCGTTGACTGTTATTCGCAATGCCATTCAGCTTTATCGTGCTCAAACGGGAGTTCTCCCGGGCGAAGCCGGTTCCGAAGCCGACTTGAAAGCCGATCTGGGGCCGTACTTGCAAGGTCCGTTCCCCACGAATCAGATTCCGGAAGCCGCCAACGATGCCTCAATCAGCGTCGTAACCGCGGGAACCCCCTTGACGGTCTCCGGAGCACAAGACTGGAAATACGATAACGTGACCGGTGAATGCATCATCAACACGACCGGCTTAGGCACGTACTAGAATAGTTCGCGGAACGGGACTGCCGCGCCGATCGAACATTGATCGTTCGATAAGTTCGTGCCGTCCCGCTGATTACCGAGTCTGTTATAGTCCGCACTGCGAACCCCCGCGGATGTCTCGCACGTCGAGACGCAACCCAAGGGGTTTCGAAATGAATTCGAGCGCACCGATAAATGCATGCGATCAGCGTTGCCTTCGATGTGCAACCGCTGAGCAGGAAGGATGAAGATGTCCGAACTTAAGAAAAGGATTCTGATCGCAGAAGACAACCGAGTCATGTCGTCGGTTTTGCGGTTCAACCTGGAACGAGACGGTCACGACGTGACGGTCGCTTTTTCAGGGACGCAGGCATTCGAATTTCTCAAAAATGATCGGTTCGACTTGTTATTTACCGATTTTCAAATGCCGGGCATGGAAGGAAATGAGCTATGCCGGCATGTGCGCGAGGATTCGCGCCATGCCGGTATGGCAATCATCATGTGCTCAGCGAAGGCATTCGAGATCGACATCGAGAAGCTTCAAAAGGAATACGGTATCGCGAAGGTGATCTTCAAGCCGTTCAGCCCGATGGTGGTCAAGCAACTCATCAACGAATTATTTGCGATAGAAGCTTCGCTGACCTGATCTCGTAGTGGCCGAACGATCTCGCCACTCGCCACCGGGTGGTATTGGATGGTCAATTTGTTCAATACTGCGCGATCCTGTTCCCATCATTGTTACGGTGAAACAAAAGGATGAGTTGATTCCGTGTGATGATTCGAGAACGCGGCACAATACCATGAAAACAATCCCACTCACGCGACGCATCGTCGACAACTTTTTGTTGTATAGTCTGTCGTGTCTGTTCTTGTGCATGGTTCTGGTTTTGCTCCTGCATTGGAGGAGTCAACTGGCGACTCATGCCTATCTGGCGGCGATCGTTCCGTCCGTGGCGCTGATCGCGGGCGCCTTCGCTTTACGACACATGTTTCGCATGACGGAGAAGGTCGATTTACAATTGCGAGAACTGGCACGCCTGCCGCGCCACGAAAGCATGCAGTTGCAACCTCTTTCGGGAAACGATCAGTTCGTCGCCGGCTGGAATTCGCTGATCGACCGTTTCACTCAACAAAATTTAGTCTCGACGCTCGAGGTACGACTCAGCCAGTCGCTGGGAAAACTTCAGAATCGGAAATACGAATTCGTCTTCAACATGTTCCCCCAGGGGCTGGCGATTACAGACGAAGACGAAAAGCTTCTGAACGTCAATCGGGCATTTCCCGCCGTGTTGAATCTGGAAGATGAAACGCAGTTATCCGGTCGTAAGCTGACGGAGCTGCTGCAACTGGAAAAAGTCCCTGAATACTCGCAAATTCTCGAAAAACTGAAACAGCGAGAATTTTCCACGTCGTTCGAAATCCATCGGCGAGAAGATAACGTCGATACATTTCTGCGCATCGAAAGAAATGCACTCAAGGACCAGGACGACGCCTTCATCGGGTATCTCTGGTCCGTCAGGGACGTCACGCAAACCAAGCTCGCCGAAAAGATGAGAGACGATTTCCTGTTTACGGCGACGCACGAATTGCGGACGCCTCTCGCCAACATCAAAGCCTATGCCGAAACGCTCGCGCTCGATGACGACATCGACATCGAACAGCAGAAGCAGTTCTGCAATATCATCAATGCGGAAGTGACGCGGTTGTCGCGATTCGTCGACGAATTGTTGAACGTCAGCCAAATGGAAGCGGGGGCACTGTCGCTGTCTCGGCAGGATATCGATCTGGCGCGCCTGCTGGATGAGGTCATCGAGAACGTCAGGCCGCAGATGACTCAAAAACAGATTCAATTCTCGATCGTGATCCCTCCGAAACTTCCGGAGATCAACATCGACAAAGACAAATTCTCGGCGGCGCTCGTCAATTTGTTGGGTAATGCAGCCAAATACACGCCCGACAACGGCGAGATCCGGTTTACCGTCTCGCAGACCTCACACCACATTCAGATGTTAATCGAGGACAACGGCATCGGCATTTCGAAAGACGATTTGCCGAAAATCTTCGATAAGTTCTTCCGCAGCAACGACGATCGCGTGCGAGCCATCTCCGGCAGCGGGCTTGGATTGTCGTTCACCAACGAAGTCGTCAAGTTGCACGGGGGCACCCTCAGCGTTGCCAGCGAATTGCATAAAGGAACGAAGATCACGCTGACGTTCCCCGTTGGCTGATCGAGAGGTACTACAACATGTTTACGCAAAACAGGCAGGGAGCCGTCATCGTCATTAACGGCGATGAGCCTCTTAACGGCGACAATGTCGGCGATGCACAGGAACTCGTGCTCAAATGTCTGTCGCGAGGACAGCCCAAGGTTGTTCTGAACCTGCAAAAGATTCCCTACGTCGACAGTTCCGGGTTGAATTTCCTGCTTGATACGCGAGATGCGTGCAGCAGTCGAGGCGGATCGTTTAAGGTTTCTGCTCCGAACCCGTTGTGTCGCGACATTCTGAAGATTACGGGGATCGATCGTCAGGTCGAAATCTTTCCCGACGTGTTGTCGGCATCGGGGAGTTTCGCCCAATGTCGCTGACCATCGACTCGGAATCCCGCATCACAGCACCATCGCCGCCGTTTCGTATGAAGCTGGGGGAACAACTCATCAACGCCGGTCTGTTGACGGCGAACGAGGTGGAATCCGCCTTGAGCGAACAAAGTTCGCAGAAACAGCGGCTCGGCGAGACGCTATTGCAGATGGGATTCATCGACGAAGACGAATTGCTGCCCTTCATGGAGCAGCAGCTCGGCATTCCGGCGATTCGGCTCCGCGACGGTGTGATCGACCCCAAAGTCGTCAAATTGCTGCCTCGCACCAAGGCCGAGTCGTTGCAGTCCATAGCGCTGTTTCTTGTGCGAGACCGGTTGACGGTCGCGATGGCCGATCCGCAAAACTTACAATACATCGATGAAATCGAACGGATCACGGGATTTGAAGTCAACCCGGTGCTGGCCCTTCAATCTTCGATTACGAACATGTTGTCCCGATGTTATCAGGACGATTTTTCGGTTGATGCGGTCACCGCTGATTTGTGCAGCGAGTCGATTGAACTCAAGCAGGACATGATCGATCTCGATCTGCAAACGATTGACTCGTTGGTTGATGGGAGTCCCATCGTCAATCTTGTCAATTACATGATCGTGCATGCGGTGCGGCAGGGAGCGAGCGATATTCACATCGAACCCGGCACGAAGAGCAGCGTCATTCGCTTTCGAGTCGATGGACAGTTGCGAGAGATGTTGAATCCGCTGCGCGAGTTTCACCCCGCCATCGTCTCGCGACTGAAAGTCATGGGGCGCATGGATATCGCCGAGCGACGCATCCCCCAGGATGGCCGAATCCACCTGCAGGTTGAAGGGCGGCCGATCGACTTGCGAATTTCGTCGCTGCCCACCGTCCTTGGCGAAAAAATGGTGTTGCGCGTGCTCGATCGACAGAACGTCACGTTCAATCTCGATCAACTCGGCGTTCCTCCCCATCAGTTGTCGGCGATCAAGAAAATGATCGCTCGCCCGCACGGTCTGATACTCGTCACCGGCCCCACAGGCAGCGGTAAAACGACGACGCTGTATTCCGCCATCGAACTCATGAAATCGGTTCATCGGAACATAGTTACGGTTGAAGACCCGGTCGAATATCAGTTGGAGATGATCAACCAGGTTCAGGCCGGTTCGGCCCCGACGATGACGTTTGCCAACGTTTTGCGATCGATACTGCGACAGGATCCCGACATCATCATGGTCGGTGAAATCCGCGATGCCGAAACGGCCGAGGTTGCCATTCAGTCCGCTCTCACGGGGCATCTGGTGTTGAGCACGCTGCACACGAACGACAGCGCGAGTGCCATTACGCGATTGCTGGATATGGGAGTCGCGTCGTTCAAGGTTTCCGCGGCCCTCGTGGGAGTCATCGCCCAGCGCCTGTTGCGAAAGGTATGTCCGCATTGCCAGATGCCTTATTATCCCTCGAACGATATTCTCGAAATGATTCATTACCCGGGCGATCGTCGTCGTCAATTCATTCGCGGTGAAGGTTGCAAGAAGTGCTTCGATACCGGCCATCTGGGGCGGATCGCCGTCTATGAGGTCATGTCGATGAATCAGGCTTTACGGGATGTCATAACCAGTTCGCCCGATCTCGATATGATTCGCGAGATCCATCGCCAGCAAGGGGGCACGACCCTCTTGGAAGAAGGCTTCAAACGCGCCGAAGAAGGCGTCACGAGCCTCGATGAAGTCATCAGCGTGACGTTTTCGGAGTGACGTCGCACATCCCATTGACGCGGCGGAGACCGCGACGATCGGCTGCCCATATTATTCGGCAACAGATAAAGTCAAATGAGTACCCTCCATCATGCACTTTCAATATCAGGCGAAAAACAACAAGGGAAAACTATTCGCCGGAGTGATCGAAGCCGATTCGCTCGCTGAGGCCCGTCGTCAACTTCGCGATCAGGGGATGTTCGTACTGCAAGTGGCGGACCAAGCGAGAAAGTCGATTTCCTTCGATCTGAACGGGCTGAAGAAGGCCTTCACTCGTCGAAAGCGGGTTTCGAAAACCGACCTGCTACTGTTTACGACGCAACTCAGCGTGATGTGTCGTGCGGGAATCGACCTGGCGGAGGCGCTGCAGAACGTCTCGCAGCAATGCCCCAATAAAACATTGAAGGTCACGCTCGAAGAAATCTATCAGGACGTCGCTGACGGTAAGGCGGTATCGGACGCCATGGCGCGGCACGTCGACATTTTCGGTGAAGCCTACGTTTCGACGATCTCGGCGGGTGAAGCGTCGGGAACGCTGCAAAATAGTTTTGCGCGCCTTTCCGAAATGCTGAGAAACGAAATTCGACTGCAGAGCACCGTTCGTTCCATTCTGTCGTACCCTGCCGTTTTACTGTGCGTGGCGGGGCTTGTGATCTTTGCGCTGATATTCTTTGTGCTTCCGCAGTTCGCCAAAGTCTTTTCCGATCTGGGCAGGCCCGCTCCGCCGCTCACGCAGTTGATTCTGAGTGCCGGAAAGGGATTCCGCGATCATTTTCTGATGATCGTCGGGGGGACGTCGATCGGCTTGTGTCTGATCTACAAATTCTGGTTATCGCGGAACGCAGCGTCGTATTTCGACCGATTTCTGCTGAACGGGCCGATGATTCGTAACGCGACCCGTTCGCTTTATACCGGTCGGGCGTTCACGCTGCTCGGTACAATGCTCAAAAGTGATATTCCGCTGTTGGAAGCCCTGCAATTGAGTCGATCTTCTGTAAGGAACCACCTGTACAAAAAGCTTTTCAACCGATTGGAAGAAGATGTCCTGAATGGAAAAGGTTTGGGAAAGGCGTTGACGGAAGTCGATTTCATCCCTCCTGGTGCCTCTCAAATGGTTCTCACCGCAGAACGGACCGGAAAATTGGGAGACGTAATGACGACCATCGGAGGATTCTACGAAGAGGAAGGTGAACAAAGAATTCGACAACTCGCCAAAATTCTCGAACCGGTAATCATTCTCGTCATGGGAATCGTGGTGGCCGTCGTCATGCTCAGCATCATGGTTCCCCTGCTCGACGTCTCGACCGGATCGCATTGAAGCGTCAACCGAATCGCAGGGAAAAAGGAGACAGTGACTATGAAACTCAATGTCAGACAACTGAGCCTCGCGGGTGTCTTGCTCGCATCGGGATTCATCGCCGGTGTCGTGTATCAGGATCAGGATTCCGCCAGGGCAGACGTTCGCAAAGGTGCGCCTCGGGAAGCGTTTCTGGCCGGCTCGGAGCGCTCGGAGCCACACCTGAAAGAAATCTCCGAAACGTTGCTGCGAATCGAAAAACAGATCGGCAATGTCGAGCAGCGGCTCAATAGCATGACTCCGAAAGCAAAGAACTAGCGGTCATGTCCTCCACCGATCTTATCTCCCGGATCATTTCCCGAACGCTCCACCGCCGCGACAACGGCTGGATCGGGATCGATATCGGCCGTCACCAGCTCAAACTCGCGCAAGTGCAGAAAAAGGGCAATCGCTGGTCGCTGACGCAATCCGATCTGCTCACGCTTCCCGAAGGTGAGTACGCACCCAATGCCGTGGCAACGATCGCCGATCGACATTTGCGTTCTTCGTCTTTCACCGGACGGAATGTCGCGTGTGTGGCTTCGAATTCGGTCTCAGAACTGCTGACGATGGAATTGCCGGATGGCACCGATGAAGAACACCAGCTCATGATCGAACAAAACCTCGAGTCAGGCGATGAATCGGCGGATGAAGCGCGTCAGTTCGCGTTCTGGCAAGGGCATTTCAGCCGGCATCTGGACGACGGCATGACGCAAGTCAACGTGGTCGCGACGAAAAGACAAATGGTGACCACAATCGCTGAAGGACTCTTTCGATCGGGGCTGCATTGCCAGGTTTTCGACATTCTACCGTTCGCGATGGTGCGTGCGGTTTCGATGCTTCCCGGTGCTGATGACGAGCGGCCGGTTGCCGCGTTCGACTGGTCGGGCTCGACCCCCATGTTCATGATCATCAAGAATCGCATTCCCATTTTCACGCGGCAATTTCGTAACTGCGGAGTCGATCACGTCGTCCAACTGCTTTGCACCAAACTCGGCCTGAATCGGCAGGAAGCCCAGCATCTCCTCGAAGTCTACAATGCGGGCGGGACGGCGGGCGAAGTCGAACGCAACCCGGTCCGGGAGGCGATCGCCGAAATCATGGCCGAGCCGCTGAAGATGCTTGCTCGTGAATTTGAGAAAACGTTGGCCTACGTCAAGCAACAACGATTCGACATGTGGCCCGATCAGCTTTGGATTTTGGGAGGGGGTGCCTCGATCTCGTCCGTCGAAACGATGTTGACCAGCATGACGGGAATCGAATCGCGGATCTGGCATCTTCCGCAATTCACTCAGCACGGCAGCGATGTGTCACCCAGCCGGCAAGCATTATTGAGCGTGGCGATCGCATTATCCTCATTGGCGTACGATCGATGAAAACTCACCATAATCTGCTCCCTCCGGAATTCCAGAAGCGCCTCCTGTTCGCGGTGCGCATACGCCAATGGTGTAAGATATGGGCCGTAACGGCGCTCGTTCTCACGGCATTCGGCGTGCAAAAATACGTCGGCACTTTTCGTTTGCAGGAGCAATGGAACGCTTTGAATCAGCAGGCGATTCCTGTCGTCGACGCAAAACTCAGGAACGCTGCCCGTGAGAAACAACTGGCGGAACTCCGCGATAAAATCGCATTGATTGACGGCGTCAATGACGCCAAGGATCATCTCTCACTGATCGGCGTCATCAGCCAAAGCGTCCGAAACTCCGGAGACTCGATTCAAGTGCAATCGTGTACTTTCCACGAGCTGGCAACGTCGGCTACTAAACCTGTACAGGTCGCGCCGATACCTAATCCGCCCGCCGCACCGGTCGTTACCGTCGTTGAAAAGACGATGAAGATCGATTTGCGGGGCCTTTCGACCGATGAACGTGCGATCGCTCGATTCATCAATACATTGAAAAAAAATGAGGCGTTCACGCATGTGGAACTGAAAGCCGTGCGCGGGATAGAAGTCTCCAATCAGTCTCTCCGCGCCTATCAGATCGAATGCGATTTATAGGCGAAGACTTCGGCAAAAAAATGACGGATATTGCGATGAACAGGCACCGGCTACTTCAATTCGATTTCGCACTGCACGGGCTGGGCCTGCTGGTGACCATCGGCCTCGTCGTGCTGGCGATCGGTGTCGTCGGCACTCCGATGGATCGCCGACAAACGCAGTTGCAGGCACAAATCGTCAATCTCGAATCGTTGCTCGGCGAAAGACACGTCGTCGAGCGGATGAATGAGAGCTTGCAGTCGGATGTCGATCGGCGAGTCGGTGAATGGGATGGCCTCTTGAGCCGCATTCCGCTCGAACCACAGGAATCCGACTTCCTGGCGGCGTTGACTGAACTCGCGGGAAAATCGCAGCTAAACGTTGAGTTCTTCAGCCCGGGCGTGACCCACAGCCGGGAAAAATTTCAGGAAATGGACGTCGAACTGCAAGCCACGGGAAATTATTCGAGCATTTGCCAGTTTCTAAACGGATTAAATACGATGCCTCGCATCTGCAATATTTCTAAGCTCGAAATCAATTCACTGGCCCAGATTCCAGGACATTACACGGTCCAAATCAGTCTGCGAATTTTGTTCAAATTCGACGATTCAACAACTGAAGGCTGATAATCACTCAGCGATTGAAAATGATCATGGCCGCACGCGCATCTAATTCGAACGGTCGCAATACTAAAATCAAAGTCGCTTTGATTCCGATTTTGCTTCTCGCTCTGTTCGCCGTTCTATACCAACCCGGTCCCGCCACGAACAGTGAACCTGATCCGGCAGCCGGGCCGGTGAATCCTGTGGCGACAACAGCTCAACCGGTCGATGAGCGGGACTTGAATCGATCAATAACAACCGTGAAAAAGAAGCGAATTCCGCAAATCGATTTCGACGAAATCGTGAGTCACGATCCGTTCCAGGAACTCGGATTCCTTCGCTCGCTCGCGTCAGCCAAAGATCTCGCATCGGCGGCTGAAGACGCCGGTGCGAAGTCAGCCGAATCATCGGGTGCGGAGAATCTGGCAGATTCCGAGTCGAAGTCGCTGGAGGAAATCAAAGTCCACTTGCAGTCTCGCAAGGTTAGCGCCATTTTGCACGGCAGTCCTCGGAATTTCGCCATCATTGATGCCAGGGTCGTTCATGTTGGCGATTTGCTTGAACCGGGTTTGCGTATTGTCGATATCAAGTCCACTGGTGTGGTGTTGCGAATCGAACCCCGGTGAAATGCGCGGGCCAGACGACACGAGATGACGGGTTGCCGTATAGGCAGTTCACGTCCACCATCCGGGTATTTGATCTAACACTTTACCTAATAAGACCATCCGTCTTGTTAGAAGAATGTGATTTCGCACGCGTCTCCCGGCATCATCAGAGAGGTAAACTGGGGGATATGTACCGATTATTCTGATCGTATCAGTTGTATATTTTTTGAGGGATATTTCGAATTTAACTGCCGATGATGAATTCAGAGTGTGCAGATGGAAATCCCCGATCGGCAAGATCTGCTGAACGCGATTTTCCCTTTGATCGAAAACCACTCCGATGAAACGAATTATTTCTTGATGCGAATCGTGAAACGATCTGCATGAGTGAGTCGGTGGACCCGGATGGCAAAACTATTCGACACATCTAGAGTCCTGGCGTTCCTGGTCGCATTGCCGGTCCTCATGACCGGTTTGCCCTTGCAGGGACAAGGGACGCTCCGCGGAGGAAATCCCGACATCCCGTTGCGACGAGGCGCGGCCCCCTCATATCCCAGGCCGGCAGTTCCCGCGGGCTATTCGAACGAGGCCGCAACTCAACAGCGAGGCTTCCAACGACCGATTCAACATGATTCTGAGGTCTCGCGAGATTCGCGGCCCGCGAAGAATCGTCCATCGCATGGCCCGCAACGTCGGGAATACGAACCTCGCCGGACCGAACAGGATCGGCGTCCACGAGTCGAGAACCGACCGCCGCAAATTTCACAGAGACCGACTTCTGAAAGTGATCATCCCGATGATACTCCATCGGTTCAACAGTCGACGGAAGAAGGTCGATTTCAGAAGCCGATCGTCCCGGCATCCAGCGGATGGGCCAAGAACCAACTATCGCGCAAGCTTCGTGAATTCGAGCCGGCGCGGCGCATCGACTTTCCTCAATCGATGATGCAGACGAGTCACCGCGCCGATTCCGGCAACCATTCGCCAAAAATGAACTCCGCCATTCGAATGGTTGCGGGATCCGATCGCGATTTCCGAAAGCCGGTCCGAATGATCGCGGATTCGGAAGATGCACCTGCTGCCGCACCGGGCGATGACATCGAAATTCCGCTCGACAACGGCTCCCCCTCAAATACGCTTCAATATCACGAACGCGACGGGAAGATCACACTTGTCGCGCGTCAGGCGCCAATATCCGGCATTCTCGGATTGATCGCCCAACAACACGGATTAAATATCGTCACCAGCGAGGATGTGAATTGCAATGTGACGGTTACGCTGAATGACGTATCGCTCGACGATGCCCTCTCCGCCATTTTGAACGTCAACGGATATGCCTGGGTACAGCAGAAAAATATTCTGCTGATTTCTCGCGTTACCGGCGAATCCAGCCTCTCACCGATGGTTCAAGGAAGACAAGTCGCGGTCTTTCCGCTGAATTTCATCTCTGCGGTCGACGTCGATCTGGTCGTGAAGGGGTTGCTCTCGCCGGTAGGTCAATCATTCATCTCGGAAACGAAGAAGACCGAGAAGCTGAAGAATCGCGAACAGATCATCGTGGAAGACCTTCCCGAATACATGTCTCGCATCGAACAGTGCATCTATCAGATGGATCAGCCACCCCGTCAGGTTCTCGTCGAGGCACGCGTGCTGCAAGTCACTTTGAAGGACGATAATCGTCACGGCGTCAATTTTGAGAGCATACTTCGCGTCGCGAATTCTACGGTTTCGCTGAAAACGAAAGGATTTGCCAATCCGGCGGCAAGTCCGGCGTTTTTTCTGGGTGTGGGTGGCACCGATCTCGACCTGTTGATCGAGGCGTTGCAAACCACAACCGATGCCAAAACGCTCGCGTCTTCGCGAATTCTGGCCATTAACGGTCAAGAGGCCAAAATTCAAATCGGTGCCCAACTGGGCTATCTGGTGACGACAACGACGCAAACGAGCACCATGCAAGAAGTCAATTTTCTCGATCTGGGTGTCGTGCTGAATTTCACTCCGCAGATCAGTGCCGATGATCGCATTCTGTTAACCGTTAAACCTGAAGTTTCCAGCGGGCGGATCAATCCCGAGACGGGTCTCCCTGAAGAAGATACCACCGAAGTGCAAACGACGATCATGCTGAACGATGGACAGGGAATGATCATCGGCGGTCTCATCAAGGAAAGCGACACCGACAGTCAAACCAAAATCCCCATCATCGGTGATTTATGGATGGTGGGCAAATTGTTCCAGCGACAGACCGTTACGCGCGAACGCAACGAAATCATCATCGCGCTCGTTCCTCGCATCGTTCCCTACGATCCGGAATATTCCGAACTCGAAGACAGCCGCCTGATGCAGGCCACGACGCAGCTGATGGACGAGAAATTGCGTCCCGTCGAACGTCCGTGGGAGGGAAAACTTCCTGATGCCATGAAAGATCCGCGTCGGCTCAAGGTCAGGCGGCTTCCCCATGCGGTCCAAAATCTCTCCGAGGAATATCCCAACCCGCCGAAGTACTATGTGCCCAGCGTCTCCGAAGAACGCGAAGAGTTCGAGCGTAGCGAAGCCTTCATCGAAGAGGATGCAGAAACCGAAGAATCCGATGACGACGATTTCGAAGAATAGAATTATCTGCAGAGGTGCCCATGCCAAATCAATTGCCGATTCCCCCAGAACTCAATCACCTGATCGAGAAGCGCGACCGAACCGATCGTCGAAAGGGCGAACGACGCACAACGTCAAAAAAGGGCGCAGCAGCCGCGGCAACGGAAACCTCCGACGAGCGTCGCAAGAAGAAGCTGCGTCGAACTACGAAACGCCGGTCCGCCGAAAAATAATCGCCTGAATGAACGGTGGGTTCCAGTCCCACAGAGCCGGCAAACCTGGAGTTCGCCCGGCTTGCTGAGAAACGCGTTTCCCCCGAAGCCCCATGAGAGTGCGAAAGCCTTGAATTGACGAACGTCAATACAGAATGGCTTCGGCGCTGGTATCCGCTTAGCGACAATGTTAACTGTCGCTTGCCCGCGATCGCCCGAAGTGTGGCCGCGTGGCACAATGACCGCGTGTTCGTGACGCTTCGCCAGACGGGGCGTTCAGTTGCATTGCCGCGAGCAGGCTCCGCAACGACTCCTAATAATGACGCGGCGATATGGCAAATTTGAATGCCATGATATGGGCATGACTTCGCACCAGGGCTTCAGAAACGTCATTCATCATGGGAGAGAACCGAGTAGAAAAGCAAACAAGATGTTGCGAGCGCTCGACGCGAATTGATATATAGTGTTACAATGGAAGCTACGCGGGCCTTGAAGGTGATCTATTAGTCCCAGTGGCACTTGCCCGGACGGATCAACTTTCGACGTGTTCGACAGCCATCTGCTTTTTGGCGAAGATCGTAGATATCAATGATTAAAAATACAAACGGTCTTAGAGACAAGTCGTCTCCGGCTGGTCACTCTTCCGAAGGCCCGTCGAACCCGCGAAGTCTGGATGTCGTCATCCCCCGTGCAAGAACATGGCGGATGTTGTATCGTTGGATGTCGTTAGCGAGGGAAATCGATCGGATTGAGTTAGAACTGGTACAGCGCGGTGAAGCTTTTTTTCACGTTTCCGGCGCAGGTCACGAGGCATCTGCGGCACTGGCCCATTATCTGACGGCTGACGATTGGTTGCATCTGCATTACCGCGACAAGGCACTTCTTTTAGCGCGCGGCGTACCGCCCCGCGAGTTTTTCTTAAGTCTTCTGGGTAAGGGGGCTTCGCATTCCGCCGGTCGGCAGATGAGCGCGCACTTCAGCGCACCGGAACTCAACATACTCAGCATGGTCGGTCCGGTGGGTAACAACGCGCTCCAGGCGGTTGGCGTGGCAGCGGCAGTCAAGGACCGTCCCGGACGGCCGATTGTCGTTTGCTCTGTCGGCGACGGTACCACGCAGGAAGGGGAATTCCTGGAGTCCGTGGCCGAAGCCGTTCGCAGTCAGCTTCCGGTGCTGTTTCTGATCGAAGACAATCAGCTTGCCATTTCAACCAAAACGTTGGGACAGACTTTCTTCTCCCTGCCCGGGTATTCCGGACGTGAATTATTCGGATTGAAGATCGAGTTCATCGACGGTTGTGACGCCCGCATTGCCGATGCCCAATTCGCACGCTGTGTTGCGGCCATCCGCGAAAACCGCGGGCCGGTCGTGGCCATTCTGAGCGTGGCACGCCTCGCAGATCACTCCAATGCCGATGATCAATGCCGATATCGCGATCGAGAAGAAATCGCACATGAAATGGCGAGCCGAGATCCCATCACAAAAATGCGAGAACAACTTACCGATGAAGGTTTCAGTGTCGCGGATTTGGCGGATCTCGAGGCCCAGATAATCCAGGAAATAGCGGATGCGGCACATGCGGCACTCTTGGCCGACGATCCCGCGCCGGTGCTGATCGCCAAGGCGGAATTCCCAAAGTCGCTCCGCTCGCGCGCCGAATACCGGGGAACGAGTAACTCGCGACGGGTCACGATGCGCGAAGCGATGAACGCCGTCATGCATTGGTGGCTGGAAAATGATCCTCGCGTATTCCTGTACGGCCAAGACATTGAAGATCCGAAAGGAGATGTCTTCGGCGTGACGCGAGGTCTCAGCCATGAATTTCCCGAGCGGGTCAAGAACTCGCCGCTCTCCGAGTCGACGATCGTCGGGACCAGCATTGGTCGTGCCATCGCCGGCCAACGACCGGTCGCATTCATTCAATTTGCCGATTTTCTGCCGCTGGCCGCTAACCAGATTATGTCTGAACTGGGCAGCATGTTCTGGCGGACACAAGGGGGATGGCAATGCCCGGTGATCGTGATGGTCACTTGCGGCGGGTATCGGCCGGGACTTGGGCCGTTCCATGCGCAAACGCTTGAGACGTTAGCACTCCACACGCCGGGAATTGACGTGGTGATGCCGGCATCCGCCGCCGACGCAGCCGGGTTGCTCAACGCGGCGTTTGAATCGCCGAGGCCGACGATGTTTTTCTATCCTAAGTCGTGCTTAAATTCACTTGCCGAGGCGACTTCACCCGACGTGGCGGCTCAGTTCGTGCCTTTCGGCCGCGCGCGTAAAGTGCGCACTGGACGCGATATTACATTTGTCACATGGGGCAATCCCCTGGTGCAGTGCGTGCGGGCCGCCGATGCGTTGACCGTGGCGGGTTATTCGGCTGAAATTCTCGATCTGCGCTCCCTCTCACCATGGGATGAAGACATTGTGCTGGCGTCGGTCGAAAAGACGCGGCGTCTGGTTGTCGTCCACGAAGACAATCTGACGTGCGGATTTGGAGCTGAAGTATTGGCCCGCGTTGCGGAACGGGCAACATCTCCCATCATCATGCGCCGCGTGACTCGTCCCGACGTTTATGTGCCATGTCATTTCGAGTCGCAACTCGAAGTGTTGCCTTCGTATCGACGGGTGCTCGAGACGGCTGCGGATATACTCGATCTGGAAGTCACATGGAATCGGACTATCTCGACGCAATCGGGCATGAAGGCAATTCTAGCGATGGGTTCGGGGCCCGCCGATGATGCCGTCACTTTGGTGGCAATTCACGTTCGAGTTAACGACAACGTCGTACCGGGCCAACTCGTTGCAGAAATCGAGACGACAAAATCCGTCATCGAGGTCGCTTCAACGATATCCGGCCGCGTGCTTGAGATACTGTCAGCCGAAGGAGACACGATTCAGGTTGGCCAGCCGTTGCTGATGGTACAAACCGACGAAATCGACGTCGGCAGCAAGCCCATGACGCATGAAGATCCGGGCGTTCCCCTTCTCAAGCCGCGCAAGACGGCACACCACAAAGCACGCATTATCAAGGCCACGTCGAGTTATCTCGGTCAGCAGGCTCAAGACGGCCGGATTTTGCCCGCAAAAGCCACGATTGTCGGATTGAGCGGGGTTACTGGGGGTCGCTTGGTAACCAATGACGAGTTGTTGAAGCATCACGCCGGACGCACCTCCGACGACATTTACGCGCGCACTGGAATTGAGTCCCGATTCTGGGCCGCCGACGATGAGACTTCCCTTTCACTCGGCATTGATGCTTGCCGAGTGCTGATCGACCGCACCGGTTTCGACATCGATAAAATCTCGCTCGCCATCGGCTGCACCACCACGCCGACGCAAATCACCCCATCGTTGGCATGTCGCATTCTTGCTGCGATCGCACCGAATCGATTGGATTGGCGCGTCGCGGCATACGATATTAACGCGGCCTGTTCAGGCTACATTTATGCCTTGCAGGCGGCCTGGGATCACCTCCATCATCAGCCCGACGGATATGTGCTGATCGTGACGTCCGAGGTATTGTCGAGAATGCTGGATGTTCGTGATTTCAGTTCGGCGTTTCTGTTTGGCGATGCTGCCACCGCGACGCTCATCGCCGGTCCAGCCGCCCATGCGAAGTCGCTTCCCCGATCCCCAGGCCATCAGTTGCTCTCATACTACCGGCCTGTGATTTCGGGCAGGGCCGAGGATGGAACGACCTTGTCGGTGCCGATATTCGGGAATGGGTGCATTCAGCTCAAGGGTGAGTCGGTTTACGACGAAGCCGTTCGCTCGATGATTCGCATTCAGACCGAGGCCTGCGAAGCCGTTGGAATTCCGCTCGAGTCGTTGTCGCAAATCATCCCGCACCAGGCGAATGGCCGAATTTTGAAGGCCGTGAGTTACTTGACGGGTCGCCCCGTCTTCGATCATATGCGAAATTTAGGCAATACATCTTCCAGTTCAATTCCACTCGCTCTGCGAGAATACCTGACTGCACATGGAGCCGGTGAACGCATCGGCTTGTGCGCGTTTGGCGGCGGCTTCACATATGCCGCAACGGTGGCAGAAGTGCAATGACGCCGCCGGGACGAAAACCAGCCGGGATGGACGCAAAGAAGAATTGAAAAAGTCTCTCAGATAAACGCGCTATGGTTTCGCGGAGATGTGCCGTTCGCCAACCTGTGGATGCAATTTCCCTAACCCATCAGTTGAAAGGAATCTCCGATGCTTCGACATTCGAAACGACTGATCGTTCTCGCTGCACTGGTCGCCAATGGATGTGACTCCGACTCTTCCGTCGTCCCCTCGAAGGTGGATTCACCGGCAGGGGGTGCTCCCACTGTGAATTCCCAACCCGATTCGACCGGTTCTTCAGCCACCCAGCCCGCGTCGGAACTTGGAGATTCAGGAAAAACATCAACGAAATCGTCGCCCCCTCCGGCAACGCCGTCAGACGCACAAGTCGCCAAATGGGGGATCGAGAACAACGAGCCGTTGCAGTTGTTGACGTGTGACGATGATTTCTCCGATTCCTTCCTGCAATGCATGGCGATCACGCCGGATGGCAAGCAGTTCGTGCTAGGCGGTTCCCAATTAACGCTCTGGAACGCAACAGACTCCGAACCCAAAATTAATCTACTAGGAAAATACAAGGACGATGAAGTCGAGCGTCCGATTCTTTCTGTTGCAATCACTTCGGACGGGGAACATCTCGCCGCCGGCGATCAGAACGGCAAACTTCGAGTGTGGAAGTTAAGCGATCAAAGCGAGGTGTATGCCATACAAGCCCACGACGCCCGCCTGACGCAAATCGCGTTTACTCCCGACTCGAAGACGATGGCTACGACCAGCTATGCGGGCGAAGTCCGACTTTGGGAATCGACGGACGGCAAGGAAATCAAAAGCCTTAAAGTGGACGACCAGGAAATTTCTCGGTTGGTCTTCCTCTCCGACACTTTGCTGGCCACCTCCGGCCGGGAAGCCGGCATCTGGAATATCGAAAGTGGTGAAAAGGTTACGGCCATGACGACGGGTTACGTGATCGGCCCGGCACTGGGACTCTCGAACGACCGGCGATTGCTTGCGTTTGCCGATTCCGAATCGAAAACTCAACTGTGGGACGTTGAAAAGGGAAAGGCGACGGCAATTCTCGGTGCCGCCGCGAAGTGGATCGAATTTTCCCGTGACAATAAACTAATCGCGACGTATTCAGGCGACTCGACGATTCGCATCTGGAATGCCGCGACGCGACAAATCGTGCAAGTGATCGACGCCGATGGAGACCGGACCGTGGCTCTCAAGTGGCTGCCGGAGAGTAATGCTCTCGTGGTCGCATCGGAACGCGGGCGAATTCGAATTTGGGGGACCGCCGCGACGGCAACAACTCTCGCGATCCAGCCAATCCAGCAGCCGGAACTCGAAACGATCGCCACTGATTCGCGAAGATCCATGAATCCCGCCCAGTTCAAGCAGGTCGTCGATGTCCGCTCATTTCCGCGGTTGCCTGAGGCGGTGGCCGGCTGGAGCTACGGCGGAATGGATGCGTACAATACGCCCGCATCACAATCCGAGGCGGAACTGTTTTATCGATACTACCTGGGAAAAGCCGGATGGACGGAAATCGCCGAGAACGATCCGTTGCAACCCGGGTTGAATTTTCAAAAAACAGGATGTCGGCTGAATGTTTCCCTGTCTCCGGCAACAACTTCGACACCGGGTCTCGAGGGAGATCTGCAAGTCAGTTTGCGATTCGTGGGCAACTACGATGTGCGCTGGCTTCCGAAGATCTCTCCGATCGAATCGAACAGTACCTTGGGTTCGTTCTCATTGGTGTCTTATCGCACACAAAAAGCATTAACTGACGTTGAAGTCGCCATCCTGAAAAAATTTCACGAGGCGGGGTGGACCGCCTACACGCGACTGGCGGCTTCCAGCACGGAAGATCCCCGCTCACGTACCATTTCGATGCTGCAAGGGGCAAGTGAATTGACGGTTTCCATCGGATATCCGGCAGATTCAACCGACGAAGTCATTGTGCAAACCAGCATCAACGTATCGAATAAATCATTACCCATTCCTGCCGACTCCGGCTGGATCGAATTCGACTCCTCCACCGATTTGCAAATGGTCGCCCACACGAAAATGGACCTCAAGCAGACGGTCGAGTTCTACGACAAGCAGATGGCATGGGAGGGATGGCTGGCGCGCGACGCGGGAAGGCATATCGAAGACGACAAGGGTTGGCTCGCGTATCTCCGCGGACAACAGGATGTCTTGATTCGCCTCGTGTCGTTGCCTGACGGCAAAACGAGAATCCTCGTGGGTGAAGCCGAAAGCTCATCGTGGCAACTCGAAGAACCGAAAGTCGCCGATGCCGCAGCGGCACAGGCTGGCATAGAGGCTGCGGATTTCAAATTGCCCAAAGGGGCGACGGCGGTCAGTTTCGATGTCGATCAAAAGCAGATTCAGTACGAACTGTCGAGTACGACGCCTCCGAAACTTGGAGAATTATTCATCAAGCAGATGAAAGATCTCGAATGGACGCAAGACGGCGCGGGGGTGCAAAGCGATGAGTATGTATTCCTCACGTTTACCAAAGACGATGTGGAGATCCAGCTTCGCGCCCGGGCAAAGGACAAAAAATCGACGGTCATGATAGACGGTGACGGCCTGCTATGGTCCAAACCTTTACCGACGGCGGCAGTGCGCATTTCATACGAAACCTGGTTGCGCCGAAACCATAAGAATGCCAGTCTCGATGACCTCGATGAATTCGCAAAGGCGATGCATGAAATTCCCGCAGACGCCGGGAAGAACAAGTGAAATCACCCCGGCATCCACGAGCTGCAACATTTAACCCTGGGGCTTCGGCGGCTGCTTGCCATACTTGGCCTCGTACTGAGCAGCGAACTTGGCTTCGAGTTCGGGGTGGCACTTGAAGCATTGTGAATCGGGACGATCGTGTTCTTTGCACCAGTCCCCCTTTTTCTGAAAATCGGCCGCCAGTTTGCTGCTGCACAATGCACAAACCTCTTCCGGCACGCCGTGCTCGTTGCACCACCAGCCGGAATGATCGTGTTCGCTGCCCACTTTCTCGCTGGATGCCACGTGATCATCGTGATCGTGCTTGGCGTGTTTGTGATCATCGTCGCGAGTCTTTTCGTCTTTCGCAGGCGCACTTTCCGATTGAACAGGAGCCGTCTCAGGTTGACCGCAACCGTTTGCGAAAATGATTGCCAGGGCCAGGATGGATGACGACCAAAATTCCGTTCTCATGTTTCGTTCCTCTAAACTGTAAAAGGTAGTTCATTCGATCCCGCCAAAATCGGTTCGGCGGATGGTTCGTCGTGATGCTTCCGGTCCGACTCATTTCGGACGACCGGAGCATTAAAGATCAGATACAGCACTCTCAACACCAAAAGCGACATGATCATCGCGCCAATCACGCCGCCGATGACAACGGTGGCGAGCGGCCGTTGCACTTCGGCACCCATGCCGTCGCCGAACGCCATCGGCAGAAATCCCAGGCTGGCGACGAGTGTCGTCATCAGCACGGGTCGCAGCCGAGTGATTGCCGCTTGCGAGACCGCTTCGTCAAGGGGAATTCCCTTCCGCCGAAGCTGCCGGATGTAAGACACAAGAATCATGTCGTCGAGCACCGCCACCCCCGACATGGCGATAAAGCCGATCCCCGCTGAAATCGAGAACGGCATATCCCGCAACCAGAGAGCAAAGATGCCGCCGACCCACGCAAAGGGGATGCCCGTGAAAACACGCAGGGCATCCACAATATTGTGGTACGTCATATATAACAGGACGAAGATCAGCACGAGCGCCACAGGTACGACGATCATGAGTCGAGTTTGCGCGCGCTGAAGATTTTCGAATTGCCCGCCATATTCGATTCGGTAACGCGCTGACGGTAGCGAGATTTTCTGCGCAATGGCATTTCGGGCGTCGGCTACAAAACTTCCTATATCGCGACCTCGAACATTCGTCGTGATTGTAATTCGCCGTTGACCCCATTCTCTTGTGATCGTTGATGGCCCTTCGACAATCTTGATAGAGGCGAGGCGAGAAAGCGGTATTTGCTCGCCGGCGGGAGTCGAAATCAGAATCTCTCCGATCGCCTGAGGACTGGCCCGAAACTCCTCCGGCAAGCGGGCAATCAGCGGAAACCGGAGTTGGCCTTCCACCACTTCCCCCAGCGGCTTGCTCCCGATCGATTCCACAAGGTCAAGCACGGCTTGAGCAGAAACGCCGTACCGGGCGATCTGCTCCTGATTGACTTTGACCTGCAGCATCGGCTGCCCGGTGACTTGTTCGACGGCGACGTCCGCCGCGCCTTCGATCGAGTTCAGTATCTGCTCGATCTCCTGTCCCTTGCCGACGAGGACGTCGAAATCGTCGCCGAATAATTTTACGCCGAGATCGGCCCGCACCCCCGAGACCATTTCATTGATCCGCATCTCGATGGGTTGCGAATACGCGAGCCGTTGTCCGGGCATGTCCCGCAGCGCTTTGTCGATCAGCTCCGTCAGTTCCGCTTGCGTTTTGGCTTTCTTCCACTGCGGGCGAGGCTTGAGCGTGATGAAGGTATCGGTTAATTCGACACCCATCGGGTCGGTGGCGATTTCTGCGGTCCCCACGCGGCTCCAGACGTTTTCGACTTCATCGGGAAACGTCGAAAGAATGACTTTCTCCATCTCTGTATTATAGCGGACGGATTCACCGAGATCGGTTCCGGCCAGGCGCACGACGCCGATGGCAATGGCCCCTTCGGAGAGCCGAGGGACGAATTCGGAACCGAGATTGGGGGCGATCATGCCGAAGGCCAGAATCAGGACGCTGGCCGCAAAGCCCATGACCGCCAACTTGTGGTGCATGGCGAATTGAAGGATCGGATAGTGAATCGCATGAGCGATCTGCATCAGGAAAGGTTCGTGCTGCTTGACTTTTTTAGGTAGCAGAAGACTTGCCAGGACCGGCATCAGCGTCAGCGACAACACCATTGAGCCCATTAACGCGAAAATCACGGTCAGCGCCATCGGGCGAAACATTTTCCCCTCGATCCCTTCGAGCGTCAGGATCGGCAAGTAGACGATCATGGTGATCAGTTCCCCGAACATCGTCGGCTTGCGAACCTCGACGGCGGCGTCGCGGATGATGTCGAGTCGACTTTTGCCCGAATTCGAATCGTGTGCCAGATGCCTTACGCAGTTCTCGATCATGACGACCGAACTGTCGACCACGAGTCCGAAGTCAATTGCGCCCAGGCTGAGCAGGCTGGCGGCAATGCCGAAGCGGTACATCCCCGTGAAGGCGAACAGCATCGACAAGGGGATGGCCAAGGCCACGATGGCTGCCGCCCGTAGATTTCCGAGGAAGGCGAACAGAACGGCGATGACCAGAAGGCCCCCCTCGAAGAGGTTTTTTCGCACGGTGTCGATCACAAAGTCCACAAGCTGCGTGCGGTCGTAGACCGGTTTGACCTGCACGTTGGGAGGCAGGCTCGATTCCAGAGACTTGAGCTTATCCTTCATGGCCCAGGTGACTTCGTGGCTGTTCTCCCCCATCAGCATGAAGCCCAGACCGAGGACGACTTCTCCTTGACCATTGGCCGTCACGGCGCCACGGCGGATCTCGTGCCCGATGATGACGTCGCCGACATCCGAGACTCGAATCGGGACGCCGGCTTTGGCCGTGATGACGATCTGTCGAAGCTGGTCGATATTGGCGGTGCGTCCCAATCCTTGCACAAGCAGCATGCCGCTGGGTTGTGTAATGCTACCCCCTCCGACGTTGAAATTGTTTTTCTGAACCGCTTCGACCACTTGATCGAAAGTGAGCCCGTGTTTGATGAGGTTATCGGGGTTGATGCGGATCTGGTACTGCTTGACGTATCCGCCCCAACTGTTGATCTCCGCCGTCCCCGGCACCGTTCGCATCGGCGGTTTGATGACCCAGTCGTGAATGGTGCGGAGTTCGGTCACATCGGTTCCCTGCCCCGTGACGACATAGTGGAACACTTCGCCGAGTCCGGTGGCGACCGGCCCCATCTGCGGACGTGCAATGCCCAGCGGTATCTCGACAGCGGCAAGGCGTTCGTTGATGAGTTGGCGGGCAAAGTAAATGTCAATACCGTCATCGAAGATGACCACGACCTGCGATAGACCGAACTTTGAAATCGAACGAAGCTGCTCCAGCCCTGGCAAGCCGCTGATGGCCTGCTCGATGGGAAACGTGATTTGCCGCTCGACTTCTTCGGGACTGAGAGCCGGTGCTACCGTATTGATCTGTACTTGCACCGGCGTCGTATCGGGGAAGGCGTCGATATCGAGGTGTTGAAGAGAAAATACCCCCAGCACGCCCGCCGCCAGCACGCACAGGATGACGAGG
>JBJXGP010000077.1:0-2557 GCA_046160425.1 Planctomycetaceae bacterium
GCCAAAACAATGGCGTCATCAGTATCAATCGATTTCCGAACTTGAGGCTCATGTACGTCAGGCTCATGCTGTGCGTCTCGAACATCATCAGTCGCAGCGAACCAACCATCGTGTAGCGCGTCCCCAATACGAACACGACACCCATCCCGAGCAGATAGCAGAGCATCAACAGGCCCGCGGCGGATTGCGTGCGGCATAAGGCGCAGATCAGCGTGCCGACGGACAACAGGCCGAGACTCGTCAGACCGATCGATCCCCACAACAGCGGCTGTCCGATCGACGACGGCTTGAGGATCGCGATCATCGCCGCCGACGCTGCGAGTGAGAGGATCAGATGGAAGATGTACTTGGCGTACAGAATCTCTACGGGATGCGCGGGGGTGAGCGCGAGTGCATTGAGCGTTCCGCGTTCTCGATCCTGACTGGTAAACGATACGAAGAGATGGCAGCAAATAAAGAACTGCACGGCGAAGAGCAGCAGTGATGCCGTCATTTCCGGGGTCAGTAGGTCGGTGAGCGAAGTCGATTCCAGTCCTCGCGGCTTGCGAGTTGTCTGCAGCGGTTGCGAGACGATTTGCAGGGGGGCGAGGTCTCCCAAATGTTCCGCCGTAATCGACCAGAACCACTGAGTATAAGGGAAGAGAATCTGTTCCGTGTCGCCGCTGTAGAGAAAGGCGATCTGCGGATGAGGGTTCCCGTCGGCATCGAGCACTTGCGGACGAAGTTCGATCGCATGATCGCCCGGCGGATACACCGGACGATCGGCATTGAGGGGGAAATCGTCTCGCGAGGCGATTTTGATCGAGAGATTTGAGGGGAGCCGTTTTCGTAATAGTTCGACAAGAGGATCATATTCCCAATAGACGATCCAGCATGTCGCAGGCCCGGTCGGACGAGGAGGGGGCGTGCTGGCGGAGATGAGCAAGGCGAGCGCGAGCAGCAATCCCAGCAGCATGATCGCCGCGGGATTTTTTCGCAGGCGGAGCATTTCGCGCCCCACGAGAATTCGGACCAGATGCCAGCGGATCGTCATGTGTAGGCCTGCCCCGTCAATTTGAGGAAGACTTCCGCGAAGCGAAATTCCTGCGAATGCAAGCGCACGCAGCGTTCGGTCTGGATGATCTGCGACAACCGCTGCTGGTGTGCGGGGTCATCGAGCGAAAGCAACTCGCGGAACGTCTGGTTGTCTCGTTCGAATTGCACGAGGACGTTTCTTTCAGCGTGCCGGGTGATGAATCGCGTGGGCGTGTCGCACTCGACGAGCTTTCCCTTGCACAAAATGGCGACGCGGTCGCAGATCTGCTCGACTTCTTCCATGTCGTGCGTCGTCAGAAAGATCGTGACTCCCCGCGAAGCCTGCTCGCGCAGCAATTGCCTGACGCGCTGCACCGAATGGGCGTCGAGATTGGCGGTCGGCTCATCGCAGAACAGAACTTGCGGTTGATGCAACAGTTCGCGCGCGATGAGCAGTTTTTTGCGCATCCCTTTCGAGTAATTCTTGACGATCACATTGGCGGCTTCGGAAAGTTCGAGTTGAGCGAGACCTTCATCGATGCGCGACAAGGGGACATCGTACAAGCGGGCGAAGAGCCGCAGATTCTCCCGGCCGGTGAATTCTTCCATATGGTTTTCGGTGTCGGGGATGTAACCGATGAGCGGCTTGACGTGTGCCAGTCCTTTCGGCAGTTCCACACCGGCGACACGAGCGCACCCGGATGTGAGATGACCCTGTCCGGTCAACACGCGAATCGTCGTCGTCTTGCCGGCTCCGTTGGGGCCGAGAAACCCGAAGAGTTCCCCTCGGTTCACCGTCAGGCTCAACTGATCCACGGCGGTATGCGATCCGAATATCACGCTGACATTCTGCAACTCGATCATCGCCGGCAATTCGGTGTGAACAATCGGTGTCGAATCGGTTGTCGGCGTTGTGGTCATCGTAGTCGATTCATAGACATGGGCAGATCATCGCAAAGTCAGACGCGTGTATTGTCCGGCTTGTGGGGACGAAAGACCAGCAGCAGGCAGAATGCGAAGTTGAACACCATTCCGGCAATGACTCCCAGTACCGCTGCGTAAAGCGGATGATCCTTGAGCCAGGGATGCAGTCCCCCCACGGTCAGGCTGACCCACCAATTGACGGCCGCACCCACGAGACAACTGGCGCAATATCCAAGGTATTGCCGGAACCATGAATGCCGGCGTGCGTCCGAAAATGTGACTTTGCGATTCCAGATGAAGTTCCACGTCATGGCGACCGCGATAGCGAAGCCTCTGGCAAATTGCAGGGGCATCACCGCCATGAACAGGCTGTAAGCCCCCAGATCGATAAACATTCCCGAGGCACCGACGAATCCGAATTTGGTGAAACGAATAGTAATTGGCTTAACCCAATCGTAGAACGCCCGCCGGGAGGAAAAGGGACACGTTTGAGTCGGGGGACACGAGATGTCATCCCCGCACGTCAAAGCGCGGTCATCGGTTTCCTGGTGAATCGGCGGTGATTCCGGTTTGGAGATCGTATCGAGATTCATGACCTAATTTTTTCCAATGGCTTTTG
>JBJXGP010000078.1:0-10694 GCA_046160425.1 Planctomycetaceae bacterium
ACGCAGATCATGCCGCCGCAGATCCCGCCGTGACGACGGTTCCGGCGGAGCAATGGGAAGTTGACGTCGACGACCGCGCATTTTCAACTCCACTTAACAATCGTGAGACGCACGAGCTTTCGCGTTCGGCGAGGGCTGCTCGATCGACGCCGGCAAACCCCGGTCCCGCCGTCGCACACAATGCGATTGCCGAAACAGTCGCCGATGCCCCGGCCGACGACCGTTCGCCGAGGGTGATCGTGAATGGTTCAGTGTTGCTACACGACGGGGGCGTCGCCACAACGTCGTTATCGGTACCGGGGGATGCACCGTCTCAGGACGTCTCTCCCGCGGAATCCAGTGCGGTTCCGTCGTTCCTACCCCGCGACTGGAGTCAGTGGGATCAGGAAGATGAACTCAGCGACGACCGGGCCATTTCCAAATTCGGTCAACGCGCGAGCGAATCCGAACGGGCGGATGACTCGGCATCATCGAATACAACCGACGGATCATCGACCCGCCTGAAGCCCCTCTCGTGGGATGACGACGAAAACGCCAACGTTGAAGCGGTTGCTCACGACAGCACACAATGGAAGATGATGCTGGGACTCTCGTGTTTGCTCGCCGGGTTGGCCGCGATCGGCATGTTGCGTCAGCCGCGTGGTCACGTTCCGATGGCGGTTCCCGTCGATCCTCAACCGTCGCGCACCGGGACAGAGAAGTCCGCGTCGTAGTTCGGTTGATTTTCCGATTTCACGAAGGTCGAACGTGCCTTGTTGCTGGGTTTGCCCATTGATGCACACGCAGCGAATGCAGCCTCTTCGTAGGAGTCCAGCCTTCAGGCTGTCTTCTCTTGATTGAAGAGCAGGCTGAAGCCTGTCCTCCAACAAAAACGACACGA
The DNA here is from genome assembly GCA_046160425.1 of Planctomycetaceae bacterium. Classification (GTDB taxonomy): domain Bacteria; phylum Planctomycetota; class Planctomycetia; order Planctomycetales; family Planctomycetaceae; genus JAQCEJ01. The sequence goes on from JBJXGP010000078.1 coordinate 881, forward strand.
CTCGGCACGCCGAGTGGCACTGGCGGCTTGTCCGCCAGTGGATTTGCTCATCAAAGAGCAATGGGACGCAGCGGAGCTGCGAAGACTTGCGTTCCCAAGCGGGGGCTTGGGAACGAGATTCACTCACGCGCTCTTCACCGTCAGCGAGGTTCTCAAGACGCCGATCAATCGTCGGCATTCGTCCGCGAGTCCGTTGAGTTGGGGTTCGTTTCCCTCTGCCGAGCGCACAACTTCGTCGTGATACCAGAGGACTTCTTCGGGGGTGGCGCCGAAGCGGCTCCAGAGAGTTTCGCCGGATTCCAGATCGAACACCATCGAGCCGAGATTATGGAGTTTGTCGGCGAGCGAGATCGCGCGGACTTCCCACGGGGCCTCTTCGAGGTGCCGGATGTAATCGAGCTTGCGGTCTTTCCAGGGGCGCGCGCGACCGTCATCCGTCCGTTTGCGTTCGGTCAGTTGCGAGACGTAATCGATGACTCGCGGAGGAAATTCGCCCGCGAGTTCCTGAAGAGTGCAGGGGGTGTCTTCCACCACGTCGTGCAGCAGCGCCGCTGACAAAATCGATTCGTCGTGAATGCCGGCCTGGCAGAGCAGCGACGTGACGCTCGCGGGGTGAGTGATGTAAGGCAGGTCGGACGCTTTGCGCGATTGATCGCGATGCCAGCGAGCCGCCACGCGCATGGCCCGCTCGACCATATGAGAGTAGGGCATCCGGATTACTCTCCCGCTTCGACGGCGTGTCGAAACTGGTTGAATTGCAGGTATTCCCAATGTCGATAATGCGCCGACGACTTGAGCAATTCGGCGTGCGTGCCGACCGCTTGCACTTTTCCCTCGTGGATAAAGACGATCTGAGCGGCCCGGCGAATGGTCGAGAGCCGGGTCGGCAGAAACAGGACGGTGCGGTCTTTGCTCACGCGGGTGTATGCGTCATCGAGCAGCGATTTGGTGTCTTCATCGAGAGCTTCGACAGGCTCTTCGATGATGAGCAGCGCCGGGTTTCGCATGATGGCACGGGCCAGACCGAGGCGGAACGATTGACCGGGATCGAGTTGTTCGCCGTGTTCGCCCAGCACGGTTTCGTATCCTTGCGGGAGTTTCAGAATGAAGTGGTGGGCGTGCGCGACCTTGGCCGCTTCGGTGGCGTCCTGCAACGCGTAATCGCTGCTGCCGCACGTGATATTTTCCAGCACGGTTCCCGTGAAAAAAGGATCGCGATCGTTGACGTAGATGACTTCGGCCCGCAGCGAATCGAGCGTGCCCCAGGCGATGTCTTCCCCGTCGAACAGTACGCGTCCCGATTGCGCTTCGATGAACCGCGGGAGCAGATTCGCCAGCGCCCTCGCCGAGAGCGGTTCGACCGCGACGATGGCGGTCGTCGAACCCGCGTGAATTCGCAGATCGAAGGCATCGAGCAGTTTCTTCTGCGTCGAAGGCATCGCGTATGTGACCGCTTCGAATTGCAGAAACTTGCCGAGCGGCTGCAGGAATCTCGCGCCGACCGGCTGTCCAACTTCGGGGATCTGATTGATGTATCGCAAGATCCTGTCGGCGGCGAGCGACACGTCGCGCCGGGTGCGGTAATCCCACCATAGCCCTTGTACGGCAAACGCCGATCGCGTGAAGATCATCAGCAGCAGAACGACGATGGAGATGGGAACGGGGTTCGTGAGTTCGATGACTTTGAAGACGAGAATCAGCGCCACCACGCCGAGACAGAGGAAGATCAACAGCGTTGCCAGCGCGCCCATGCGGCTCTGATTGTAGAGGAACGCGTATTCGTTTTTACGGTAGCGTTCGAGGTAGAGTTGAAACCGGTCGTGCTCGAAATTCTCCATGTTGTAGCCCCGCACCAGCCGGGATTTATTCAAGCTCTCCGAGAGAAGTTTCAACTCGGTGTTCAGGCGGTCGGCGGTCAGCCGGTCGGTGCCGTCCGCATGCGCCTGCCGGCGTTCCTGAAAATACCAGCTCGCTGCCAGAGGAATCAGGCACAGCAGCGTCAGATGCCAGTCGACCGTCAGCGCGAGGATCAGCAGCAGGACGATCGCGATCCCGTTTCGGGTACACCCCAGGATGTACGCGAACAGCCCGTTGCGGATGCGCTCCATTTGCACGGTGAACAGATCGAGAGCCAGATCGTTATGGTGGCCGTCGAGATCGCTCGGTCCCAATCGCAGCGACTGGCGATGCAGCGACTTTCGCAATCGATCGGTGACGTCGAGTGCCGCATTGAGGGCATTGCCGCGCGCCTTCGATTTAGCCCCCTTCCGCACGATCAGCACCGCCACCAGCAGGCCCATCAACAGCGTCAAGGCCTCGGTCAAGTTCTGGAGCATCGAGCACGAGCGATACAGCGCGGCGAGCGGTCGGCCCCAGATCGTGTGGCGCGACCACCAGACGGCGGAAACCAGACCGTAGTCCTGTTCTCTCAACTTTTGCAGGTTGAAGCGGTAGTTCTCTTCCTTCATCGAATCGGCAGAGATCATGAACATCCCGCCGCAGATGCGATCGAGTTCGAGGGCGTCGCCCGGCTTATCGATCGCGAGATGACCGCGCGTCGCCAGGATGTCGACAATGAAGCAGGCCAGAACCAGCGACGTCAAGAGCAACAGCCCGTCGAGGAGGTTCCAAATCGCGACGTGCAGCGACCTGCCGCGAACATGGTCTCGAACCGGATAAATTCGAGAGAAAGCACTTGATTGTGAATTAGCCACGGCTGATTCCATGTTCAAAATGGTGTAATGCCCATTTTGTCTCCATTCGGGGCCGTGACGCTCCTTCGGATCGATCGCTTACGGTTCGAGTGCGGATAAACTCCCTGCTCATCCGACCGGAGAACGCTATGCCAAATCCCGATCTTCGAAAAGAATGAATGCCAGCAGCATCGCCATCAGGCTGTAGACGATGCAGTAGAGCAGAGAATATCCCAAGTAGACCGCTGGGACCATTGTGCCGGTGGCCACGGCGGTCTGCATGTTGAACGAATCCAGGTTCGGCAGCGCGGTGGAAATCAACCGCGCCATGAACGAGACGACTTCATTTTTTACCACCCCTTCGCTCACCAGGACGGGGGTCAGATGGCCGACCACGAAGACCGAAAAGCAGGTGACGATGTTCACGACCATCGGCAAGCGGGTCGAGATGGCGACGCTCACCGACGACAGAATCGCGACCTCGAAGAGGATCAGAAGAACTCCGGGGATAATCTGCAGGACCGAAGCGATGCGGGCGATTTGAGTCGGCGCCTCGGCACTCGATTCCTTGGCGTCGTAGCCGACCTTGTAATAAATTGTGCAGAGAAAAACGATCACAATGGGGATGAACAGGAACAGGACCGCCTTCAGGATCCCCAGGTATTTCCCGACGATGAACTGCCGGCGATTGATCGGCTTCGAAAGCAGCGTCATCGCGGTCTTCCCTTCGATTTCATCAGCGATGCTCGTGCTCGATGTCCAGACGGCGAGCAGCAGACACGAAATCAGAATCGTCGCGAGGCCGCAGTCTTTGTGCATCTTCACGTCGTCCCCCATCGAGAAGAAGGGGATGAACGTGTTCACGACCAGCAGAATCATCGCCAACGCCATGATCAACAGGAAGATCGGCTGGCGGATTGCTTCTTTGGTGGTCCCGCGCGAAATGATGCCGATGCGGGTGGTGAATTCGACGACGATCCATGCGACGGCTATAACGGCCATCACAATGACAGGACCGCGCCAGTACTCGGATGCGGTCATCGGACCGCCTGCCTGAGCGAGAATTGAAAGTAAATGGTCCGCCTGCATGAAGCCACTCCTTGATCGAATCTGCCGTTCTCAAAAAATGCAAAAAAAGACATCGTCGGATGCGTGAAAAATTGTACGCCTCTGACGTTCGTTGTACGTGTTCGACGGTGCAATCGTGGGAAAAATTCGCGGTGATGCTTTTCCCAATTTGGTGTTAGCAGCCCGTTGAAAAATGATCAAACGCCGATATCGTGAGCCGGGTGGCTTATCCACCCGGTCTTCTTCCAACGGCCTCTACCACCACTGTAACGATTCCCGGGACCGAAAAAAAGCGGGGAAACTTCGCAAGTCGGACTTTCCCGGCAAGTCTTCTCTACAGTACAAGTTCTCGTCACACATTCGCTGGTTTTGCATGACATTCCTCCGGTACATCGGACTGGACATGAATCATGCGTACATATAATCGTGCCACTTCGGACCATGATGTCACCAGACCCCGGAGTGGTTGTGAAACCTTTTGTAGGAAACGCCGCTCACCCCCGGCGAATGCGGAAGTCGGCAAATTCTCCGCACGCCGCCGATTCACTCTGCCGGCAATCGTGAATGTTCTTCGAGAACGTCTTCTGAACGTCGTCGATGAATCGCGTGACTTCGGTTCGCTCTCCTTCGACGACTAACTCGACCGAGCCGTCGGCGCAGTTCATCACGTAACCGGCTACCGCATACCGACGCGCGATCGAAGCCGTCGTATAGCGGAAACCGACCCCCTGCACCCGGCCTTGAAAACGACACTCGACCCGGATGAGCGAACTCGCATCATCGCCCGCCGTCACGGATTCACCCTCTGAGCGACTTCGCCGTTCTTTTTGACGTGGAACAGAATCGGCAGCGAGGCCTGATTACCTTCGCTCTGCGAAACCGCGAAGATCAGTCGCGTCGATTCGGGAACCCAGCTTCGCGCGGAGATGAACAACTGGCGTTCGTTCTGTCCGGGGAGGAGCGTGATGCCGCTGAGTCCCAGATTATCGACGATCACGCCATGCGGCAGATTATCGACGTCGAAGCGCACCGGTCCGTCGGCTCCGTTGCGGATGATCCGCAGCTTCGCCGTCACCGTCGTCCCGGGGACGATCGTGATTGCGGGGACGCCATCGCTCGCCGCCGTTTGTGCATCGGCATTCGCCACATCGGGTTCCAGAATCACGAGCACTTTCGGTTTGTTCTCGTCGATTTTGATCTCGCCGAGATTTCCCACGTCTTTGATGATGTCCACACCGGCGATGCTCGACGATGCGGTGACTTTGACCGCCGACCATTGTTCCATCGTCGGAGTGACGGCGTCGGCGGCTGCGGTCAATACGCCGCGGGCTTCGATGTGTCCCGCTTCGATTTCGACGGGAGAAGAGACCGCGAACCCGGGCGGAAGATTTTCGATCGCGATGCGAATTGCCCCTTCGAACTCATCCTGTCGCTGTGCTTTGAAGGTCAATCTCTGGCCGCTGCCGGCGGCGACGACGCGATTGCTGCCGTCGATCGTCACGGTAAAATCGGGTTTGGGGTCGCGGATGACAAGCCCGTATTTGAAGTCGGGGCCGCTAAAATTCCGCACGTCGGTCACCTGGACGACGTAATCCCCCTCCGCAGAAGCCGTGAACATCACGCTCGAGTCGTTGCCGATTTTGCGATATCCGCCGTCGTCGTTGACGAAGTACAACGGGAAGACCGGCAGGCCGTTAGGAATGAGTTTCGTCCCCGGAGCGAACGGCTCGACGATATAGACCGGAGTCTCGATCGGATGCACGGTCGCGCTCGTATCGAAATAACAGCGACGACTGCCGTCGATCGTATAAAAAACATACGCCGAATCGGGGCCTTCGGGCATCTTGAAGAGTTTGACGACTTCCCCTTCGACGTACATGAATTCGTTGAGTTCCATTTCTTCCCAGTTGTCGACCCGCGCGCTGTTCTGCGTCGAATCGATCGGGCGGAAATTGATCGCCGAGTCGCGCACCGCTTGCAGCGACATCCGCAGCGCCGGTTCGCCGTCGGCGTGAAAAATCTGAATCCGCGTGTCGGCGGGAGACTGCTCGCGCGACCCGAACGTTTCGATGACCCATGTTTTCCCCGCGGGGGAATGAAATCGCACATAGTCGACGTCGGCCGTCTTCCCTTCGCCCGCCTGCAAAATCCCGTTCACGCGGCCGGGGACGGTTGTCGATTGCGATGCCGCGATCGCATCGTTCGGTTCGGCCTCGGCAGCCGTCATCAATTCTGAATTGGTATTCGACTTCGTATCGGGTTCCAGGGCGGAGACGATCGGCTGCGGCGAATCTTCCGCCCCCAGTTCTTGCGTCGCGAGCGGATACGAGGCGATCGTCCCGTCGAGTCGCCCCAGCAGCAATTGAGCGTTATCGGGAGAGACGGCGAGCGCCGGCGTCCAGTCGGGTTGACGTTCGAGCGTCTGTTGCAGCGTGAACGATTCGGTCTCCCAGACTTTAACAATTTGATCTTCGCCGGCGGAAATCAGCCCTCGTCCATCGGGCGAGAAGACCAGCTTCGAAATCGCCGACTGATGAGCGAAGCGGGCATGCCGCAGGATGTTGGTCCCTTCTTTCGCCGCACTGCCGAGTTCCCAGACCCGCAGGCGATTATCGACGCCACCTCCCACGACGTATCGTCCATCGGGACTGAACGCGACGGCGAATTGGGCCTTCGTCGGCTGACTGAACGTATCGAGCCGTTCGCCCGTCGCCACGTTCCACAATTTGACCGTCCGGTCATCGCTCGCGCTGGCGAGGACGTGCCCCTGCGGATGAAAAGCCAGGTCGTACACCGGGCCGTTGTGACCTTTCAGCGTCAGCACGAGATTGCCGTCGGCGATATTCCAGAGTTTGATCTCCTGATCGTAGCTCGCCGTCGCCAGAAGTTTCTGATCGGGACTGATTTCGACGGCGTAAAGGCTGTCGCGGTGCGCGGGGATCGTGCGGAGAAGCTGCCAGTCGGCGGTGTTCCAGATGCGGACTTCGCCCGACAAGCCCGTTTCTCCCGCGGCGGCGGCGAGCAGCGTCGCATCCGCCGAGACCGCGATGTCGTTGACGTTGCCGGTGTGACCTTCGAGAGCTGTCAGCAGTTGCGCTTTATCGGGAGTCAGAATCTCGACGCGGCCGTATTGTGCTACGGCGATCCATTTCCCGTTGGGAGACCACGCGACGGCGTGAATCGGTTTGCGGGGGACTCCCTGCACTTCGATGTGCGGCGTCACGAGCGGTTGACCTCCGGGTCGGCCGATAGAATTCTTCGCTCCCCCCGCGATCCAGGCGCGGATCAACGCGATCTCTTCGGTGGTCGGGCCTTTGCTCCCCTCGGGAGGCATGAACGGTTCGACCTTCCGCTCAATCATCGCGACGAGACGGCTTTCATCCGGTTTGCCCGCTTCGAGCACGACGCCGTTCTCTCCGCCGGTCATGAGCTGCGCATAACTTTCGAGGACGAACTTCCCCTCGGCATCCTGATCGTTATGGCACGCCTGACAATATTTGCGGAACAGCGGCGCGATGTCCGCCTCGAAATCGGGGACCGCATCGTCGGCGGTTGTGCGATTGATCGTTCCCAATATTATCGACAGCGCTACGGCACAAAAAAATGTCGCTCGTCGCAGCATGGTGTTGCTCCCATTTGATCGTTCTCTCGTTCCAAAGCTCCCGCTTGGGAACGCAAGTCTTCGAAGCTCTGCTTCGTTTCATGGTAGGGTGGGTCGAGCGGCCCAAAGCCGCGCTGACCCACCATCTTCGTTGATACGATCGCGGTGGGTCAGCGCGACGAAGCATCGCTCGACCCACCCTACTAAGATCTCTCAATGCTTGAACAAAAACTCGCGGCTGCTGAGCAGGCTCCAGTACAGGTCTTCATACGTCAGCCGGCGCGTGGCCTGATCGGCTTCGGCGAGAACTTGCAGCACTGACTGCCGTTCGACGTCGGTCGGCAGGCGATTGAGGGCCGACAGAAAAACGTCTTCGACGTTCTGGTCGTCGGTCAAGCCGCGGGCCAGGAGTTGATCGATGCGGTTTCCTTCCGCCTTCAGTTTGCCGTTGAGGGTCTCGCCGTTGACCAGATGCAGCACCTGCACCATGCTCGGATCGTTCGAGCGTTCGCACTCGCAGGTGATGACCCGTTCGGGGCGGCCGAACGTCTTGAGGAACGACGATTCGATCGCTACGTCGGTGAGCTGGATCGCGCGCGTTCCCGCCGGTTGATCTTTGAACGCCGTGGGAGCAGCCGTCACTTGTGAAAACGCATCGAGCAGCACTTCCGCCGACAGTCGGCGCGGATAGTACCGCGAATAAAATCGTTCGTCGTTCTCGTTCCCCGCGACTGGTTCGCTCGAACGCTGATACGTCTGCGATTGCAGGATCGCCCGCATCAAGGCTTTGAGATCGTATTTTTCCTTCACGAGATGCGCACTCAGGGCGCTCAGCAGTTTTTCGTTGCTGGGGGGGTTCGTCAGCCGCAGGTCGTCGACTTTTTCGATGATCCCCACCCCCATGAAATTCGCCCAGACGCGGTTCACGATCGCCCGCGTAAAATACGGATTCTCCGGCGACGTCAACCAGTCAGCGAGAAACAGCCGGCGATCGTCCGTCTGCTCGAAGGGGAGCGGCGTTCCATCGAGTGGACTCGGCGGCTGCGCGCGGCCGGTCCGCGGCTGAATGAGTTCCCCTTCATCGACGGTGAAGATCACGCGCTTGCCGTCCCCCGAACGGGTATCGCCTCCCCAACCCTTGCCGCGCACGCGAGAGAAGAGATTCGCCATCGCGTAGTAATCGTCGTTGGTCCATTTTTCGAGCGGATGGTCGTGGCAGCGGGCGCAGTTGATCGACATCCCCAGAAAAGCCATCGAAACCGTTTCCGCCATGTCGAGCGGATCCTGATGCAGCGTGAAAAAATTCGCCGCCCCGTTGTCGATCGTATTTCCCCGCGCGGTGACGATCTCGCGGGCAAACTGATCCCACGATGTATTGTCGGCGACGCGCTGGCGGATCCACCCATAATAGGCTTTCACCGCTTCGGGCCGCAGTTTGCTGCCGCTCACTAGCAACAAGTCCGACCAGCGGTACGTCCAGTAATCGACGAACGACGGCTGCGACAGCAGGAACTCGATCGCGCGATGCCGTTTGTCGGGCGACGTATCCGCCAGAAATTCGCGGGTCTCTTCCGCACTCGGCAACTGGCCGATCGTGTCGAGATAGACTCGCCGCAAGAATGTCGCATCGTCGCACGGCGGAGAGGGCGGAAGATTGAGATCCTTCAACTTCTCGAGCACGATCGCATCGATGAACTGCGACGCATCGGCTTGGGCATACGCTTCGGGAGCGACGGTCGACAGATACGGCACGGTCACTTCTGCGACGACGTTCGTCGCCAGATACCACGCCACGATCGCCGATTCGCCTGAACCGTTGACCTGCACGAAACCGTTGTCGTCGACGCTCGCCGCCGTCACGTTGGTCGAAGTGAATTTCGCCCACTGCGTGACCTCTTCAATATGTCCGTCGGAAAAATGAGCGAGCACGCTCAACTGCTGGGTCTGCCCCGGCTGGACGACGATGTGCTGCGGCAAGATTTCGAGTTTCGTGATCCGCGGATCATCGGCGGCCGGTGCCGGTTGACCGGCGGCGAGCCATTCGGCGAGGACCGCGTAATTCAGCGAATCGGGTTCGAAGCGAATCCCCCCCTTATGCGGAATCGCTCCCGTCGGCTTCGTCAGAAACAAACTTCGCCCCGGATCGCTCGGCACGATCCGCCGACCGCGCGATTGCCGGGTGATCGTGCGGAAGTCCCCTTCGGGATCGTAGCCGCGCAGCGAGAGCTTGAACCCGTTCTTCCCCGCCGCCGCCCCGTGACACGCCCCCGAGTTGCAGCCCGTTTTCGTGAGGACCGATTGCACATGATTGCGGAAACTCCACTGCTGCTTCGCTTCCATGTGCGCGACAGTGACCGGAACGCTCACCGTTCGTTCTTTGTGCGTGACCGTAATCGTCGCCGTCCCGTTCTTTGTGCGTGACCGTAATCGTCGCCGTCCCGTTCTGAGCGGG
>JBJXGP010000079.1:0-3469 GCA_046160425.1 Planctomycetaceae bacterium
AAGGTGAGGATTGTCCAGTGTCCCGGGGGTACCGGCTGGTCAAAAAAAACTTCGACACCTCCTGAAGGATGCCGCGCCACTTCCAACACCGAAAGTGGCGGCAACGGGGGATCATCCTCCGATTCGACGGAGACGAGGAACTCTTTGCTACTGGCTGACTTGGGTAGGTTTGTGAGAACGACCGACCGCCAACCTTCGGGCAGCGAGTGCTCCGGTGAATCGGGTTGTGCCGCGTCGATGGCAAGGTTCGGCGGCGTGCCGGTCAAGCGCGTCGGCCCAAGTCCACCGCAGCCCAAAGAGGTAATCTCGGCGCCGTCGTCGAACAGGCGTTCATAATAGACCTTGCATTTGTCGAGAACGGCGACCGAGCCGCTTTCGAGAATGAGATCGTAAACATAGAGAGCTTCAGCACACGAACCCGTGCCGGCGGCATTCGCGATTTGGTTCTTGAACTCAACGGTGGAGCCCATCGCGATTTCGATCGCGCCCATGGAGAAGTTGGAGTTCGATCCGGCGGTGAATCCGTTGCCGGACGGTCCCTCTTCGCTTCCGGCGACTTCAAAGATTTGACGTTCGGGGCCAATCAACCGGACTCCAGAAGTCGTCCAGTCAAAAAAGTCCGGAGATGCGCACCGATTGTCGAAATCGCCACCGAGTTCCAAATTGTGTCCCGAAGTATACTGGACGACGGCGGAGTCGAGGATTCGCAAATCGTTCTTGATCGTCGTACGGGCCATATCACTTACAATGAAAGCGGGGGGCGTGCCGAAACCGTCATGAATGCTGTCCGAGACACATGAGTTGATGGGGTTGAAGTTGCCCGAGCGACTGCCGTCAAAAGGACATCGCTGAGCACCGTCAGCGACATGGTTCCGGACATCCAAACCACTCCACCGCAGGTGACCGAAGAACAATTGCGTGGATTGCCGGCATCAACGGAGATCCAGCCGGATAAAATAGCACCCGACGCTTGAGTATTGCCCGGTGGAAGGCTTGAGAGGAATCCGCCGGCCGCAATCCAAAGATCGCCACTCTCGCTCATCAACTCATGTCCACCGTCAATCAGCAGTCTGCCTCCCACAAACCCCGAGATTCCTGTCGCGGCCAGCGTCAAATCGCCCGGGGTCACCTCCAATTGCGAACCGCCCGCCATGCGGATTCGCTCAAGGGTCGAATCGACGTTGAGCGTCACGACATCGCCGACTCCAAGGGAAACTAGACCGGCCGCCGCGCCATCGCCCGGGTAAGAAGCCGCGGGACTCCAGTTGGCGGCGCAGTCCCAGGATGGATCACCCGCACATTGCCCGACGAATTGGGCACACCCCTGGACAGGCCCGCCCGTGTCAGCTACTTGGTCGAGATTGCAGTCATCGCAACCCGCGATCCCCGTGAAACAACACACATCGCCTCTGAGTTGACCCGAAGTGCACACATTTCGGTCACCGCAGACCGTTTGGCAGGAATCGCCCACACATTTGATCGCGAGTACGGCGTCTCCCATTTGATCGAGGAAGCCTCCGACGCGAATCAAATAATCTTCACCACAGACAACGGGTACCGTTACGGAAGAACGAAGGGAGTCTTCGCCGCAGACCCCCGAGTCGTTGTTGCATGACTTGCGACGTGTTTCGATGTTTTGGCAGTCTCTACCCTCGTAGACGGCGATAAGCGTATCGAAGTTCCCTTCGCAAACACTTATCGTGGCGTGCCCGCCGCACGGAGCCTGGTAAGCAAACCAACGGTCGTTGTAGATTTGCTGCTCTTCCTCATTGTAGGGCGGGCTTGGCAAGCAAGACTGATGAACGGGACCGTCCGTTGTCGAACGGCAAGTGCTCAGCGAAACCTCGCCGTTTGTTACGGCGCGCGGTGTCGTGCAAGAATCGTTCGCAGCCATGGAGTCAACCACAGCGCGAACTCCCCCGCCAAAGCCGGCCCAATGTCCTGGGATCACAAACCCCGCGCAGTCGGTTCCCGAGCAGATCAGGAACTCATCTTCGGTCGTTCCGATTTCGGCCTGTTCGCCTAGAACCCAGCCGGCCTCGTCGGTCGAAAACTGGATTCCCAGCCAGAGCGATCGAGGAAGACGCGATCTGGCCATCGCGGAATAATGACACTCCGGTCCGGGATCGTACACCGAGCCTGCCGGAATCCCGCGAACTTCGCAGCGCGTATCGGGTATCGGCGAAAGGAGGTTTCTCTCGTCCACAAACCAATACATCATGATAACGTTGAACCGGGACGTTCCAGGCGGGGAGAACACGCAAGCGGATGGCCGGAAAAGCCTTCCGCAATCAGTGAGGAAAAAATCATCGAGCATCAGCACGCCGGTCCCGGGTGCCAGATAGTTGACCGGGGATTGACTCAAGTTGCACGTGTTTTGGTAAACGATCTGATCCGGCATAACGACTCCCCCAAAGGCTTCAAGTGTGCTTTGAAGCTCGGTTGCCGGGAATGTCGAGCTTCCGATTTCATTGATTTGCCGAATCCGAAATCCGTCAGAAGATCGGCTGTCATTATGCAGTAGCTGGTCGCGGTCCTGTATCGCAGGTAATTCCGCCAGCGCGGTGAACGCACCGCCAAAGCATGGAAGAAGCGTTAAGAGACATAGGAGAAATCTTGTTTCCAACCGAGCCAAAGGAAGAAAAGTAGCCAAGGGCCCCCTCCAGACCGAATCGAGAACTCTATAAACGGACAGTTTATTTTCCACTTTTAGTACGCGTATGTCAATACAGCGTCGCCGAGAACCCTTGCTCCTTGCTCCGGGGTGCATCCCAATTAGTGTGGCAATAATTCATTCACATACGGCAGACTCATTGCGGCTGTCGAATCGACTCCCTGCAACATCCGTTTTTTCGACTTGGAATCGAACCGGACAGCCACGGACCTACAGATTCAAGTACAGTGCAGCGCGAATTTTTCAGCCGCGCCGCACTAAATGGGATGCACCCCTTGCTCCGCGCCGGGACGACCAGGTCTCTTGATTGTCGAAAAGCACGATTCGAGTTGCTGAGGTTGCCCGTGCCGGACGAGGCACGCCATATGCCTTATCGATTAGCCTCAATCGTTGGGCCGCGCATTTGTCCGGCCGGCGGATTGGCGGCAACTTGCGGGCAGAACGCACGAACCATAGGCTTCCGGTAGGTAATCCACAGCCCCGGAGAGGCCGGGGAGGGATGTGTGAGCGGGCTGGGTTTTTGCGAAAGGAAATAAGTTATGCGTGGTGCGTTTGTGCGCGTGATGGTTGTTGCGGTTTCGGCGGTTCTTGCGGTTGGTACCTCGGCTTCGGCCCAAGAAGGCACGAAGCCGGAAGGCGACAAGAAGCCATCCGAGCCGAAAGCGGCCGAGACAAAACCCGCGCCGGCCGGTGGGAACCCAAAAGCCAAGATCGATACCACCCTGGGTGTCATCGTAGTCGAGCTTGACGCCGCCAAGGCGCCGATCACCGTCGAAAATTTCGTACAATACGCCA
>JBJXGP010000080.1:0-4399 GCA_046160425.1 Planctomycetaceae bacterium
GCGGCTCTCGTTTGTCTCCAGCGAGTCTGCGAATGAACTTTTGGAGCAAACTGCTGAAATTGGTCGTATGCTCAATGGGCTTATTCGCTCGCTTCGCGAGACAAATCGCCAATCTGAAAACTCCTGACCTGAACCCTCATTCCTCATTCCCGAATCCCGAATCCCGAATCCCGAATCCCGAATCCTTTTTCCTCAATCCTGAATCCTGCCATGCTCGAAATACCTGTTATCCGCTGGGGCAAGCCTTACGAATCGCTCGAAAAGGCTGATGTTGTTCATTTTGAAACTGGCGAGGTGATGGCTCGCATGCATCAGGCGAATGCGGGCCTCGTGCAGATGGATTCGCGGAAGTCAGCGAAGGCGCGTGAAGTACTCAAGCAGTTCTCGTGCGCGGACCTGATCAGAATGTGCGAGAAGGCTGCGGATCTGTATCTCACAGCAAATTTGCCGATGGGCACCGGGACTCAAACGCCGGAAGAGTTCTGCTCGATTCAATCAGCGACGACTGGCCTGCCACTCAAGATGTGTCGCGCAAACATGTCGAAGAACGCCTTCGTGCTGAAGCATATGGGCGACATGCTGGATGCGTTGACTCGCGGCCTGTCGCTGGACATTCTGACACGCGGTTACGGCATGGAATCGCGAAATGTTATGGTCAGTTTTCAGTGCAACTCACCAACACTGGGATTAGTTCTGCCGTCGAATTCGCCAGGTGTCCATACCCTGTGGCTACCTGCCATTCCTCTTCAAATCGGGCTGGTGCTGAAGCCCGGATCTTCCGAACCGTGGACGCCGTATCGTATGTATGAAGCGTTCGCTGCGGCTGGTGTTCCACGCGAGGCATTTTGTCTGTATCCGGGCCCGCACGATGTCGGCAATAAAGTTCTGGAAACGTGCAATCGAGCCATGATCTTCGGCGGTCAGGCGACGGTCGATAAATATCACGGCGATCCTCGCGTGCAGGCACACGGCCCTGGCTTCAGCAAGATCCTGATCGGCGACGACTGTGTGGATCAGTGGGAAGAGTATCTTGATGTGCTTGTGAAGAGCGTGTTGATGAACGGCGGACGCAGTTGTATCAACGCATCGGGTATATGGGCGTCACGTCACACCGAGGCCATTGCGGATGCCATTGCAAAGAAGCTTGGACCGATCGCACCGCTGCCGACGACCGATCCCAACGCTGCAATCGCGGCGTTTACGACTGCCGGAGTCGCGGAAGCCATGAACAGCCAGATCGAGGACGGTATCAAAGGCCCGGTGACGGAAACGACCGCGCGGTACCGAGGCGGAGATCGGCTCGTGAAGCGCGAACGCTGTGACTACCTGCGCCCAACAGTCCTGCATGTGAGCGACTGTGACAATGCAATGGCAAACACAGAATACATGTTCCCGTTTGCATCCGTTGTTCAATGTGCTCAGGACAAAATGCTGAGCAAGATCGGATCGACACTTGTCTGCACGGCGATCACTGGCGATGACAAATGGATCTCAGAGCTGGTTGATGCCCGCCATATTGATCGATTGAACGTCGGCCCGATTCCAACATGTGCCTTGAACTGGCTGCAGCCTCATGAAGGCAACATCATCGACTTTCTGTTCCGCAACCGAGCGTTTCAAAACAGCATGCCTCCGGCACATTGATCTGTTTCTACCCAATCATCAAATTGTCTCACTTCACGAGATATTCTGTTCGCGGCCACGATTGAGGCGATCCGCTATAATATGTCCCGCGAACACCCGGGCTCAATTCACACCGCGCTGAGAATACTTCCTGATCACATCTTCGTCGATCTCGATCCCGAGGCCCGGTTTCTTCGAGATCGCGACGCGGCCGTCTATCACCTGATACGGTTCGGCGATCAACTCCGTCAGGAACGGATTCTCATCGACGCCGAATTCCAGCATCGGCTCATCGGACGAATGGCCCCAACTGAAGTTCGGGATGGAGCAGACAACGTTGAGGGCTGCGGTGAGGGCGATCGCCCCTCCCCAGCAATGAGGGATGGTCATAACGCCGAACAGTGACGCAAATTCCGCGATGGCGATCGACTGGCTGATGCCGCCGCACAGGGTGGCGTCCGGCTGAATGATGTCGAACGATTTGCGGACGATAAGCTCCTTGGCGGACAGGAATGAATCGACTCCTTCGCCGCCCGCCAGAGGAATATCGATCGCTGCGGCGAGTTCCGGATAACGTTTGTAGTGCGGAATCGCTTCCGGCATAGGTTCTTCAAAGTAATAAAACCCAAGTTTTTCCAGTTCTTTGGCGTAGGGAACTGCCTGGGCAAACGAGTAGCCGCCGTTCCCGTCGGTCAACAGGCGGATGTCCGGCCCGACTGCCTCACGCACGGCAGCAAGGACTTTGATGTCGCGCCGCGGGGCGAAACGGCCGGTCCGCATCTTGATCGCTTTGAACGACCGTCCGACAAGTTCCTTCGCCTCAGCGGGAAACTGGTCTTCGGGATCAACGCCTTCAGTGTAGCTAAGGCCGGAGGCATAGGTCAGCGCCGTGTCACGGACACGGCCGCCGAACAGATCGGTAACGGGGACGCCAAGTGCCTTGCCGCGGATGTCATTGAGGGCAATTTCGACGCCACCAAGGGCGATGCCGCTGCCGAAGTTCATACCCCACAGATCGCGCCATAATGGACGGAATTCGAGCGGATTGCGGCCGATGAGGATGTTTGCCAGATGGCTGTCGATCATTCCTTTGATGCCGCCGACGTACGCCGTTTCGCCACATCCGACGATGCCGCTGTCCGTCGTGATCTTGATGAACAGACCGTCGCGTGCGCCCGACAGGACGCTGGAAACTCCTTTGGCGAGTTTCGTCTTGTGCAAACAGGCGAACGTCTCAACTTTTACGATCTTCAACGCACTGGGTTTCTCGTCGGTCTGGTGATACGCGTGCGCTTCGCGGATGCCGCAGACAGCCACAGCGCCAACTGCGCCGGCTCCAAGAAAAGCACGCCGTGAATGAGTCTGCGCAGACATGGATTTCGTCTTTCGTGGAAAGGACCGGTCGCGGACGCTCGCGGCTCTGAATTGACAACTATTTCACTTCGTATTTCTTGATCACGTCTTCATCGATGTCGATGCCCAGGCCCGGCTTAGTCGGCAGGTCGATGTAACCGTCTTTGACATCGAACCTGAACGACGTCAACTCGTCCCGGAACGGGTTTTCGTAAACATCGATCTCGAGCATCGGCTCGTCGGGCGTGTGACTCTGCGAGAAGTTTGGAATGCAGGCGACCGTGTGCATCGTCGCCGCAATCGCCGGGGCACTCCCCCAGCAGTGAGGATGGCACGCAATGCCGAACAGCGAAGCAAACTCCGCGATGGCGATGCATTCGCCAATGCCGCCGCACAGCATCGGGTCGGGCTGAATGATATCCAGCGCCTTCTGAATGATCAGTTCTTTTGCGTTGAGTCGCGAGTCAAGGACTTCTCCGGCGGCAAGCGGAATATCGAGCGCCGCAGCGAGTTCGGGATATCCGGGATAGAATGGTCCCCGCTGAGGAATCGGTTCTTCAAAGAAATAGAAATCGAGTTTTTCGAGTTCCTTGCCGAACGTGACGGCATTGGCGAACGTCATGCCGCCGTTGCCGTCGGTCTGCAGGCGGATGTCGGGACCTACGGCATCGCGGACCATCGCCAGGACGTTGATATCCCGCTTCAGGCCATACCTTCCGGTGCGAGCCTTGAGGGAGCGAAACCCCTTCTCGACCAATCGCATTGCCTCGGCAGGATGCTGGTCTTCGGGATCGACGCCTTCGGTGTAGTTCATGGACGACGCATACGCGAACGCCTTGTTACGGACGCGGCCGCCGAACAGCTCGGAGATGGGCAGGTTCATGGCTTTTCCGCGAATATCGTTGATCGCGATGTCCACGCCGCCGACCGCGCGTCCATCGCCGAAGTTTGCCCCCCACAGCGAACGCCAGAGTTTGCGATGTTCGAGCGGATTTTTGCCAAGCAGAATTTTCTTCAGCTTCTTCTCGATGACTTCCCGCGTGCCGCCGACGTCAGCCGCCTCGCCCCAGCCGACGATGCCGCTATCGGTGGTGATCTTGATCAAAAGCGCATCGCGGAAGGGATAGTACAAAGTCGATGGTCCAATGCCTTTTTTCAGTTTGTGCTGGAGCGCAAACGTCTCGACCCCGGTGATCCTGATATCGCTCGGCTTTTCCTCTGCGGCCGAGAGCGGTTCCGCATCCCCCCACGCCGTCGAAAGCGCAGCGCCCCATGCTCCGTATTGCAATAACGAACGTCGCGAGGCGGTCGGCTCGACCATAGCGGTAATCCTTCTTAAGGCAATCGCTAAATATGAACTTAACGTACGACGGACTTTCAACCCGGTCGTACAGCCGGTAGATTTTCATCCGTCGCTCACCTG
>JBJXGP010000081.1:0-4416 GCA_046160425.1 Planctomycetaceae bacterium
ATGGCTCAATTGCCGATGCCAAATAGTTTGTTGCGGGTGCGGATGAACAAACGACCGTCGGCGATCGCAGGCGTCGCCACGATTCCGTCGTCCATATTATTCGATGACAGGATTTCGTATTCGGGCGAGTTCTTCAAGACGATGACAATCCCGTTTGCGCCGGCCACATAAATCTTGCCGTCGCCGTAAACGGGGGACGCAAAGTGATCGCTGGCATTTTCGATTCGCCGGGGACCGCCGAGCGCTTCACCTTTCTCGGTATCAAAGACCGTGCTGATCCCGCCCCCCTTGACCAACAGAATGCGGCCATCGTACACGAACGGCGAGACGACGTGATCGGTGTGCTTCGTGGGATGTTTCCAGAGAACGTGCGTGTCGGTGACGTCCCCTTCTCCCCCCCCGCGAATGGCCATCACAAATTCATCGGCGGCGGCTTCCCCCTGTCGCGTAAACCGGGCACCCGCGATATTGTCGGGATGCAAAAACGCCAGATCCAGTTCCTCGCCTTCGAGAACGCCATCCTTGTTCGCATCGCCTCGGCCAAACGTCTTCTCGAAGAAGGCTTCGGGAACGATCGTTTTGCCGACGAATGCCTGAATCTCTTCGCGAGAGACTTTGCCGTCTTTATTGCCGGTCTCCACCGCATCAACCGACGCGATCCATTGATAAGCGATGCCGCCGCTCATGAGCGAAATATAGATGACGCCGTCGCGAACGACCGGAGTCGTCTTGATGTTGCGGAGCAGCGTCTTGGCGTGCCAACGGCGACGACCATCTTTGGGATCGTAACCGATCACCATGCCGGTCCCGGCGACGACGATTTCATCCCGGCCGTCGGTCGTGCAGATGACCGGGTGCGAATAGTTGACCGCCATATCGATCCGGTCATCCTTCCAGCGGATTTCTCCCGTTTTCGTGTCGAAGGCATATAACGCCGGATAGAGATCGTCATCCTGCACGAAGATCAGCAAGTCCTTGTGCAACACCGGAGACATTCCCGGACCCCACTTGAACACGAAGTAAGGAACGGGCAGTTCCTGCTTCCAGACATCTTCGCCGGTCTTGGCATCGAGGGCCTGCATGCCGATCGTAGCGAAGTAGAAGTAAACGCGATCGGCATCAGCCGCCGGCGTCGTGCTGGCGTGGCTGTTCGTCTCGTGGATTTCGGGCAATTCACCGGCGGGCCAGTCGCGCTGCCAGAGTTTTTCGCCCGTCTTGGCATCGAAGGCATAGAGATTGACCGTCTTTTTTTCGTTGGTCATGCCGCTGATGAATAGACGCCCATCCGCAATGACGGGGCTGCCGATCCCGTCCCCCAAATCGGCCGACCAGGCCACGTTCTCCGTACTGGAGAACTTTTCGGGAAGTGGATCGCTGGACGTGGAAATCCCCGTGCTGTTCGGTCCGCGAAACTGTGGCCAATCGTCGGCGTTCGCCGGCAAAGCGAACGACAGCAGAATCGCGGCGAACGAACCCGTCGCCAGGCAACGAAACGCCGCGGTGAATTGTGAGCCGGTTGACGGCGTGTTCCGGAAGAACGCCTTCAGTTGTGCGATGCGCATGGTAGTGTTCCGATCATTGCAAAAGAAACGATATTGTCGTATGGAATAGCAGACTGCATTGCCGACGGACGAACTCATCGAACTCCGAGATGAATGTGAAGATTCGACGATCACCATATCATATGTCGACTCAAGTTGCATATCCAGTATGTACAGCCCGATGATACGATTTTCCGGGGAAACTGCCCCGGGTGGCGGAGTCGTCCTCCGGACATGATGTCTACAATTTCCTGGCAGCGACTTAACTGTGTCATCTTGTGTCACATTGCCACTATTAAGGCGTGAGCGAAAGAGTTCGATGTACCACTTTTACCAGATTCTGCTCATTTCTACGTTCTTACCGTTTTCGTGGCTGACATTCATGATCGTTCATGAGTTTGGGCACGTCTCGGCGGCATGGCTTACGGGAGGTCACGTTGAGTACGTCGTGTTGCATCCGCTGAGCATTTCTATGACGGTTCTATCGGAAAATCCGCATCCGCAACTCGTGGCGTGGGGTGGTCCGATCATCGGATCGATTCTACCGCTGCTCGCGTATGTGATGGCGCGTCTTATACGGTCGCCGGGATTGTATCTGTTCCGGTACTTCTGCGGCTTCTGTCTCGTCGCCAATGGGCTTTACATTCTCGTCGATGGATTCACATTAAGCGGCGATGGCATGACGCTACTGAATTCCGGTGCGTCTCGCTGGCAATTGATCCTGTTCGGGCTGATCGCGACACCGATCGGTTTTTGGTGCTGGCATGGCGAGGGTCGGCACTTCGGCTTTGGAACTGCAAACGGCATCGTTCAACGAACGGCGGCAATTATCTCGGCATTCCTTTTCTTCCTCGTCCTGATCATCGAATTCACGTTGAACTGAACCTGTAGCGCCTCCCCAGGGCAAGCCGTATTCGGACGAAAATCAGAAAACGCCCGGAAAATGAATTTTGCGGACAATCCGCTATTGCACTCGTCGGATCATTCTTACGACAATAAATTGTGAATTCGAGTGGCACCTCCGTTTCATTTCAGCAATCGTTGACGCACCAAAAACGGCAGCGCTCTTCTGAACCTCGCGCGAGTGGAGCAAGACATGACGGTAGTCCCTTATCCGATGTCGGTCCCATTATCGTCTGGTGAAATTCGCGTGACCGATCCACAGCGCGGGATCGAGATCGAAGTCAAGCATCGCCGCATCGCAGAATTTCTCGACACCCACCAGTTCGATGCCCTGCTGCTTCAATCTCCCTATAACTTTTCCTGGTTCACGACCGGCGGCAACAGCACCCGCGGAGTTTCCCGCGAGAGCGTCGCCGCTCTGTTCATCACTCCCGAAGCCCGAGTCGTCATCAGCAGTAACACCGATTCGGGACAACTCTTCGATCGCGAAATCTACGGGTTGGGTTTTCAACTGAAAGAACGCCCCTGGCATCAATCGTTGCAGGTTCTCGCCGAGGACATCTGTCGGGGACGAAACGTCGCCGCCGACGCCTCGTTTGCCGACACCGAGAACGCGGCAGCGTTGCTGACGGAATTGCGTCAGCCCCTCTCCGCATTCGAACAACAGCGGATGCGCGACTTGGGAACCGACGTCGCACACGCCGTCGAAGCAACCTGCCGCAATCTGCAATTGGGGCAGTCCGAAACCGAAATCGCCGGCCAGTTGGCACACCGACTTCTCAAGCACGGGATCGAACCGGAATCGCTTCAGGTTCTGGCCGACGGGCAGAGTCATCGTTATCGGCACTGGAGCTTCGGCGAAGACACCGTGCAGCGATACTGCGTCCTCTCCGCCGTCGGTCGCCGCCTGGGTTTGTGCGCCGGAGCATGCCGCACGGTTTCGTTCGGCGAACCGTCGCGCGACGTGCGAGAGTCGCATCGTCTGGCGCTGATGGTGCTGGCGACGGCGTCGCATTTTTCACAGGTCGATTGGCCGCTCGCCGAGACGTGGCCTAAAGTGCAGAGAATCTTCGAAAAATTCAACGGCGATGAGGAATGGCAATTCGTCGAACAGGGAAACGTGATCGGCTACCATCCGAGCGAAGTCGTGATCGCCCCCGGCAGTCCCTTCCGCTTGAAGTCCGGGACGGCGATCTGGTGGCATCCGTCGGTCGGCCCGGCGATGGTCGGGGATACGATCATCGTGACGGACAAAGGACACACCGTCATCACACCGGTGGAAGAGTGGCCCAAAATCCGCGTGGAAGTGAAGGGCGTCGCCTATTTTCTCCCGGACATTCTGCCACGCGAATAGGTCGGTTCCACTCTCTGCCCCGTCATCATCAGTTCTTCACGGGCTTGTATTCGCGATCGCGCTTGCGAACGACGCTCGCTTCATCGAGCAGATCGCCCTGTTGAATCGAGCGCGCGATATCCAGCCCTTCGATGACTCGGCCGAAGACGGTATGTCCTCGCTTCTGTTCGACGTTGGTATTCAAGTGCGACGTCGGCAAGTGAGTGATGAAGAACTGGGAACCGCCGGTGTCTTTACCGCGATGCGCCATGCTGAGACTTCCCGAAAAATGTTTGCGGGCAGTCTCGGAGTAACACTCGCAATCGATCGTATAGCCGGGACCACCTTGGCCGTCGTTGTTGGGGTCGGCGTCTTTCGAGTTGGGATCCCCTCCCTGAATCATGAAATTCGGGATGACGCGATGAAATGACGTGCCGTCATACGTTTTCGATTCGACGAGACTGATAAAGTTGGCAACAGTGTTCGGGGCTTCATTCTCGAACAGTTCGATCAGAACATCACCCTTGCTGGTCTTGATCAGCACGCGAGGATTCTGTTCCGCTTCGGGAGCGGCGTCTTCTTTCTCGCGGACGGCCTGTTCGGCCTTCCAGAATTCAACGTATTCGGCCGCATCTTCGA
>JBJXGP010000082.1:0-5991 GCA_046160425.1 Planctomycetaceae bacterium
TAAATTGCACCATATGCAGAAGACTTACGTGACAGGTCGCACCTTCACGTCACGAGACCGCCGCTCGTACGTTCCTCAAACTTCTTGAACGTCTCTCACACACCCACCATATTGTCAAAGAGCAAAAGACTTCGTCGACCCACCATTGTTGAGTTGCAAAAAGCAACACAACAAACGAGAAGAAAAACGAAATCATCCCCGATGTCGGGCCCCTCATTGTATCGTCCGCTGCGAGAGTGTCAACCGACCAGAATCAAAATTTTTCAGTTCTTTGGTGCGGTTCTCTGCCGCTACGCTCGCAAGAACGATAAACTGGTGCCATTCATTTATCGTCATGACAAGCCGCTTCAACCCATTCGCCGTAATACCAACTTTTAACATCAGGTGAGGGCAACGTGTCATTTATTGGAATGCAGAAACTCGAATTTGATACACCCACATATTGCCTCGATCTGGATGTTCTGGAATCGAATATCCAAAAAATATCATCACTGATCGCAAGTAAAGGGATCCAATGGCGACCGCATCAAAAGTGCCATAAAACACCGGCGATCGCCTGGAAACAAATCAAAGCCGGAGCCATCGGTGTCACATGTGGCAAGGTCTCGGATGCCGAAGTCATGGCGGCCGCCGGTATTCGCGACATCCTCATTGCCAACATGATCGTCGGCGAGAAAAAATGGGAACGCGTTGCCGCATTATGTCGAAATGCCGACCCCATCGTCGCCATCGACCATTTTGCGCAAGTCGAACCACTTGCGCAGATTTGCCAGAAGCGAGGAGTGACTTGCCGGGTGATCATCGAAATGGATATCGGCCTGCATCGCGTCGGTGCCTCCCCTGGCAAAGATACGCTGGAACTGGCTCAAGCGGCATCCAGATTAAAGGGGATAAAGTTCGTGGGGATCATGGGTTATGAGGGGCATCTCCTGTCGGTGGAAAACCCGGATGACAAGCGCAAGCAGATTTTCTCCGCGATCGACCTATTGATTCAGGCCCGCGATCAGATGCAGAAGTCCGGAATTTGTTGCGATATCGTCAGCGCGGGAGGAACGGGATCGTATCAGATCACCGTCGACTGCCCCGGCGTCACCGAATTGCAAGCGGGAGGGGGCATATTCGCCGACCCCTTGTATCAGAACCGTATGGGACTCAAGGGGTTGGATTATTCGCTCTCGGTCCTGGCGACGGTCGTCAGCCGTCCCAATCTGGAAAAAGCGGTCCTTGACAGCGGACGCAAGACGATCAATCCCGATCAGGAAAAGCCGATTGTCAAAGGTCGTCCCGATGCGACGGTGATCCGCATGAGTGCCGAACATTGCGAGCTTTCTCTCGGAAAAGATTCGCAGAATTTGAAGATCGGTGATAAGATTGAACTGATTCCCGGCTATGCTGACTTTACGACCATCCTGCACGATCAATTTTATGGATTCCGGGGCGATCGACTGGAAGTGATCTGGCCGATTCAAGGGAGAGGGAAGTTACAATAGAGAACCGTCGTCGAGACGCGATGGCGGACTCCGCAGGGGTAATGTATGATTAACCTCTTTCCGATGCAGTCGAACCGCCGGCTATTAAAATCCGGTCAGATTCACCGTCGCACCTTGCTCAAGATGGGGTCGCTGGCACTCGGCGGCGCTGCACTCCCCGCCATGATTCAGGCGCGCGAGCAGATCGATCATCAGGAGATCAGCGAACGCGCCACCGCGAAAAACTGTATCTACATTTTTCTGTGCGGCGGACCATCTCAAAATGACATGTGGGATCTCAAGCTCGATGCCCCCGAGGGAATCCGCACGCTCTTCAAGCCGATCGAAACGAACGTTCCCGGCATCGTCTTCAGCGAATTGACGCCGAAGCTGGCACATCACGCCGACAAGCTGGCGCTGATTCGCTCGATGACCCATAGCGACAACGCACACGGGACGGCGATCGCACGATCGTTGCTGGGCATGTTGCCGCCGCGACCGACCGAAGAACATGTTTCGCGCGACGATCATCCGGGGTTGGGAGCGATCCTGCACGCGGTCCTGGGTTCGGGATCGAATCCGTTGCTCCCGCCGTGGGTCATTCTACCGCGACCGTTCGAGACGTCGTCTCCCCCCTACAAAGGACAAGCGGGTGGATCTCTGGGAACCCGATTCGATCCGCTGACCTTCAACAAAGAAAATAAAGCGTCGCTCAGCGATGCACCGCTGCGACTCGATGCCCTCAAGCTGCTCGATGGTCTCGATGATTCTCGTCTCAGCGCCCGCAAGACGTTGTTGCAAGGACTGGATGATGATACGACCGGCGCACTCGGCCCCACCGCCGAGAAAAACTGGAGCACTCATCAGCAGCAGGCGCTGTCGTTGCTGACTCAACCCGAAGTGAATCGCGCCCTCGATCTGGAACTGGAATCGCCCGAAACACGCGATCGCTACGGCCGAAATGAATACGGCCAGAGTTTTCTGATGGCCCGCCGTCTCGTCGAGTCGGGGGTGAGAATGGTGAATGTCTTCTGGACCTTCTTCGATCCCAAAGGTTGCCAGTTCAACCTGTGGGATTGTCACGGCGTCGAAAACGATGTCTGCGGCGTCGATGGGCAACTGACCGGCGTCCAGCAGCTCACGCACAAGTATTGCACCCCTTCATTCGATCATTCGTTTTCCGCATTGCTCGAAGACCTCGAACAGCGCGGCCTGCTCGACGACACGCTGATTGCCGTCGCGGGTGAATTCGGTCGCACGCCGAAAATCAACAAGTGGTCGGGACGCGATCACTGGGCACCGTGTTATACCCAGCTTCTGGCGGGGGGAGGCGTCCGCGGCGGACAAGTTTACGGAGCCAGCGACGCGCAAGGGGCGTTCGTCAAAGACAAACCGGTGACTCCCGACGACTTCGCCGCGACGATTCTCTATGCGTTCGGACTCTTGCCCGAAGTCGCCATCTACGACCCGACCAACCGCCCGGTCCGGATCACCACCGGCAACCCGGTGAGCGATCTTTTCGGGTGATCCCGTGCGGCGGATGCAGGTTTGCAGCGGTTGATTCGCTGAAGTGTCGTCTCTTGATTTTCCAGTCCGTTGAATCGAATGCGAGGGAACTTCGTGAGCAGTTTTTTCCAAATCCATTTCCGTGGTCGACGCCGATTCTTCGCAGCGTTAGCGCTGATGGCCTTCGTGCTCTGCGGTCCGCGAGATTCGATCGGTCAGCAGCGCCGGGCAGCCGACAAACCGACGGCGGACGATTCTCTGGAATCCCAGGTTTCGCAAATCATCGACGATCCGCTGTATCAGCACGCCCACTGGGGACTGCTCGTCGTCGATCTCGAATCGGGCGAGACTCTGTACGAACTGAATCCCGATCGGCTGTTTGCGCCGGCGTCGACGACGAAGCTCTTCTCCGTCGCCGCCGCTTGGGACATCCTCGGACCCGATCACCGCTTCGAAACTCCCGTTCACGTTCGTGGGGAACTCGATCAACTCGGGATCCTCGACGGCGATCTCATTCTCGTCGCCACCGGCGACCTGACAATGGGAGGACGCACTCAGGACGATGGACGTATCGCCTTCACCAATGCGGACCACACCTACGCCAACGGCAACAACACGGCGGAGCTGACGAAACCCGACCCGCTGGCGGGGCTGAATGAACTCGCCCGCCAGATCGTGGGGGCGGGAATTCGCCGCGTCAAGGGAGACGTGATCGTCGATGACCGCCTCTTCGACCAGGCGATCAGTACGGGAAGCGGCCCAACGCACATTACTCCGATCATCATCAACGACAACCTGATCGATCTGCAATTGACCCCGACGCGCGTGGGGGCACCGGCAAAGTTGTACTGGCGACCGCAGACCTCCGCATATCAAGTGGAGTCCAAAGTGCAGACCGTCGCCGCGGGAGAACCGGTCATCACGTCGATCAAGGAGGAGGGTCCGGGGCATATCGTCATCACGGGGCAAATTCCGCTGGGGCAGAATCCGCTCGTCAAGGTCTTCGAAGTTTCGGACCCGGCATCGTTTGCACGCACGCTGTTCATCGAAGAACTCGACCGCGCGGGGGTGGTCGTCGAAGCCTCGGTCTTCGGAACCAACCCCGATCCGAAAGATCTTCCTTCTCCCGAAGTGATCGAATCGTTCCCGCGCGTCGCCCGGCTGGTTTCTCCTCCTTTTTCTGAATCGGCGCGTCTCATTCTCAAGGTCAGCCACAATCTGCATGCCAGCACGCTCCCTCTTCTGCTGGCAGCGAACGACGGGAAGAAGAATCTTCGCGATGGACTGAATCGGCAGCGTGAATTCCTACTGCGGGCGGGCGTCGACGTCGATTCGATTTCATTCGGCGGCGGAGCGGGAGGCGATCAGGCCGACTTCGTGACGCCGCGTGCGGTGATCCAGTTGCTGCGATATCTGTCGAGCCGTCCCGATTTCGATGCCATCGAAGAGACGCTGCCGATCCTCGGCTCGGACGGCACGCTGGCGACCTTCGGAGCCGAAAGTCCTGCCAAAGGAAAAGTCCTCGCGAAAACGGGAACGCTGCTCTGGGACAATTCGATGAACGGCGGCTTCATCATGACGAGCAAAGCGCTCGCCGGCTACATCGAGACCAAGCAAAAGCGCAAACTGGTCTTCGGGTTTTACGTCAACAACGTCCATCTGAAAGAATCCACCGACACCACCATCGCCAGCAAAGCGCTCAACCGGCTCTGCGAGATTTTCTACGAGTACAAGCAACCGTTGCCCACTGCGGGGAAGTGATGGTTGGGCGACAATCGAGCAATTCGGGCATAGGCTGACCTGCCGAAACTGAATTGAGATCAAAGTGCTACTATTGAGAATGAAGTTGTACCGTTGTTACTCGATTCGCGTCTTTGTGGTGCTGTATTGATGATAGAAAACGAAATTGAACATCTTGTCTTAGAAACTTTATCTGGCAATCGGCGAGGTCCGGCGGGATCGTGTATAAAAGTGAACGAGGCTGGCATCGAACTCTCACAATTGAATGGCGAGGCGTTGAAGGTAATCGAGGACGTTATTGCAAAATATATAACGCCATTGCTTCCATGTGACGCACAAACTAATTTAGATGACGACATGATTTTCACGAAATACAGTGGCATCAAATATGTGTTGGGTGCATATTTGCTGATTGGTGTTCGAACTCGCGACAATCGTATATTTCATTTTCTTGACCGACAACATCCGTGGTTGGTTGCACGTGCGTTGTATTGCATATGCATATTTTTTCACAAAAATGTTGATGAGTATAATTTTGGTGTTTCTCCAAACGAGCAGATATTGGAATACTCAAAGGGTTTGACGACCTCAAATAATCCTGAAATTGCAGAAGCCGCAAGATATGTACTTGATGTCCTGAAAAAACAGGAAGTTGGCACCAACGACAATTCAGAGATTAGGTGACGTAGATCAGGCACAGCCTGATCTACCGAAGCTTCGGGGACGGCTCTGCCAAAATACACAGTTCCTCGCGTTAGTCAGGCTGGAAGGAGTTGGGGTTGAGCATCTACGTCGAGATCCGCATTCGCGGAACGATGGACGAACTATGGCGTTTGACGCAGACGCCGGGCCTGCACGTTCTTTGGGATCTCCGTTTCAGCGACATCGAATACCTCCCACGCCCCGACGAAACCGTGCCGCAAAAATTCCGATATGCCACGCGGATCGGGTTCGGCCTGGCCATTGAGGGCCAAGGGGAAACGGTCGGCGAGCGCAGCGGGGCCAACGGCGAACGGACGTCGGCGTTGAAGTTCTGGTCCGACGATCCCAAGTCACTCATCCGCGAGGGCGCGGGTTATTGGCGCTACGTTCCGACGCAGGACGGCCTGCGGTTCTTCACCTCTTACGATTATCGCGTTCGGGGGGGCGTCCCGGGGAGAGTCTTCAATGCGCTGGTGTTTCGTCCGCTCATGGGCTGGGCAACAGCCTGGAGCTTCGACCGCTTGCGTCTGTGGATCGAGAAGGGGATCGATCCTGCGATATCCGCACAACGCAC
>JBJXGP010000083.1:0-4782 GCA_046160425.1 Planctomycetaceae bacterium
CTACTCCGCACCCTCGTATATGATGACGTCTTGCAGCACGTCAACAACGGTTATTGCAGTCTGCTTGAACCGAAATCGATTTCGGGAAGCCAGTTCGCCGAGTGGATCAAAGGTCGCAACCCCGGCACGTATGTCGCCGTCCATTACATCAAGCTGATCGACTTCACATTCCCCGGAAAGTTGAAGACGATCACCGCGACCGGCCAACGGGGGATCGTCGGTCCCGCATCCGGAGACACTTGGGACAGCACACAGATGCGGATGGTCTACGAATACCCCAGCGGACGCGAAGCGGCGTTCGACATCCATACGTCGTGGGTCACTCCCGATAATTTTCCCGGTTACGTCGAGCAGGAAGTGCAATTCCGTTTCGACAACGGCATCTGGAACGGGCACTCCCGCAAACGGGGCGTCGAATGCACCGTCGAAGGGCGGACTCCTTTCACCCTCAAAACCACGATGAACAACCATTACAACGGCTCGTTCTGCGAACCGTGGGGCGAACGCTCGCAACGCGGATACGGCATCGAAGTCCTCGAACGCTTCGCCCGCGAAGTCGCCTATGTCGAATTCGGCGGCTCGAAGGACGACCGCGTGAAGCGCCTCGATGAAATGCGGAAACTCAATTACAACGACCTCGCCGCCGATCGGCAAACCGTCGCCGCCGTGCAGGCCCTGGAAGCCATTCTGCACCATGCGGCGAACGGTGAACCCGATTGCGTCGTCCGGGTCAACGACAAAAATGGTGGCCTCGTCTTGTATCGTCCCGGTTCCGCCGAACCCGAAGTGTTATACAGCGGTAAAGTGTAGTTTTTTGGAGGGTGCGTCAGGCCGCACCAACATCATCCACGCTCAGCATCATTTAGCCCCCCGTCAATGACGGGGGGAATCGAACACAAAAGGAAATTGTCCGATGCCTCAGCCGATTCAATTCCCGGGAGAAAACCAGTCCAACGCCGTCCGTGAAGCGATCGCCGAGGGCGAACCGTTGGCATTGCGCACCTTCACCCCCAGCTTGGCCGTGCTGGCTCGGTCCGCCGGAGTGTTTCACTGGACTCCCGAAGGCCGACGGTTGTACGACTACAGTTCGGGCGTGCTCGTCTCGAACCTGGGGCACAACCCGAAGCGCTGGATGCAGAACTTCGTCAAGTACATGGGATGGAACATCTCCGACCTGACGGGGCCGACCGCGAAACCGGGGGAATACATCTCCGCCGTTTCGATGACCGCGTACAACGCCATCACGCCGATCGAAGCCGAAGCGGTCAAACGCTTGCTCAAGAACGTGCAGACCTCGAAAGGTGGTGACCGCCTCAATATGGTGATGTGGGCCGCCTCGGGGTCAGAAGCGGTGCAGAAAGCTCTGTGGGCCTGTCTGCATCGGGACGAAAGCCGGACCATGATTCTCGCCACCCGCTTCGGTTTTCACGGCAAAAAAGGTCTCGCCGGTGCCGTGACGGGATCAGAAAAAGATCACGACCGCGATCCCCGCGTGAAGTTCATCAGCTTCCCGATGGCCGAGATCGATGATCTCTCCAAAGCACATCACGAGATCGACCTCACCAAATACCGCACCGAACTCGAAGAGATCTGGAAGCAGCACGGCAACAAAATCAACTGCCTGATCACCGAGCCGTATCTCGGCGGCGGCGGGAGTTATCATCCCCCCGCAGCATACATGCAGTTGCTGCAGAAGTTCTGCCGCGACCACGACATCATGTTCATTCTCGATGAAGTGCAGGCCAATTTCGGGCGGACCGGAAAAATGTACGCCTTCGAAGCCTACGGCATCGAACCCGACTTCGTCACGCTCGGCAAAGGTCTCGGCAACGGCGTCCCCGTCGCGGCGGTCGTCGGTCGCAGCGACGTGATGTCGTCGCTGAGTTACGGCGAAGCGTCGGATACCTGGAGTGCCAACCCGCTATCGTGTGCCGCGGTCCTGGCCACGCTCGATGAATTCGAATCGACCGACATCATCGCCCGGACGCAGCAAGTCTCGAAAGTCTTCGCCGAGGGTCTGACGAAACTCAAGGCGCTGCCGTTGATCGCGAAAGTCCGCGGCGAAGGGATGGTCTTCGGCATCGAATGCGCCCCGGCAGGAGAACTGACTGCCAACCAGGTCGCCAACAAAATCGTCGAAGTCTGTTACCTGGGCACCCCCGGCGGCGACGGCATCCATTTGCTCGGCCCGCTGGCGGGAACCGTCATCCGCATCAGCCCCCCGATGACGATCACCGACGAAGAAGCGAGAACTTCGCTGGAGTTGTTGTATTCGATGATCGAAAAACTCGCCGAGCGATTGTGCGGAGCGCGGGTGTAGGTTGACTATAATCCTTTTGGACATTTTGATGCATTGACCGACTATCATCGAAAAGAAAAATACGGAATGGTGATCGATGAATAACGGAGCAAAGCGGATATTGCCAAAGGACGCACTTCAACATATCGAACTTGGGCATTCCTTTGCCGAACACGACGATATCTTGATGCGGCGCGATGTATTTGTGAATACACCTGCTCTTGAATATGCCTCACGTCCCACAAATCGTAAAGCCATTTTTGTCGGTCGACGTGGCACCGGAAAAACCGCCCTAACGAAATTCCTTGAAAGTTATGAAAAAAGCCGACTTGTTACTACACCACACATTTTCGGGAATCCGAAGTTGCCACTTCCAATAGGCGATTTTAACGACGTCCGTCAACGCCCGTTTAATTCGCTTGTCATCGCTTTCAAATTAGCTTTATTAGCTGAAACTGTGTCACATTGGCGAAAACGACGATGGATAGAAGACTACGAAATCGTCGGTGACTTGCGTGCGGAGCGTCACCTGTTCGACGAGGATGATTTTGACTTTCGAGCGCTTGCAACAATTGAAGAATTGACGAGCGCCATCTCAGAAGAACGTCGTTGGTTGAAATTTCTAAATCGACCAAAACGACTGGCTAACGCGATGCGACCGATGTTCGCATCGAAGATGGGCTGCTTAACAATTTACATTGATCGCATTGACGAAGATTGGGACGGCTCAGATCCTGCGGTCGTTCTGCTCATGGCACTGTTGCACGCAGTAATTCAAATCAATACTGAGACGGAGTTTTGCCGTAGCCTTGTATTTATTCGAGAAAATATTTTCGAACGAATCCGAGCAATTGATAATGAGTTTTCTCGGCTTGAAACTTGGGTTGTATCGTTAGATTGGACACGCGAACTACTGTTAGAATTAATTGAACGACGTCTGCAAGCACCGTTTAATACGAAACCTCCACTTGGTGGCGCAACATGGTCTCACATTTTCGAATCTTGCAATGGCACTCCTTCATATGATTTAGTATTTCAGCATTGTCAAATGCGACCACGTGATGTACTAACTTACTGCGATTACGCAATCGAGGGGGCAAAGGCAAAAAATCACGAACTTGTTAGCATCGAAGATTTACTTGGTGCAAGAAGAAAGTTTTCGGAAAATCGCCTGAAAGATCTTGGCGATGAGTATGCTGAGAATTATTCGAATATAACATTGGTCCTGAATAGATTTTTTGGGCTGGGTAATAAATTTACTGTATCTGGAATTCGAGATCTTATCGCAGCACTCAGTATAGATGGTCTAGTGCGTTCAGGATGTCAGAAGTGGATTTATTTGCATACTGAACCGGAAAGATTTATTAGGCTGTTGTACGAAATTGGTTTTGTCGGCGTAGAAAATGAAAACGCAGTCACTTTTAGAGAGCCCGGTTGGAGACATGAAGCGATGCCTCCAATTACCGATAAAACATGCATCATGATTCATCCAATGTATCATGATGCATTGCAGCTTTCCGATAGAATAATTGCAACACTTAATGGTGCATCGCTACGGGAAGACGGTGTATTGCTTGATAATGGAATGGATCTCCAAGAATATCATCGCTTGTTGGAGCAGCAACTTGAAGAAATTAAGGCACTTCCTAGTGGTGAGGCTTGTGCATCTCAATACGAAGCAGTGATCGGCAGGGTCATTGAATTATGCTTTATTGGAAGATTAGCAAATGTTGAAGAACAAGTGCGAGATGTGGGTAACACAAAGAGACGTGACTGGATTGCTGCCAATATTGCAATGACCGGATTCTGGCATATGATAATGATGAAGTATAAGGCACCTCAAGTTATCTGGGAATGTAAGAATTATGAAAATCTCGATGCCAGTGATTTTCAACAAGTACGTTCCTACTTGAACGACACCATTGGTTTATTTGGGGTTATTTGTTTTAGAGGTGAAGTTAAAAAGCATTATTATGAGCATGTGAAAGAAATGGGTCGGGAAGGCAAGATCGTATTGTTATTAGGCGATAAAGATATAAGAGTGTTTTTGCGTCAGGCTCTCAATGGCAAACGTGCAGAATCGCATATTCAAGAGTGCTTTGACAGTGTCATACGGCAAGTATCGTAATCACACTGAAATTCAAAACATGAAAGTCAGCAAAGTATAAGCGAGTGTTCATCTTCGTGACCACGGCAGCTTGGCAATTGTTTGTAGTCACTTGATTGTGGATCGTCATTGAACAATCCCCTTCCTCGCCGCTTCACACTGATTTCGCGCCTCGTCAGTGAGTCCTTCCAGCGCCATCGCCTCCTTGAACTTCGCTTCGGCTTCGGCCTTCTTTCCCAGCTTGGCGAGCGCTTGGCCCATGGCGCAGAGCATGCGGCCGCGCCAGTGAGGGGCTTCGACTTGGGTCATGTCGACTTGGTTCATCGCTTCAAGAGCGGCGGCGTATTCTTTTCGCTGTTGCAGGATGTCCGCGATG
>JBJXGP010000084.1:0-14517 GCA_046160425.1 Planctomycetaceae bacterium
TACGCCACGCCACCCTGTCGTGCGCTCTCTTGACAGAGGGAGGCCATAAAGATGTTATGCCATGATTTTTAGTGCAGCTTCAATCTGCGACCGATCAAATACAAAACGGAAATCATTTGGGTATTCCCAGTTGTCGCGGTGGACCTGATGAAAATCTTGCCAGATGACCTGAGTTTCAGTTACATCAACGTGCATGATCAGTGGCCAGCATCCCTCACAGCCGCATTCGCATTCCAGAATTGAGACCTTTCCGTCGTATTCCAGTAGGGGGCGTATGGGTTCACCCAGCAATTGGCGCGACGGATGGAGCACATCTCGCACGCTCAGGTAATGATATTTTCCGGCGAGATCGGCTTCGCCAGCTTTGGCTGTAATCGGCGCTTCCACGTCGCGCACGATGTCGAGCAATTCACGACCATCGATTCGCAAGATCGCCATTCGCTCGCCGTATTCGTTGGCAGCCGATATCTGGATGGCGAGTGTGTTCATCTTGAGGCCTAACAGGTATTCGACCGCCGAAATGCGGCAATACTTTACCGCACTTTTTCGATCGAGTATGGATGCATGAACATCAGCTTGCCATAATTCGTCGGTAACGTCAAGTTCCGGGATACCGACAGGGGAGTCATGCTTGTGAGGGGATGGACATTCTGGTTAGAATATTATCCAGTTGATTTGGGACAAGAAATTCACCTTTAACACCCTCCAAACTTTCTCCCCTGACGTCACGAACCGCCCGTTCGCTTCGATGAAATCGTGGGGGAGTTCCATGCAGCAAGGAGCCGGAAATGAAGCCGATTTGCCGTAACATTCTGACTGTGATGACGACGTTATGCCTCTTGAGTCTGGTCTCCGTGGCTCAGGCGCAGGTGGCGTTTCCCGATAAGAACCTCGAAACGGTCATTCGCGACGTGCTCCGCAAGACCGACGTCAACGTCGCCCTCACCGAAGACGACTTGATGAACGTCTTCATTCTGAAGGCGAAGGGGAAGGAGATCGCCGATCTCACCGGGCTTGATAAATGTCCGAACCTCGCCGAGTTGAATCTGGCCGGCAATAAGGTGGTCGAGTTGGCTCCGCTGGCGGGATTGAAGAACATTCAATCGCTCAATCTCGCGGGGAATCAGATCAAGGACGTCGCGGCGTTGGCTCAACTCCAGAAACTGCAATATCTCAATCTCGAAGGGAATCAGATCGAAGCCGTCGATGGCCTCGCCGGTTTGAACAAGCTCTCGGCATTGTATCTCTCGAAGAATAAACTGACGGCGATCGCGCCACTCGCCGGCTTGAACAAGCTGGCTTCGCTGTATCTGGCGGATAACCAGATCACCGATCTGGCTCCGCTTGCCGGTGTGACGCGGGTCCAGTCGCTCGACTTGCGGAACAACCAGATCGCCGACGTCGCGGCATTGTCGGCGATGACCGATCTGCGTTACACGCAATTGCAGGGCAACAAAGTCACCGACCTCGCGGCACTGGTCGCGATGGCGAAAAAAGACGCCGAGGGTGACAAGCGATTCGCCCCGTACTGGCGTCTGTACCTCGCGGGCAATCCCTTGAGCGATGCGGCTAAGGGAGCACAAGTCGCTGAGTTGAAAGCATTCGGCGTTCGCGTGACGATCGAATAGTCGTGAGGTTCCGTGAGCGGAACTGAGATTGATTTTGATTGGGTGGCATGGCTTGCAGCTTTGGGCAGCCATGTTCTTTGTTCGTCGAGATAACTATCCATGTCTGCCCTGCTGCGCGATGCAGACATGCCACCCGACCCGATTTTTACGGCATCGCGACGGGTGGCCAGTCTTCTTCGGGGAGTGTCTCTTCGAGGAGCTTTGCGATCGCAGATCTTTCTTCGGCGGTGTGCCAATCATCGGGAATTGTTGAATCATCGCCGGTGAGTGCGCGGTGGATGCGGAGCAGCATCCGCGTCTTGGCATCGCCGGGCAACTGTTGGAACGCGCGCGAATAGATCAGGTAACTGAGTCGATGGCGAAACAGCCGGTGCGTGAGATCGAAATCCCGCAGTGAGTTTCCCGATTCATCTTTCGGTCCCCGGTCGGTAAACCATTTCTGATATTCGCTGTCTCCCGCGATGGGACCGGGGAGCGGTGGCTCATCGAGAAACAGCAGGTAGCGGAAGAGTTGGTCCTCCGCATCCGAGCGAATCCCCAGGCGAGACTCGTACCCCACGCGGATGATCAGGTTATGTCCCTGCGCCTGATGGTGAAACACCAACAGCGGCACGATATCGCTGGTTTTTGCCGGATATGTGGAGAGATCGCAGAACTCTGTCAGATCAGTGAGCGTGCCGCGAAATGTGGCGTCATCGCGATGCCGGTCGAATTCTTCGCGCCCGATCAGGTTTCCCAGGTGAGTCATGGTTTCGGTCGCGCCGGTGACATACCAGCCGGCGAAGCGGCGTTCGTAAGGGCTGGCGTGCGTGGTGAGCGGATAGCCCTCGTAGGGTCGCCCACCAGCATCGACCTGCATCGAACGGATCATCGCTCCTGGAATATTCAGCGTGATCGAGCTGATGTGGCACGTCAGGCAGCTTTGTTCCCGTCGCAGGCGAGGTGGCGTCGTTCCATCCTGCGGCAGCGTGTAGAACAGAAATCCCTTGATCGGGTCGACGGCACCGAGTTCCAGCGTTTTCGATTCCGGCAACCAGGCGACGTAGGCCTCGTCGTCGAAGTAAATCGCGCGGGGTGTTTTCGGCGCAACTTGTCGGGTGTTCGCCGCGGTTTTCGAGAAGACGAGAATCTGCGAGTGGGGAGAGATTTTCAGGTCGTCGAGGAGTCCGTTCAGGTAGCCGCGCTGGGGTTCGTGCTTCGGCAGGAGTTGCCGATCGGTCGCGTTTTTTCCCCACGCTGCGATGCGATCGGATGTCTCGGGACTGTGATAGCGGAAGGGGGATTGCCCGAAGGGGACCGGATCGTCAATTTTGACGGCTTTGGCGGGGCTTGATGCAGAAGGTTGAGCAAAAACGAGGACGGGTTCAAGCACCGTGATGAGCAGAACGAGTCCGTAAAGCAGGAGCAAGTTTCGGCATTGCCGTCGCCTCTGCCGGTTCGGTTCGCGTGATGTCACCAGAAGCCCCTCAAGAATGAGACAGTGCGAGACATCCGACAATCATATGTAAGCAGAGACGAAAAAAGAACTCCCGAATCATATGTTCGGGAGTTCTCAGTCAGCGTTTCGTCACCAAAGGTCGTGAAACGGGTCGTTCAATCGAACCGGAATGCCGGTTCGGTGAATTACTTGGTTTCTTCTTCTTTGGGAGCGTCTTCGGCGGGGGCGTCGGTCCCTTCGGCAGGGGCGTCGCCTTCAGCCGGAGCGTCGGTACCAGCGGCACCTTCGGCGCCCTCAGCACCCTTAGCGCCATCGGCACCCTCAGCACCAGTAGCGCCTTCAGCACCAGGAGCACCTTCTGCACCCTTAGCACCAGGAGCGCCTTCAGCACCCTTAGCGCCAGGAGCTCCGGCAGCACCAGGTGCTCCGGCGGGGCCAACAGCAGGATCGGACGCCTTCGGCTTGTCG
Source organism: Planctomycetaceae bacterium (assembly GCA_046160425.1). GTDB lineage: Bacteria > Planctomycetota > Planctomycetia > Planctomycetales > Planctomycetaceae > JAQCEJ01. The sequence continues at coordinate 3,535 of JBJXGP010000084.1, forward strand.
CCACCACCACAGCCAATCACACCGATCGCACAAATCAAAGTCAAGACGGCTAAATACTTCATCGCAAACCCCTCTTCATTGAATGCATCTATGTTTCGTGGAACACCCCACGCGGGTCGCCTGTGGCTAAAGAAGCCCGTCGACATCCCATAAGATGCGCAAAACGCCTCCGATATTCCAGTCCGGGGCAAAAGAATTTGGCATTATTGACAGACCAGGTGATTTTACGCCTGTACGGCCATGTGTAATTCTCCCAATTCACTTCTTTTTGTCACTTGTGGAATTCGGCTTTTGTTTTCCCGTGAGGAGCTCCCCGCGCAACCGCATCCGGTAGGTTGAGAGAAGACATGCAATGGAACGATCTGACATATCGATTATCGTTGACAGTAAAGTTAGTTTGGGTGGCATGGGATGAATATGATGCTCTTTCGGATTGGGAAAAATCCGGAAATAGCGGGTGGTCCGCAACGTGTTGACAGTTAAGGGATTACATCGATTTGTCGGATTTACTGGTCTAATCGGCACAATTGGATTCAACTTCGCCATCATTTTGTTCCGAATAACCATGATAAGTGTCAAAACCAATATAACCGCTACAGTCCAACACTGAACGTCAGATTACGGCACGCGACTCTTCGGGACTTCACCGAATTCGGCGCTGGAGCAATCGATGAAAACGACGCGGATATCCATCCTATCACTGCTTCTGATTGGCCAAATCTTTTGGACAACAGCAATGTCTCAAGTTCCAACTCCAGAAGGAGTTGTGAACCTTGATGACTCTGGGGAAGGGCGCGCTGCCCTCACCTCGCGGGCACAGAACGAAGAGGAGGGGCCACCCGATACGGCTCCCGAAGGGGCTGCCACGGTGCCGCTACCGACGGAAGCGCTCCCTCCCGTCGAAGGGGAGGAAGAAGTCGTCGTCACCGTCGACCAGTTCGACGACGCCGACGGTGTCTATGAAGGGGTAGGGTACGCCGTCACCGATCCCTTTGGTGTCCGAGGCTATGTCGACCGGACCACCAGCGGCGGTGTCGGTTGGGATCAGGGTTTCACCAACGTCGGTCTCTTCGCGCCGTTCCATGTCGACCCGAATTACAGCCTGGTCTTTCTCGATGCCCGTGCCATGATCACCGACCAGGGACAAGCCGGTGTGAACATGAACCTGGGTTATCGCGGTTACGATCCCTCGCTTGAACGCATTACCACGATCGCCGGTTTCTGGGATTACGATGCCGGCAACGCGCAGGACTATTACCAGGCGGGCGTGAGTCTTGAATCGCTGGGTCGATACTTCGATGCCCGCTTCAACGCTTATCTCCCCTTCGGAGATCAGTCGATTTTGCTCTCCGACACGGTGACGGGCGATCCGTTCTTCCAGGCGAACAACATCATGTTCAACCGGACGCGAATCATCGAGACCGCCTACAAAGGTATGGATGCCGAAGTCGGCGGTCCGATGCCGATCCTCGGGCGTTACGGCTTCCGTGGATACCTCGGCGGATACTACCTCGACGGCAACGGAGATCGCTCCGCCGGAGGTGTGAAAGTTCGCGCCGAAGCCAACATCACCGAAGACTGGCAGATGTCGGTCTCGGTCGCCGACGATCGCGCGTTCGGCACGAACATTTGGATGAACGTCGTCCTCTCGCTGCCGGACGGACGCCCTACTCAGTTCTTCCGTCAGCCCTCGATTCAGCAGCGCATGGCTTCGTCCATTCAGCGAACGTACCGCGTGATCACCCGCACGCAAGCCAAGCTCGATTCCACTCCGGCGATCAATCCGGTCGATATGCTGCCGTTCATTGTGGCCCACATCGATCCGGATGCAGCGGCGGGCGGGGACGGAACATTTGAAGATCCGTTCAATTCGCTGGTCTCGTTCGTCAACCATCCCGACATCGATATCATCTCGGTCTCGCCTCGCGACGACGATACGAACACGAATCTGGATACCGGGATCACATTGCTCGACGATCAACGCCTGTTGAGCACCAGCGTTCCCCACGAGTTCACCTCGACCCGCGGCACGTTTGCGCTTCCCGGCTTTGTCGCGGATGACCTTCCCATTATCTCCAACGCCGTGGGCGGTTCGCCCGTCGTGACGCTCGCCGACAACAACGAAGTGTCAGGCTTCGTCATCGACGGCAGCGGCACCGACGACGGCATCACCGGCACGGGCATCGTCGGATTCAACATCAATCGCAACCGGTTTGTGGATTATCGCAACGGCATCCTGCTCACCGACGCATCGGGAACCAGCGCCGCCGACCGGCTGGGCCTGGTCGTCGACAACGATTTCCTGGGTACGCCGGGGACTTCGGTTCACGGCTTTGAAGTCGACAACTCGGCTGCCGCTCCGCTCGAACTTCTCGTTCGCGGCAACATCTTCACCGGCAACCGCGAAGACATCAACCGCAACGGCGTGCTCGACCTCGGCGAAGATGCCAACGCGAACGCCGCGCTCGACGGTGCCGGCATGTTCTTGACTGCCACCGGCGGCAGCCTCATCACCACGATCATCGGCACCCCGGGTGAAGATCTCAACGGCAACGGCGTGCTCGACCCGACCGAAGATACCGACGGCGACGGTGTGCTCGACGCCGGCGAAGACGACAACGGCAACGGCGTGCTCGACCTCGCCGAAGACCTGGACGGCGACGGCATCCTCGACGGCATCGTTTCGAACTTCTTCTCCGGGAACGGCGACGGCATTGTACTCAACACCGACACCGCGGGTATCATCAATGGCGCCATGATCGGCAACCTCATCGACGACAATGCCGGCAACGGCGTCGAAATGAACCTCGTCGGCGGTTCTGCCATCGACTTCGGGACCGGTGTCGACATCGACTTCGGTATCTTCGAAGCAACGCGCGTCATCGCCGATAATACCGTGACCGCCAACGACGGGGCCGGTTTCGAGGTCACTTCGACCGGCGTTTCCGCCGTCGACCTGACGCTGATCCGCAATAACGTCGGCGATCCCGAAGACCTTTTCAAGGGGAACGACGGCTTCGGCTTCCACATCGCCGCCGACAGCGGGACGGCCGACCTGATCTTCGGCGGTCCGAACGTCGACGAAGATCGTAACTTCAACGGCGTCATCGATGCCATCGAAGATACCAACGGCAACGGCGTGCTCGATCCCGGTGAAGATACCTATCTCAACGGCGTGCTCGACCCGACCGAAGACACGAACGGCAACGGCTTCCTCGATGCCGGTGAAGACCGCAACGGTGACGGCGTGATGCAGCTCGCCGAAGACCTCGACAGCGATGGCATACTCGATCCCGGTGAAGATACCTACCTCAACGGCTTGCTCGACGATCCGGAAGACGCGGACGCCGACGGCATGCTCGACGTCACTGACGGCAACCGGTTTATCGCCAATGCCGACTCGCAGATCAGCATCGAACTCAGCGGGACGGCGGTCGGCACTTTGCTGGCTCAGAACAACGAAATTCGCTTCTCGTTGCCGATTTCCGGATCCGCGATTCGTGCCGGATTCAGCGCCGACAACATTCCCGCGAACGACGACGGCTCGTCGGGAGCGGAACCGATCGGTTTCACGCTCAACTTCTTCGGGCAGATGTTCTCCGATCTGTTCGTGAACAACAACGGCAACGTGACGTTCAACGGAGCACTTCCGACGTTTACGCCGTTCGGTCTGTTGAACACGGCGACGCCCATCATTGCACCCTTCTTCGCCGACGTCGACACCCGCCAGGGCAATCTCGTGACCTACGGAACGGGACTGGCTGAAGGACATTCGGCCTTCGGCGTCAATTATCTCGACGTGCGACACTTCAATGCGTCAGGTGCGCCCGGTGCCGGTTTGCCGAACAACAGCTTCCAATTGGTGCTGATCGATCGCTCGGACATCGCGGCCGGCGACTTCGACATCGAATTCAACTATGCCGAAATCAACTGGGAAGCCGGCGAAGCCAGCGGTAGCAACGCTCTCGGCCTCGGCGGCAGCTCGGCCCGCGCCGGGTTCTCTAACGGCGTCGATACCTCGTTCGAATTGCCCGGTTCGGCCGTCAACGGCGCCTTCCTCGACAACGGGCCGCCTGAAACCAGCCTGATCAATAACAGCCTCAACAGCACGACGCTCGGTCGTTACGTCTTCGAAGCCCGTGGCGGCACGGTCTCGACGATTCCGCTGGGAGACGTCGCCGACGCCATCGAAATTAATCTGTCCGGCGCCGCCAGCATGACGACGGCGACCATCATCGACAACTTCATCGACGGCGGGCGAGGCCAGGGGATCGACATCCACGCCGAAGACACCTCGACTGTCGTGACCTCGACGATCGACCGCAACAACATGCGGGGCAACGACCAGAATGCCCTGCGGATGATCGCCGACGATCTCTCGTCGATCACAGCGGTCTCGATTAATGAAAACAACATGCGAGGCAACAATCTCAACGCCATCAATCTGATTGCCAACGGCGGCACGATTACCGTGGGAACCATCGACGAAAACGATCTGTCGAACAACCTGCAGGATGGCATTCGGCTCGAAACCACGCTGGGCGGGATCATCGACATCACGAGCATCGCCGATAACGACATCAGCGACAACTTCGAACATGGCATCGCCCTCCTGTCCGATACCGGAGCGATCGGACTGGGGACGGTCATCGATAACGACATCGATCGGACCATACGCGGAGAAGCGGGTATCTTCTTCGAAACCCGCGATGCGACGATTACGGGAATCATCCAGCGCAACAGTCTGATCGGTAATTCTGCAGCCGGCACGACGTCGTCGTGGGGCATCGGCGGCACGGTCAACGGCGGACTGCTCGATCTGACCATCGGCGGACCGAACGTCATCGAAGACATCAACAGCAACGGTACGCTCGATGCGGGTGAAGACGTCGACGGCGACGGCCTCCTCGACGTCTCCGACGGCAACATCATCACCGCCAACCGCGACGCCGGCATCGGCTTCGAACTCCGCGGCGGCGGGACGTCGATCGTCGATCCGGATCCGGCCATCGGACTGCTGGCGACTCTCGACATCCGCAACAACATCATCACGCGCACCGCCGACGATGCCACGACCACCCTCTTCAACGGCCAGGGTATCAACATCACCCTGCTCGATCAGGACGCCGTGCTGACCGGGTCGGTCATCAACAACAACACCATCGGCGACCTGAACAACGACGCCCTCGGCAACGTGGGTGCCGGTATTGCCCTCAGCATCGACGATAACTCCGAAATTGAAGACATGGAAATCCTGAACAACGTGATCGCCAGGAACGGCGGCGACGGCATCTCGTTCAACCGGGACGGAGACGCTCGACTGACTCGCACCAGCGCATTCCTTTCCGACGGCGTTACGCCTCGATTGCGGGCGATTACGATCGGGTCGGATAACGGCGACGGCAGCCAGAGCAATCTCATCCAGAATAACGCCGGTGACGGCATCGACCTGACGGCTACCAATAGCCGATTCATTCCCAGCACGTTTATCCTTAACGATATCGACTTCCGCATCGAGAACAACGATGTCTCGAACAACGACGAAAACGGCATCAACCTGCTCGCGCAAGCCGACGCCGCTTTGACTGCCGATATCATTAACAACACGATCAACGATAACGGATTTAACGGCATACAATCCGACACCGATTTCGTCCCGGCCAGCTTCGACAGTGCCACCGTCGGTATCGACGCATCGGGCGTCGTCATGGACTGGTTCGCCAACGAGATTTCACGCAACGGTCAGAACGGTATCGCTCTGATCGGCGGTACGATCGTCGACATCGGCGACGGCACGCTGGCGAACCGCAACCTCATCGAGGACAACGTGCTCGACGGTATCGATATCTCGGGTGATGAAGTCGACGCCGACATCGCCGGAAACCGCATCGCCGGCAACGACGTGCATGGTATTGATATCTTCATGCCGGGAACGCTCTTCGAGTTCAATGGCAGCATCACCAACAACGTGATCACGTTGAACGCAGTGGACGGCATCGAGATCGGAGCAACGGGCGGCGGGTTCATCGGCTTCTCGTTCGATCCGGTCATCATCGCCGACAACGAAATCAGCCACAACCTGGGTCGCGGCATCGACGTTCTGAATCAGCAGTTTGCCGAAACCAACTTAGCGATCGATCGTAACTTCATCAATCGCAACGGCGAGGAAGGGGTCTATATCGTCAATACGGCAAGCCCGACTCAAACCCAGGACGTTCAAAGCCGGGTTCCACTGCTGCGAGACGGCTCGGCGACCGACAGCTCGGCGGAAATCAATCTCCGCTTTTCGGATAACGAAGTCATCGACAACGGTAACGAAAATGAGTCCGACAACTACGGGGGCTTCGTCCTCCGCGTGGGAACGATGGCCTTCGGTTCGGTCGATCTCGAAATGGAACGGAATATCTTCCGCGGCAACTGGGGTGAAGACGTCGTGATGGAATCGTTCACATCGACCGTCGATCCGGCTGATGATGTGCCCGATCCGCTGGCCCGGTTGAACGTCCGACGCTTCCGCGACAACGAAGGGGACAGCATCAACGTCACGCGAGGTCAGGAAGATTTCGTGTTCGGTACGATCGGCGCCTTCTACGAAAACGGCAGCGCGGTTAAGTCTCCGATTCCGACGGATGCTCCTCCGGGACCGTTCGTCGTCAATACCCGTCGCCGCAACGCTCAGCGTCTGACCGGTGGAACCTTTGGTCTCTCGACGTCGCCGGCGTTCATCGGATTCCCCGGCACGGGGCGTAGCACGTTCCGCGTCGAATCGGGCTTCGACGACGTGGGCTTCCTATCGGGACAGGGCTTCGCGCTCGACACGTACTTCGGCGGAACGATCATCGTTCCCTTCGATGCCGGAGACATCCGCAACGGTCTTGATGATGTCGGTGAAGTCGACTTCGCCTGGGATGGATCGCTCGCTCCGGGTGTCGTCTTCCCGTAATCGCAAGTTTCAGAGATCGAGCCGCTCGGCCTGACCGCCGCCCGGCGTCGAACTCTGCTGGATATATGCCTGTCGTAACGTGACTGACGACCTTCTTCGGAAGTGCGTCAGTCACGTCATTTCATGCCCTACTCTCGTAGGGTGGGCTGTGCCCACCGTCTTGAGAAGATCCTTCTCTCCCCGGGAGAAGGTGGCCGACAGGCCGGATGAGGGTGCCTTTGATGAAATGACGAATGACTAAATCCGAATGACTAAGGAATGACGAAGCTCAAATGTTCCAAATTAGAAAACGATCGACCTTGCCGCTGCGTCTCATATCATTTGAACATTCGTCATTTGGATTTCTTTAATAACTCTAACACAACCTCTGTACCGCGTGATTTTCTGAAAACGTTGAGGCCTTTTTGACAGGCACAACCGGTTGTGTTAGGGTTTCTTAGTCATTCGTGCTTAGGCATTCGTCATTCAAAGATGCCCTCACCCCGCCCTCTCCCGCAAGCGGGCGAGGGTGAAACAGGAGCGAGCTGTGCCCACCAATCTGACTCACGAATTGATGCCGCGCGGGGGTTGCAAGCGATAGGCGATCGCCAGATTCACGTAATGCCGATACGTGTGCGACAAGCGTCCCTTTTGTTCCGATGTCAACTCGCGGATCTGCTTCGCCGGGCATCCGGCCCAGAGCGTGTGCGGCGGGACGTGCGTTCCTTCGAGAACGAGCGCCCCCGCGCCGATCAGCGCGCCGGCTCCGATCACGCAGCGGCTCAGCACCGTGGCGCCGATGCCGATCAAGGCTCCCTCTTCCACGACCGAGGCATGTACCGTGGCACGGTGGCCGAGCGAGACGCGATCTTTCAAGATGCACGGATGCCCCGGATCGGTGTGCAGGATCGAGCCGTCCTGAACGTTGGTCTCTTCGCCCACTTCGATCGATTCGCCGTCGCCGCGCAACACGCAGCCGTACCAGATCGAACTGCGTGCCCTGAGAATGACCTTGCCGATGACGATGGCATTAGGAGCCACCCAGGCGGTCGGATCGATGACCGGCTGACTCGAGAGTGCATCCCAGTCGAGAATTTCTTCGGGATACGGCCAATTCAACGCGGGGGGAGTTTTCCCGGAGGAGTCTCCTGCTAATAATTTGTCGGAATCGGTCATGTGGTCATCCTTCCGGCAAGAGGCTCTGCGAGACTGACTTGGGAGAAAAATTCAAAGGGAAGAGAAAAGATTTTGACAGCGGTTTATCCACCGAAGGATAATGAAATGATTAAGAAACCCTGACACAACCGGTTGTGCCTGTCAAAAATCCCTCAATGTTTTCAGGAAATCACGCGGTACAGAGGTTGTGTTAGAGTTATTAAAGTGTCGAACTTTGCCGATGCATAAAAGAGAGGCTGAACGCGTCAGACGCTGCAAGCCCCAAAATATTAACCAAAAAAAGCTAATTCTGAAATCGTGGCGATGTGAAGTGTGATTGATTCGAGAGAGAGGGACAGGCAGAGAAAGGGTTGATATGGTTGCGCTGGTGACGGGAACCGCGGGCTTGAAACAACTTTTTTCGGCGCTCACCGAGCATACGTTTCAGGTTGAGCTGGGGATCGCCGACCCTCCACTGATCGACTACATTTCCGAACTGCTCATGCGTTTCGTGCGGATCGACGCCGTGCATCGCTACCGCGACACCATCGGCCGTCGGCTGGAGGAAGTCGCCGACATGCTCTCCGAAGCCGAGCAGCGGACCGCCGACCCGCAGCGGGAATTGTATCGCCACATTGGCGACTTCACGCTGTTCTGGGCGGGCTTGTATCCCGAAGCATTATCGCACTTGCAGTCGGTCGATCGCAAGGATCATCTGCTCGATTACTACGAACAGGGAAAACGCTCGTATCGTCTCGCCAGCCGTTTCAAGGACGGACCGTATCGCGAAGAGGCGGAAGTTCTCGACCGCCTGAGCCAGGAATTCGAGAGCTGCACCCTGGGATTGAATTGCGTCCGCCGGGAACTCGAACGCCTGCCGAAGTTCGCGGCTCGCGATGATTCGCGAATCGACCGCAATTGAGCTACTCGGCGAAGGGCCAACTATCTCCCAATGCGTCGCGTTGAATGATGCGCAACTGGCGGACTGCTTCTTCCGCCATTCGAAGCTGCTGATCGAGCTGATCGCGGCTGAACGGTTTGCCTTCCGCTGTCCCCTGCACTTCGACGAAGTGTCCGCTTCCCGTCATGACCACGTTGAGATCGACTTCGGCCCGGCTGTCTTCGGTGTAATCAAGATCGAGCAGCGTTTCGCCGTGCAATATGCCGACGCTGATTGCGGCGACGCTGTCGGTGAGGACCGCTTTTTCTGGCGTTCCGAGTGCGGAAATCGAGTGCAGAGCATCGACGAGCGCGATAAATCCCCCCGTGATGCTGAGGGTCCGCGTCCCGCCGTGCGCTTGCAGCACGTCGCAGTCGATCGTGATCGTCCGCGGGCCGAGGGCTGCGAAATCGACGACGGCGCGCAGGCTGCGACCGATCAGCCGCTGGATTTCGTTCGTTCGTCCGTCGACCTTGCTGCGTTCCCGCTGCTTTCGCGGAGACGTGCTACCGGGAAGCATGTTGTACTCGGCAGTGACCCAGCCGGTCGGTATTTCACCGGGACGCTGCTTCCACGGCGGGACCGATTCGTCGACGCTTGCCGTGCAAAGCACAATCGTCTGTCCCGCCTGAATGAGCACGCTGCCAGGTGTCGCCGAGGTATAGTGCCGACGGACCGTGATGTTGCGGAGTTGATTATTCTGGCGGCCGTCTGTTCGCATGGATGATCTCGTTATTTCTTTTTTCGTTGTGAGGTTCAGCGTACAATCTCGTTCCCAAGCTCTGCTTGGGAACGCAAGTCTTCGAGAGCTTCCCGCTTCGCTGATCGCGAGACAAAATGCAGGAGCAAAAGCCACCCCTCACCCGGCCTGCGGCCGACCTCTCCCGAGGGAGAGGTGATCAACGCCACGTCAAGTCGGGGTCACCCAGCAGCCAGACCAGCAGTCCTTTCGCGAGATGCAGGCGGTTTTCGGCCTGCGGGAAGACCAGACTCTGCGGGCCGTCGATGACGTCGTCGGTGACTTCTTCGCCCCGCCGCGCGGGGAGGCAATGCATGAAGCGGCAGTCGCTGGGGGCGGCTTTGAACAATTTGTCGTTGACCTGATAGGGGGCAAACACCTGCTTCCGTTCGTCTCGTTCGGATTCCTGTCCCATGCTGGCCCAGACGTCGGTGTAAATCACCGCCGCATCGCGAACGGCCTTGTGCGGATCGGTCGTCTGTTCGATCTGGGCATCGGGAACGTGCGCCTTGAGCTGCGCCATGAATTCGGGCGTAAGCTGGTAATCCTCAGGTGCGGCTAACGTAAACGGTATCTTCATCAGGGCGCAGGCGACCGCCAGCGAACTGGCGACGTTGTTGCCGTCTCCCACAAATACAAGCTTTCGCGACGGGCTGGAGCCGAAGAATTCCTGAAGCGTGAAGACATCGGTCAGGGCCTGACAGGGATGATTATGATCGGACAAACCGTTGATGACCGGACAGCTCGAATACTGGGCGAATTCCTGAATCAGCAGGTGAGAGAACGTCCGCAACACGACGGCGTCGGAGTAATCGGTCAGGACGCGCGCGACATCCGGAAGCGATTCCCGACCTTGCAGTCCCGCGTCATTCGCCGCGAGAAAGATGCTGGTTCCTCCGAGATGAATGATCGCCGCCTCGAAGCTGACGCGGGTTCTGAGCGAGGGCTTTTCGAAGACCTGGGTGAGCACGCGACCGGGGAGCAGCGACGGACGTTCCCCCTTCTGCAGACGGGCCTTCAATTCCACGGCGGTCTGGAAGATGACGTTGATGTCTCTGGCGGTCAAATCAAATAACGAAATAACGTGTTTCATGATGGTTCGTCCGACCTCTGCAACCTGGTCTGTTTTCAGTCATTCCAAATGGGAACGACGACGTCAGGTTTCCTCGGCCATTTCGCGAAGGACCTCTTCGAGGACGGCACATCCCTGGTCCACTTGTTCTGCCG
>JBJXGP010000085.1:0-7270 GCA_046160425.1 Planctomycetaceae bacterium
CTCCTCGCCGAACTCGAACAACAACTGGCCGAAGTCATGAAGCAGGTCGAGGCACAGCAGCCTGAGGAAGAACCGGCGACGGCACCCGCCGATCCCGCGACGGCGGAACAGCCACTTTCCCTCGATGAGATGTTGCCGCGGCTGACTCCCGAACAAGCGAAGCAACTCGCGCAAATGCTCGAGTCGAAGGCGATGCAAAAAGCGATGGCAATGGCAGCCCGCGCGAAACAGACTCCGCAAAAGCAGAATCCCAATCAGCCTCCCCCGACGGCGACGCAACCGCAGCCGTCGGACCCGGTTCCCGAGGGGAATCTGCTGGGGACACTCCCCGGAAAACAGATGCTCCAGATCGAACTGTTGAAACTTGATCCCGCCTCCCGGCAAGTGATCTTGAACATGCAACCCGCACAGCGCGAAGAAATCATGCAGGGCCTTCGCGAAGAAGGTCCGGAAGGATATCGCGAATATATCCGCGATTACTTCGAACGCCTGACGAAAGTGAAAACCCAGCAGCAAAAATAGCCGCGCAACCGCTCACGGATATATAGAGAATGCAAAATTCGACGTTTACAGCGGTTTAACACACGAAACGAATTCCCAATATGTGGTCCTGGTTTCTCAAATTGATCGGCGTTTCTTCGGATGTCCTCGAACATCTGGAGCGGGCGGAGCTTGTCTGGCAGCGTCCGTCGATCCTGTGGATCGGCCTGTTGCTGACCGGCCCCGTCGCCTACTACGTCTATCGCCGTCAACGGCTCAATCTTGCCACGGTCGCCACCAAATGGCGGGCCATCCTCTCGGCGACTCGCGTTCTAGTTCTGCTCATCCTCGTGGCCATTCTCGCCGGTCCGTTTCTCCGCATCGATTACAAGTACGAGCGCAAGCCGATTCTCGCCGTGCTTTTCGATCAGTCGCAGAGCATGAAACTTCCCGCCGGCCCGTTCGACTCCGATGACGAACTCACGATCGCCGCAAGCGGAGCGGGCTACGCGGTCGACAAGCAAATCGACGCCGAAACGCGCAAGGCCCTCAACCAGATCAGCCGCGTCGATCTGGCGTATTCGATATTCCAGTCGGCTCGACCGGACATGCTCAAGCAACTCGATGACAAGTACGAAGTCCGCTATTATTCCGTCGCGCAAGAGACCGAGCCGCTGAGCGATCCGTTTCAATCGGCCTCTTCGCAATCCGGAAGCGAGAAACCGAGCATCAAGGCCGAAGGGCCGGCGACGCACATCGGCACCGCGATCAATCACGTCCTCGAAGAGGCCGCCGGACAGACAGTTTCGGGGATGGTCATTCTCAGCGACGGTCAAAACACAGGGGGGGACTCTCCGTCCGAGTCGGTCGCCGAAGCGAGCCGTGCTCAGACTCGATTGTACCCGGTGCTGATCGGCACGCGAAAACGCTTGCAGGATTTGTCGATCGTCGATCTTTACACGTCGGGACAGGTCTCGGTCGGGGATACGATTCGCGTGGCCGTGACGATCGAATCGCAGGGTTTCGACGGCCGTCCCGTGACGATCGAATTGCGTGAAGGGGAGACGAAACTCGACTCGAAAGATCTCACCCTCAGCACCTCCGAACAGCAGCAACTCGAATTGACGTTCGTCGCGACCGAACCGGGACTGCGCTATTTGACTGTCGTTGCGCCTTCTTTTCCCGAAGAACCGGAGGAGTTGCGAACGAACAACAGCGACATCGCCGTCGTCCGCGTAAGCGAAGACAAGTTGAAACTCCTCATCGTTGAAGGAAGCCCGCGCTGGGATTTCCGTTTCTTGAAGAACGCCGTCAAACGCGATCATGGCCTGGCGGGCCTCAAAACCGATCAGGTTGACCTGCTGCTCGAAACCGAATGGCGCCGGCTCCCGTCGCAGGATCAGCAGAACCGAATCAAGGAAATCTCCGATTCGCTCGCCGATTACCACACGGTCATCATCGGCGATGCATCGCCCGAAATGCTCAATGCGCCGTTCCGGACGTTACTCATCGAAGCGGTCCGCAATCAGGGACTGGGCCTGATCGTCGCTGCCGGTCCCAACTTCATGCCGCAAAGCCACGATCAGACCTTTCTGGAACTGCTTCCCGTGCAGTTGCGACCGAAAACGCAGGGAACGGAAGCCCCCGCCTACAAGCCGTTTCGCGTCGAAGTTTCGCCGCAGGGCCTGATCCACGATGCGATGCGGCTGTACGATGAACCGGCTCGTAATCAGAACGTCTGGTCGCAAATGCCGGCGTTCTACTGGTCCGCCGCCGTCGAGCGTCCCGCACCGGCGGCGACCGTGCTGGCGTTCAATCCGAGCGTCGAAAACCGGTTCGGAAAAATGCCCTTGATCGCCTATCAATACGCGGGGGACGGGAAGGTCGCTTTCATCGGGATGGATGCCACCTGGTCGTGGCGCCAAAACGTCGGCGATCGCTTCTTCTACCGTTTCTGGGGACAGATGATTCGATTTGTCTCTCGCAAAGAGGATGAGAAATCCAAGAATAAAGATTCGCTCGAAGTCCGCCCGCTGCGTGCGCAGCCCGGCGAAGAAGCCGAAATCGAACTCTTCGCGTATCAGGCGGATGGCACCCCCCGTGGCGATGCCTCTCTGCAAGTGACCGCCGTGGGGCCGAACGGCAACGAAACGGTCGAACTTTTGCCTGACGTCGCCCTCAAGGGACGATTCGTCGGCAAGTACACTCCCCAAACGATCGGCGACCATCGTCTGCTGTATCAGTCGCTGGCAACATCGCAGCAGGTCGAGGGGAAACTCCGTGTCATTCCTTCCGCGGTCGAGCTGCGCGATCCGAATATCAATCGGCCGTTCCTCGATAACCTGGCGCAATCGACGGGGGGACGATTATTGGAAATGAACCAGTTGCAGGAGATCCCGCCGCTCCTCGAAGGGAAGCCGCAACTGATCGAGATTCATAAAGAGGCGACGATCTGGGACAACTGGCTGACGCTCGTGTTGCTGGTGATGGTCTATTCGATCGACGTCGGGATACGCCGCCTGATGGGACTTTCGTGACGAAGCCCGCCGTCGAACCGGGGCCAATAACTCCTTGCAGAAAGTGAAGCATAATGAACCACAGGGTTTCCCACACGAGCCGATCGCAGAACCGCCACGCGTGGTTCCGGGGAGTCCTCGTTCTCTTACTTTCGCTCGTCATCGTGACGACGATGGGCGATCGCTCGCCCATGTCCGATTCGAATGTGCTCTATTCGCAAGATGCCCCCAAACCCGAAGCGGCTCCCGCCGTTCCCGCTCAATCGACGATCCCGCTGACTGAAACCAAAGTCGTCGAACGAGTCACGTCGGCATTGGATAAGTCCATCGAATACCTTGCCAATCACCAGCATCCGGACGGTTCGTGGGATAACTGCAACGCCGGCAATGCACTGGCGATCCTGGCCCTCCTCGGTCGCGGGCACGTTCCCGGACGCGGACCGTATCGCGATGTTCTGGCGAAGGGGCAGGAATACCTGCTGCGGACGCAAAACGAACAGGGCGTCTTCATCTCCAAGCGCATGGCCGGATCGGGACCGATGTACGAGCACGGCCTCTGCACGCTGGCCTGCTCCGAGTTGTACGGCATGGATCCCAGCCCCGAACTCGAGGCCAAGCTGCGAAAGGCGGTCGACGTGATCGTGGCGTCGCAATCGCCGGCGGGGGGCTGGCGTTACCACCCCACTCCCAACGATCAGGATTTGAGCGTCACCGTCATGCAGGTCGTCGCCTTGCGCGCCGCCAACAATGCGGAAATCCCCGTTCCGCAAGCAACCATCGACAAGGCCATTCAATACGTCCGCTCGTGCGCCCACCCGAACGGGGGCTTCGGTTATCAGGCACCGGCGCAAACTCCGCAGACGTCGGCGGCGGGCGTCGTCTCGCTCCAACTGCTCGGACAATACACCGACCCCTCGGTGGCCAACGGCTTGACCTACCTCGAATCGATCCCCGTCGAATGGTCGGCGAGCGGCGCGCAGTACTTCTATTACTTCCATTACTACGCCATTCAGGCGCAATATCAGGCGGGGGGGAAATGGTGGAACAACTGGCACCCGAAAATCCGCGAATTGCTGCTGAGTCATCAACTCCCCGACGGAAGTTGGGACGTCCCCGCCGGCACCGCCGAACAAGCCAACGTCGTCGGCGATAACCGCATCTACTGGACCAGCATGGCCTCGCTGATTCTCGAAATCTACATGCACTACCTCCCCGCGTATCAACGATAATGCCTGACACCGTAAATACGATAACTTTCAGTACCGCATCGCCAAAATCCCCTATCGAACGGGTTCTGTCATGAGCAGAACGAAACGAACAACACGATCGGCCACGATTCACGAGCGATCGAATCGCCGCATGAAGTTCGTCGTGGTCTTGTTGATCGCTCTCCCGATGGGTCAATTCGCGATTCCGAAAAATGCCCGAGCGCAAACCACCGGCATAGTCACTGCCACCGTCACGCAGCCCGAGACGATCAAGTCGGCTTTTGCCATCGACCGCCAGATCGACCGCAAATATCCGGCGACGGTCGATCTGACAACCGGGCGACTCACGATCGATTCGCTCCCCCTCGGCCGCACTTACGATGTGATCATCAACACCGCGCAAGGTTCGTGGGAAGGAATCAGCCTGAAAGTTCCCCCCTCCGATTACGTCGAAGAACAACCGCTCGCCGCAGAAGAACGGCAGATCGTCGAGGAAAAAGTCCGCGAACTCAACAAATTCGAAGACCAGGTCGAGGTTCTCGCGATCGAAGGAAACATTCAACACGCGGCCATTCTCGTCAACAAGCTGCGAACCAAACCGTTCTTCGGTTCCAAACCAGGAGAGATCGTCTGGCGTGCCGAGTTGTGGCACTTCGAAAAACCGGAAGAAACGTGGGTGAAAGTGCAGGATGAATTGTTTCTCGTGCTGCACCGCGAGCGATTGCTGCAATCGTCATACGATAAGAAGTCGCTGATTTTCGATCCGCAACTGGGGGGGATTGCTCCCACTGCCGAGAATCCCGCATACGACGCCGGGACGATCGACCTCGCCGAATTGAAGCCGGGAGTCCGGCTGCGTGCGAATGATTCGAATCCCTCCCAAGAACTTAATGACTCTGTCACCGAATAAGAACCGATTTTTATGGACGTCCATCGTCAGAGGAGCTTGACCATGTCCCGAATACTGCGATCGCCGTGGTTGATGTTGCTGGCCATTGTGTCGGGATTCGTCCTCTACAACTCCGGTCTCGGCATCGGACAGGAAGGACGGAAACTGGGAACGTGCGGCCCGCCGCCGCGCAAGAATCCGCAACGACAGACCTCCGCCGAAGGGTTCCCTCCGCTGCCGCTCCCGGTGACGCCGCTTCGCCGCAGCGAACCCAAAGCCGAGCCCGCGCCGCCACTCATGATCGCGAAACTCGAATACGGCACGACGCAGGACTGGAACACCGATCCCGGCGACGTCGACAATCTGATGCGGCATTGCCGGTACGAACTCGGTTTGTGGTACGGCTGGAAACCGCTGAGTCTGAACGAAGTCGTCTCCCTCTATCAGGCGCAGAAGAAATGCGAAATCCCCATTCTGTACATCAGCGGTCACGAGGTCTTCGAATTCACCGACGAACAGCGCGAAGCACTCAAGCAGTACATCCTCGACGGCGGCACGCTGTTGGGAGACGCCTGCTGCGGACGTGAAGAATTTGCCGCCTCGTTCCGCAATGAAATCCGGCAGATGTTCCCCGATCGGTCGTTCGATCGGCTCGAAGTCGATCATCCGATCTTCCGCGCGTATCACAATTATACGACGGTCAACTTCCGCACGTTCGAGGGGGGAGTACAGCACGACTTTCAAGGGCCTCCCGAACTCATGGGCATGAACATCGGTTGCCGCACTGCCGTCATCTTCTCCCCGTGGGACATGAGCTGCGGCTGGGATGAACACACTCATCCGCACGGCTTGCGATTGCTCCCCGGCGATGCGCTGCGGCTCGGCATCAACATCATCAGTTACGTCGCCGCGGTCCGCCAGTTGGGTGAAGTGCAGGCGGTCACGATGGAAATTCAAGGGGTTCCCGAACGTCCCCGCCAGCAGTTTCAACTCGCGCAACTGCGTCACCAGGGAGACTGGAATCCCGACCCCAACAGTTGCAACCAATGGCTGCGGCATCTCGCGCTCGATGCCGGGATCTCCGTCGATTTCAATCTCCACCCGGTCGATGCGCAGGAAAACCGCATCGCCAATTTCCCGTTCCTGTATCTGACGGGGCATCGTGAACCGCAATTCTCCGATACCGAAATCGAGGCGCTGCGGGTCCATCTGCAATCGGGGGGCTTCCTGTTCGTCAACAACTGCTGCGGCCGGAGTTCGTTCGATCAGCACGTTCGTCAGGTGTTGTCTCGCATCTTCCCCGATCAGGAACTGTCGGAAGTTCCCGCCGAGCATCCGCTATATAAATCGTATTACGATATCACCGAGGTCCGCGACCGCCAGTCGAATTCGGTCCGCACTCTCGATCTGGAAGGATTGAAAATCAAGGATCGATACGTCGTGGTTTATTCCAGGCACGATGCCATCAGTCACCTGAAACAAGTCAGCGACCCCTACGGCGACGGCTTCGATGCCGAATCGTGCCGACGTCTGGCGATCAATATCGTCGCCTATGCGCTGCAGAATTGAGGAGACATTCGGGGTGGCACTGGCGGCTTGCCCGCCAGTGTCTTATCCGCCAGTGTGATGGAGCCACATTAATCATTGGGCGAAGCGGAGCTTCGAAGACGTGCGTTCCCCAGCGGATCCAGGGAACGAGGTTCAACGAGATCGAAACTTTTTATTCTTGACGCACAACAGGAACCATGCATATGACTGCCGTCACGCAAAATAATCCGCTGATGAAATCCGCCGCGGCGACTGCCGACGACTTGACCGCGATTCAGCAACTCGGTGCGGCGCGCTCGCAATTGAAATCCGAGATTGCCAAGGTCATCATCGGGCAGGAAGCGATCGTCGACGACCTGCTGACGGCGCTTTTTTCGCGCGGGCATTGCCTGATGATCGGCGTCCCCGGTCTCGCCAAGACCTTGATGGTCCGCACGATCGCCGAGGCCATCGACCTTGATTTTAACCGCATTCAGTTCACTCCCGACCTGATGCCCTCCGACATCACGGGGACCGAGATCATCGACGAAGACAGAGCGACCGGCGCGCGAACGTTCAAATTCGTCAAGGGACCGGTCTTCGCCAACATTCTGCTCGCCGACGAAATCAACCGCACGCCCCCCAAAACG
>JBJXGP010000086.1:0-17958 GCA_046160425.1 Planctomycetaceae bacterium
GGCGCGGACGACCAGCCCGGATCAAAAATGCATTTCGGCCTCGTCACCTACCTGTGGGGACAGGATTGGGATCTGCCCACGCTGATCGCGAATTGCGAAGCCACGGGCGTTCTTGGAGTCGAACTGCGAACCACGCATGCTCATGGCGTCGAGCCGACGCTGAATGCCGCCCAACGCAAAGAGGTCCAAAAACGATTTGCCGACAGCAAGGTGATCAACGTCGGGTTGGGGAGCAACGAGCGCTTCGACAATCCCGACCCTGCCGTTGTGGAAAAGGCCATCGCCACCACGAAGGAATTCCTCATACTCAGCCACGAGATCGGTTCCAGCGGCGTTAAAGTCAAACCCGATCGTTTTCACGTGAATGTGCCGCGTGAGAAAACGATTGCCCTGATCGGGGAATCGCTCAACCAACTCGGCGAATTCGCCGCCGACCTGGGACAGCAGGTTCGACTGGAAGTCCACGGCCAGGCAGGTGAACCTCGGACGATCGATCAGATCATGCAAGTCGCCGACCATCCCTCGGTTGTGCTCTGCTGGAATTCGAATCCCGAAGACCTCCAGGGGGACGGACTCACGGCCAATTTCAATCTGCTGAAAGACCGCTTCGGAGCGACCTGCCACGTCCATGCGCTCGATGACGTGAAGTATCCGTATGCGGACCTCATGAAGTTGCTGGTTGAAATGGATTACGACGGTTGGGTGCTGCTCGAGGCAAGCGACCCGCCGCAAGATCGTATCGCCGCATTGAAGCATCAGGCAGAACTCTTCGATAACTTACGGGCCATGGCGCAGTCGAAATGATGCGTGGCGCGAAGACTGTATGCAATTGACGACGCTGGTGATCCGCCCGCGTACTCTCCTCATCTATTACCGATTGCGAGCACATTGTCATGATTGTGAGTTGGAATTGGCTGAAAGATTACCTCGATCTGCCGGGGACCGTTGCGGATGTCGCCGATCGCCTGACGATGTCCGGATTGAACCTCGAAGAATTTCACAATGTGGGCAATGACATCGCCATCGATCTGGAAGTGACGAGCAACCGCGCCGATTGTCTCGGTCATCTCGGAATCGCCCGCGAAATCAGTGCTCTGTACGGGACTCCGCTGAAAATTCCCGCTGCCCATCCGCAAGAATCCGGCGCGAATATAGCGGAAATGACATCCATCGAAATCGAATCGACGGATCTGTGTCCGCGATATATCGCCCGGCTGATCAAAGGAGTGAAGATTGGCCCCAGCCCGGCGTGGTTGGCAGATCGACTCCAAACCATCGGAATCCCCAGCATAAACAACGTCGTCGATATTACGAATTATGTCCTCATGGAATGCGGACAGCCTTTGCATGCATTCGATTTTGACCGGCTTGCCGAACAGCGGATCGTCGTCCGCCGGGCTCGTGCGGGGGAAAAAATCATGGCGATCAATCAGAAAGAATTTCCGCTCGATTCGTCGATGTGCGTCATCGCGGATGCCCGGCGTCCGGTGGCAATCGGGGGCGTGATGGGGGGACTGGAAACCGAGATCGGTTATCACACCGTCAACGTACTCATTGAGGCGGCGGAATTCGTGCCGATGTCGATCCGCGGCACGGCTCGCAAATTGAATTTGCATAGCGACTCATCGTACCGCTTCGAACGCAGCATCGACCCCGCCGGAGTCGATTGGGCCAGCCGACGTTGCTGCGAACTGATCTTGAAACTGGCGGGGGGTGAATTGTGTGTCGGATCGGTCTCTGCAGGGCGGACCGATAAGGACGCCCATCGCACTGAATCGATCACGTTCCGGTTCTCTCAGTTAAAGCGCATTCTGGGAATCGAGATCCCAACGACAGAGGTTCTGCAAATTCTTCAATCGCTGGGTGTGGCACAACAAGGTCCGGTAACCGGGGATCGAGCGGTATTCCTTCCTCCCACGTGGCGCCGCGATCTGACTCGCGAAATTGATCTCGTAGAAGAAGTGGCCCGCATTCACGGTTATCACCATATTCCGGAAGACGTCGACGTGCCACTCACGGCATCGAGTCGACCGCTGCGGGATCGCGTCCTCGAAAAGGTCAGAAATGTATTAACCGCAGCGGGAGCCTATGAAGCGGTGACGCTAACCTTCGTGAGTGCCGAACAGGCCAAACTCTTTACGCCGCATGGGGATCATCCCGTGCTGACGGTGGACCATTCGTCACGTCGGCACGAAAACGTGCTTCGACCGAGCCTGATCCCCAGCCTGCTGCATTGTTTGCTGGATAACCAGCGCCAAGGATCGATAGGAGTCCAATTGTTCGAAACCGCGCGCATATATCTGGCAGCCGATCGTTCGCAATCGGAAGACAAAACGGAGCCCTTCATGTTGGGTCTCGTCAGCGGCAAGTCGTTCGCCGACGTCAAAGGAATGCTGACCGCCGTATTGCAGACGGTCAATCGAGCGCTGACGTTAACCGTTCGTCCGAGTACGATGTCCCAATTCGCGCCCGAGCGGGGTGCGGAACTCTACATCGAGAACCAACTATGGGGTTGGATGGGTGAACTCTCGCGTGAAATCACAACGGGGATCGATCTGAAGGATGCCGTGACGGTCGCGGAAGTCGATTTTACATTACTGGAGAAGCTCGCCGACCTGTCGCCGGTGTATGTTCCGCTGGCGACATATCCCTCTATTTCTCGCGATTTGAATTTCGTTCTCGACGCCGACGTGACGTGGGATCAACTCGCAGCGACGGTCATGGATGCCGCCGGGCCGTTTCAGGAAACAATTGCGTTTGGCGGTCAGTACCGCGGGCAGCAGATTCCGGCGGGGAAAAAATCATACGTCGTCAATATCACATACCGCGCGGCTAACCGGACATTGACCAGCGATGAGGTGGAAACCGCACAGGCGGCCGTCGTGTCGACCTGCATGGAAAAACTGGGAGCGATCCTGCGCGCGTGAATCCGACATGAACGCGAGGCACGGATGTAAAATGTTCGACCAACTTCGCCATTTCTTCGAGAAGCATTCTGAATGGATCACGATTCTCGGGATCGGTTCGATACTGGCCGGTGTCGGTTCTCTGCTGCTCATCCCCTGGCTGATCGTGCGCTTGCCGCCCGATTACTTCAACGGACCACAGCGGTCGATGACCGACTGGAAGATCGAACATCCCGGGTTGCGGTGGTCGGTATTAATATTGAAGAATCTGCTCGGGATTGTATTTTTACTCTCAGGCATTGTCATGCTGGCACTCCCCGGCCAGGGTTTGCTGATGATGCTGGCGGGAATCATCTTGATGAATTTTCCAGGAAAACGCCGCTGGGAACGCTGGTGCATCTCGCGCCCGCGAATACTGCGCGCGGTCAACTGGATTCGTCGCCGAAAAAATCATCCCCCGATTACAATCGATTAATGGGATGTTTTCTTCTCCGCCGGTCTTTCGGCACAGTTGATTGCCCCTGCCGCCTCGACACTCATTCGCCGGCATGTGTAAGAAATTCGTCAAGTTCCCGCTTCGCCGTTTCAGCCAACGGATGGCCGGCCGCCGTGTAGACCGCCAAGCGATGTTTCAGGAACGCCTCACTCCATAATGGATACGGCTCAAAAGCCAGCACCGCATCGACGCCCTGCGTTAATGGTAATAATGCTGAGACATTCACGGCCGCGGACTTACGATTATCTTCATACGCCATCACCGCAAATGTCCGGCTGAGTTTTTCGAGAATCCTGGGTGCCGCCGTCAGGTCGGCCGCCGCGAAAGAGTCCGACATGTCGATCACCGTAGAAATGATATTGTCCTCTCCCCAGGGATTGTTCTGTAGGCTCTCCAGCAGTCGTTCGAAATTCGCAGTCGATTCCACGGTATTTCTCTGCTTTTGATACCACAACGCCAGCAGGCTATAGGCCTCGTTCGGCTGAACGTGTATCAAAGGCTCGATGAATAGCCGGGCATCGGCGTGGTTGAGTTGAACTTTAACGAACGAGAGAAATTCGCGTTCCAACAAGGAAAATGGTTCCTGTTTGTTCGGCCAGGCTTTCCACGCCTCCTTATAATTCTCGCGAAGCATACTATTGAGGGCACTATAGTGTTTTGCATGAGATGGGAGCACGACACGACTATCGGGAAGATCTCCGCCAAGCATGGCGAAATTCAACAGGCGTTCGAGTTCGACGTCGTTCCATTTCAGTTGTCCAATTCCGGAGGGATATCGATCGTCGATTTCCCAGGCAATCTGCCTCAGGCGATCGATGCGAAATTCGGTTGACATGCCCACCGTCCGGGCAAAACCGTATTCGATGTGGTTGCGCTCATCGGTATTGATTGTCCCCAATTCGGCCATTTTGGAAACCGAACGATCGCCCGCAACGTAATGCGAGAGGATCGCTTCTGCCGTTTCCGCATGCCACCCGTACAGCATGGCGGACTTGAGATGCTGATCGACCTGGATCCGCTGTCGTAGTTGATCGATATCCAGCTTCGGCGGAGCCTCGCCGCATACGAACAGCAGGTCGCGAGTTTTCGTCAACCAGACTTCCACGTGAGGAAAGACCGATTTTAACGTCTTGCAGATTGTCCCCACGGTCTCATCATCGATTTCGTATCCTTGCACCCACTGCAACAAAAATCCTTGAGGCCGCAATCGGCTTTTTACCGCGCGATAGAATTCACCCGTGAAGAGATTCGAGACGCCGGCACGATACGGGTTCGATGGTTCGGAGACGACCAGATCGTAGGGCGTCCCCGTTGTCAGCAGAACTTCACGCGCATCGTTAAATAAAAGATGGACCCGCGGATTTTCCAGCACGCGCTGATTGACCGGCGCGCAGAGTTCTGCCATCTGAGTGATCGCCGGTTCTAATTCGACGACGTCCACGTGCAGTGCGGGCGCCGTGGCGGCGAGCCAACCGGCGGATTCTCCCGTCCCCAAGCCGATCACGAGCGCGCGTTCCGCCTGAGGATAAAGGACACTCCCCATGACGCTGAGCATGATCTGAGTCCCCGCGTCGGAAAGTGCATTGCCGTCGGATTTCCCATTCACCATGAACGACAGGCTGTTCGTGGCGACAATCCCGACGCCCGATTCGCGCCCATCGAATTCCGAGACCAGTCGGCGGCGCTGCTGATTCATCATGCTGCGAATATCATTTTCTGATCGACTGGTAAACTTGAACCGACCGGCCCCGATCGAACTATGCCGCCAGACGGCACTGGGACCGGGAAATGTCGCCAACCAGCCGATGAATGCAAACATTCCGCAACAGAGAGCCATCAACCCGATTCTTTTTTCCCGCGTCCAGCCGATAACTGCCGCGAACATCCCCCAGAGGGCGAGCATCGCCACGACGATCTTCCACGTCCCTGGCGCGGTGATTCCCGGTAGTAGATAAAAACCACCCGCGAGGGATCCGGCAATTGCCCCAACCGTGTTCGCCGCATAGATTCTTCCGATTTGCCGACCGACCTCGCTGCGGCCTCGCCCCATGAGGGCGACCAAAATGGGAAACTGAATTCCGCTGATGACCGCTGTCGGAAAGACAACCACGGCAGTGACCAGCGCCCACGAAAAAATCATCTCGTGGAAGTGACTCGACCAACTGTCTCTCCAATACGCCGTCTGCAAGGCGAGACCATCACCCCATGCGAACGGCACGAACATGCACACGGCTTCCGCAAGGCAAGTGACTGCGAAATGCAGCACGCCGGGCGTTCGCGTGCGAAACCAGAGGGGATAGATCAATCCACCGACACCGATGCCGACGAGCGCTGTCGCGAGAATGATGCCGAACGTATACGTCGTCCCTCCCAACAGCGGACCGAGCATGCGATACCATACGAGTTCCATCACAAAAAAAGCACAGCCCACACACGCCGCCGAGAGCATCAAAAACGTCGTGGATAAATCGGCAGTCGACGAGTGTCGTGTCGACACCGCATTGGAAGCATCGATCGAAGCGGCCACCTGTTCTTCCGCAGCCGGATGCTCGCAGTTTGGGTCGGCAAAGGTGCTGCTGACGGGGAATCTCCACGACCATAAGATCGACCATACGGCGATCAGGGCGTTCACGCCACACGCGACCCACAACGTGGTGCGCGTTCCCCATTGTTCGAGCAGCCAGAATGTACTCAAGAGCGTGCCGAACACCGCTCCCAGCGTATTCCAGCCGTACAGCCAGCCGAGATGTCGGCGATTGTCATCAGCCGCCGCAATGATTGCTTTGCCGGCAGCGGGAAGCGTTCCTCCCATGAAAATGGTGGGGACTGCCAGGACGAAGATCGAAAGCAGCAGTCGATAGAGCGATGCACCAAGCACTCCCAGCGAAGTCTGGCCTCCGCTGGCAATGTAAAGCGTACGCGTCAGATCGATCAACCAGGGACTGACGGCGACGCTGAGTGCGATCATCCCTTCCAACCAACCATACAATCGCAGTGGAGCAGGATGTCGATCGGCGCGAGGACCGATCCACGCATTGCCGATACCCAGCCCTCCCATGAAGATCGCCAGAACCGCGGATACCGCCGGCGTCGAACCGCCGAAAATGAGGCGAAATTCACGAAACCAGACCGTCTGAAAAATGAGAGCGCACATTCCAGAAAGAAACAAAAGCCCTCCCAGATGCACAGCGTGCAACCAGTCTCCCTTTGCCAGCTTCACAATCGTCCTTTCAATTTTTATTTTCGGTACTCAAAGAATTATCTGGTCTTACTCCCACTGCTCTGAGAGAGTAATCTACAATAACAACAGCACGCACGAATTTACATCAACTGTTGAACCGCTCGAATGCCTTTACGAGAAAAGACCCGCAACCTCATATGATGCGCCTACCGCAAGAACTTCAGGAGACTCCACAGGCAATCTGCGTGTTTCCGACGTCGATCGCAAAATCCGAACCGATTCGCTTCGGGCCGATGATCCTCAAGACCCGGTATTTACTGGCGCCACTCGCCGGCTATACGAATCTCCCGTTTCGCAGAATCGTCAGAGAGCTGGGGGGCGTCGGACTGGCGACCACCGATCTCGTCAATGCTCGCGGCCTTCTGGCCGAAAATCCCGGCTCGATGTTCCTGATTTCAACGGCCGCAGACGATGCTCCGCTCGCCGTGCAGATTTTCGGCAGCGAACCTGAAATCATGGCAGAAGCGGCTCAGTATCTTCAGGCCAAGGGGTACGCGTCGGTCGACATCAACATGGGATGCCCCGTCCAGCGGATCACCAAAGGGGGAGCGGGAGCGAGCATGATGTGCCGCACCGACGAGACGATCGAACTCGTGCAACGCATTGTCGAATCGGTCCAAATTCCCGTGACTGTGAAGATGAGACTTGGCTGGGATCCCACCCAGCTCTCGGCTCCGTTTTTTGCCCGCGAATTCGAACAGGTCGGCGTCGCCGCCGTGACGATTCACGGTCGCACGCGCGCCCAGGGATTTTCGGGATCCGTCGATCGCGAGGGTATCCGACAGGTCGTGGAAGCGGTCGCTCGCATTCCGGTCATCGGCAATGGGGACATCCGCAGCATCGCCGATGCAGAACGCATGATGCGGGAAACCGGATGCCGAGGCATTGCCATCGGGCGAGGTGCACTGGTGAATCCGTGGTTTTTTCGTCAACTCCAGCAATGGGAAGAAACGGGCACGGTCTCACCCGCCGGAACATT
Source organism: Planctomycetaceae bacterium (assembly GCA_046160425.1). Taxonomy (GTDB): domain Bacteria; phylum Planctomycetota; class Planctomycetia; order Planctomycetales; family Planctomycetaceae; genus JAQCEJ01. The sequence goes on from JBJXGP010000086.1 coordinate 7,623, forward strand.
TGATGATCGTATGACGTTACTGCTCGGCCAATTCCGTCACTTGGAAGAACTCGTGGGATCCGACAAAGCCGTGCGATCTTTTCGCAAAATGGGACACTGGTATTTGAAATCGATGCGGGTGCGAGCGGCGCTGCGTCATCAGTTTCAATTATCACGGAACCGATCCGACCTGTTTGCCGCACTGGAATTGATTCGACAGACCGGCCCTGTCGGTGGAAATCGCACGGGTACATTGCTCGAGATGCACATTCCGGTCCCTGCCGGCCCGATCGAACGCTGGTAAGCCGTCTTTGTGTAGAGTATGCCGTGCCCACCACAACTACCCATCACGCCCATCAATCATCGCTCTGATCGACAGTCGCCAATGACTGATCGACTTCGACTCGCAGTTTGTCGATCTTGCGTTTGTCTGCTGCCAATACGGTGATCCGCAGATTGCTCCAGACGATATGCTCTCCCGTCTTGGGAACCCGACCGAGTCGCTCGGTCACAAATCCTCCCAGCGTGTCGTAGTCGCCGTCATCGGGAAGTTGAAAATCGAACTGGTCGTTCAAATCGTCGATGCGGACACGGGCGTCGATTTCCATCTTGTCGGGACCGAGAGAAACAATTTGCGGGGTTTCGCCCTTCTCGTCGAATTCGTCGCCGATTTCTCCGACAATTTCTTCAAGAATGTCTTCGAGTGTGACGAGTCCGACGACGCCGCCGTATTCATCGAGAACGATGGCGAGATGGATGTGCTCTCGTTTCATCGTTTCGAGCAACGTATCGATCCTCGTCGTCTCCGGAACGTAAAACGGTTCGCGCACGATGTCCTTGAGCTTCAATGGCTCGGCGTTATCGGCGCCGTTCTCGAGCTGATTCAGCGATTTCAACAAATCCTTGGCATACAGGATGCCGACGATATCATCGGTCGACTTGCCGATAACAGGAACTCGCGAGTGAGCCGCTTCGATAAAATTTCGGCGTGCATCCTCGAGCGAGAAATGATCGGGGATGCAGAACATATCGGTTCGCGGAGTCATGATCGTCGCCACATCATGCTCACCGAGATCCATCACGCGGTGAATCATGGTCCGCGCCCCCGATTCCAGAACGCCTTCGGTGTGACCTTCATCGATCACGGTCCGAATTTCTTCATCGAGACTGTCGGCATCGTTCTCTTTCGGTTCGTCCAAGCCCACCAGACGATGCAGAACCTTGTCGATATACACCACAACGCTCAATACGGCGCGAAACACAACCAGCATGCTGCGCAGGGCCGGCCAGGTAAAATACAGCAGTCGTTCACCGGCGATGCGAGCCAGCGTCCAGGGCGCGATAACCCAGAATGTGCCGCTGAAAAGAAGCAACAACAACAAGCGGACGATCCATGTGGTGGTCGAATCCAACGGAGTCTGCGAAATCGCATCCAGTCGCAATGTCCTGATGAGAAATGTCCCGACTGCGACCAAAATGGTGAAAACGAACAAGGTTTCGCAGGCGAGCAGGACGTCATCCGAACGTCGCAGAATATGCGTGAAACGGTCTTTCCGGTTACGCGCGGTGCTGATTTCCTCCAGCCGGCTGTACGAGAAGCCTCGCAGGCTGTAACAAATCCATGAGAGAAAAAAACCGAAAATCGATAGCGCCACTGCACTCCACAGCAGCATCTCGTTAGTCATCCTTATTACCTCATACCGAGCGTCGGGTTCATCGAATATGTGAATCCGCTGTCGATCATCCTGGGCAAATCAACGCTGATTCAAAATGATACACGGATAGTTTCAGTAAATCAGCTATGACGCGGCAGGAGCACTCGAATTCGACGAAGAATTCATCATTTCCGGGAGCGGACGGGGTGAACGGCGTCTTCGGCAGAGGTAATATCCCAGCGACGAAGGATATCTTGCTCGCGCGAACGCATCAACGCCTGCTCCTTTTCGTTCAAATCGTCGTAACCGCACAGATGCAAGACGCCATGAATGACGTAGAGAATCAGTTCCGCCTGTGGGGTCCAGCCATATTTTCCCGCCGTTTGCAGCGCCATCTCGGCGCTGACGATGAGTTCGCCGTCGATCTTTTTGCCGACTCCGCGGGGGACCGGCAATGTTCCTTTCGCTTGACTCTCCGCTTGCTCTTCGCTCATTTCGACGTCGAGCAGAAAGCTGAGCACGTCGGTAGGATAATCGTGGCACAAATATCGTCGATTGAGTTCCCAGATCATGTCGTTGTCGACGATCGCCAGGCTCAATTCGGCGGATTGAACGCGTTCGTCCGCAAGAATACCGCGAATGATCTTTTTCAGTGCCGCTTCATCGATTTCCAACAATACCTGCTGGTTAGAAACGTCAACTTGATAAGGCGAGGGGGGCATCGAGAAACTCAATCTGACTGGTGGAGTCGAACCGGACCTGGCGATCGAACCAGAACGCATCACGCATCATGCGGTCTTCTGTTCGGGATACTTGATGCGTCCGTGATAGATGCCGATGAGCGATTTGGTGAGCGATTCTTCGATCATGTGAATCTCACTCAACGTGAGCGAGCATTCGTCGAATTGACCGTCGAGCAACCGCTTCATCGTGATATCATGCACGAGATTTTCGATTCGCCGCGGTGCCGGATCGCTTAACGTTCGGCTTGCGCCTTCGACGGCATCGGCCAGCATGAGCACACCCGCTTCGCGCGATTGCGGTTTCGGGCCCGGATACCGGAACGACGATTCTTCGACCGGCCCAAAGCGATCGGGCTGCAAGTCGGCCTGCTTCGAGGCCTCGTGATAAAAATACTCGACCAGCGTCGTGCCGTGATGCTGTTCGATAAAGTCGATCAGCCGCTCAGGAAGGTCGTACTGCCGAGCGAGATTCGCACCATCCTTGACGTGGCCGATGATGATCAGCGTGCTCATGGCGGGGGCCAGATGTTCGTGGCGGCTTCCCGCGCCGACGGCCATATTTTCCACGAAGTAATGCGGTTTCAGCATTTTTCCGATGTCGTGGAAATACGCGGCGACGCGCACGAGCAATCCGTTCGCGCCGATCCGGTCGGCTGCCATTTCGCCGATCGATGCCACGGTCATCGAATGGTTGTATGTACCAGGGGCGCGTCTGACAAGTTCTTGCAACAGCGGGTGCGAGACCGTGCTGATCTCGAGTAAGCTGATGTCTGTCACGACTCCGAAAGCCGATTCGATAAAAGGCAAGCTCCCCGCGACCAGATAGCCGGCGGCGAGACAGAGGGCTGCGCCACGAAAACTGTGCCACAGCAGCGTTTTATCCAACCACATTTCCGAGAGGCTCTGACTCTCGATGCCGCCGATCCCGGTTGAGACCGCGAAGTAAACGATCCCCGACCAGAAGCCGATCTTGATGATCGACGAGCGGGATGAAACTCGCGACAACGACAGCACGGCGGAACCTGAAACGCTGATCAGGACCACCAGTTCGCCCAGGTCCATGCGAGTGTACAACGTCAGTATCAACGACAAAGTCAAAGCGGCGACCATCGCAAAGACCTGATCGTACACAATCGCCAGGACCATAACGACCACGAGGTAGGGGACGACTTCGGCGCGCCAAGGATCGAACGACAGCCAGCGGCCAAGCGCGATCGTGATCAGCATCGCCATGAGATATAACGCCAGCCGCAGCGTACTGTGAAACAGATGCGGTTGATTGTGGTACAAGTGATAACCGTTCATGACGCCGAGCACGAGAAACATCAGCGTCACGAGCGCCACGCGCAGATACCGCTGATACAGGGGAATCTGCGCTTCGGCGGCGACGTATTCTTCATACAATAATTCGAGCACATCTTCATCGATGATGCGTCCGGGGGGTACGAGAATCGTGCCGCTTTCGAACACGTCGGAAACTTCCTTCACTCCTTCACGCGCTTCCCGCCGCGCTTGTAATGTTTCCGCCGCGTGATACTGCAATGTGCTCGGCGCGCGGTTCAGCAGCCAGTTGACAAGTTGCGGCCTGATGGCCATCAAGTCGGGGTATGAGAGCCATGTCTGCCCCAAACGACCGTTATCGCGCAGTTGTTCATCGAGTTGAATATCGCGTGCCGTCCCGGTCCAATCCTTCTCTGGCGATGCGCTGCCCAGTACGCGGATCGGATCCGTCAGACTGATTTGATGGCTCGAGAGTTCGTTGATATCGGCGATTCCGGTTTTCTTCAGCGGGTCGATAAACTTCAGGAAACTCGAAACGAGAATTTCGATCGTCTCGTCGGGGGAGGCCGGCGCATTCGAGACCGCAGTTTTCAAGGCGGTCCACGAATCTTCAAGATCGCTGGTTTGTTGCTCCTGCGTGGCCGACGTCACGCGATCACCCCGGACAAGACCGAAGGCCACACGGTTGTTTGGCGAGAGTTCATCGGGACTTTGCGCTGCGAGGACTTCTCTTAAACTGTCCTCGAGTTGTGTCGGTAACTGGTCGAGAGTTGACGGATCATGATGAAAAATGAAGGGAACCGCTTTTTCATTCTCGGCGCGCACCCGCTCGGTTTCGAACAAATTGATCTTTTCGAATCTCGTCTTGGAGATCACGCCGTGAGGGGGATGATCTCCCAAACGGTACAGAAAAGGGCTTCTCCAGGCATCGACGGCGACCAACATGAAGGCCAGCGCGACGATGCACGTCGCCAGACGCAGGATGACGCTCTGATCGCGAAACGTGTCGGCCAGGCGTTGTCGAAACGTCGGTGAGACTCTCAGCGAGACCGTGCGAACCGATTTCTGCTTTTTATGAAATATCGACATGGCCACATTTTACAATAGAATGCTGAAACTCAATCAACTTTGGCAGCGAATGGCGCGAAGAAATATGCGGTACCGCTGCCGATCGAAATTCGATTCGATGATGTTTCAGATCATGGATTGGCTCTGTGCTTTCCCGTGGATCGCGTCTCAGGATGAAGCGAAGCGACGGGTTCATCGTCGTAGGCTTTGACGATATCCGCAACCAGCTTATGACGCACGATATCCTTCGTGGTCAGTCCCACGATACTGACTCCCTCGATCGTATGAAGCCGCGAAACGGCGTCGGTCAACCCGCACGTGACGTGCGGCGGGAGATCGATTTGCGTCGTATCGCCGGTGACGACGATGCGAGATTCGATCCCCATACGAGTGAGGAACATCTTCATCTGGGTGACAGTCGTGTTCTGGCCTTCATCAAGGATGATGAACGTGCTGTTCAACGTGCGGCCGCGCATGAAGGCCAATGGAACGATTTCTATGACGTCGTTTTCCATGTATCGTTTGACCTGCTCGAAACTCAGAATATCGTTCAAAGCATCAAGCAACGGACGCAGATACGGATTGACTTTGGATAACATATCTCCCGGTAGAAAACCCAGCTTTTCACCGGCCTCAACGGCGGGACGCACCAGCACGATTTTCCTCACCTGTTCCTGGCGGAGAGCATTCACGGCCATTGCAACCGCAAGATAAGTCTTGCCGCTGCCCGCCGGTCCCGTGCAGACCACCAGTTCGTGATCGCGGATCGCCTGGACGTATTGGGCTTGTCCGTGCGTGCGGGGATGGACAACTTTCGTATTCTCAAAAAGATGAATCGCCGCGGGGATGTCGCCAACAGATGAAGTCTTTCGATCGCCGTTCCCTAACACTCGATTCAATTCCTTGTCGTCAATGTAGCCGCGTTTTTGCAAAATTTTTCGGAGTTCCTCGAGGACGAGCAATCCCTTTTTGATGTTGCTTTCGGGACCGTGAAGCCGAATTTCGTCTCCCCGAATGACGATCTCGACGCCCAAAACGTCGCGAACTTGTCGCAGGTACTGATCTTTCGCACCAAATAGCGAACGGATTTCGTCAGCGTCGGTAAATGAGAGACTGGCTTCTGACATGCTTCCCGCAAGATTGAGGATTGAGCGGTTGTGCGATTCGCTGAGCCTTCACTTTGAACAGGACAGGCTTTTGCGTTCGACCGCGGCAATCGGCTGCAAATTCAGGTTTAGAGCATCGTGCTCACATGATCTATTTTACTTCTAGATTCACTCGTATGTAAGGAGGCGAATCGAGAATCGGTAAGAATTTCCTGACAACCCGGAGAAGGTCCATCACGAACACTCACCCCGAATGGCTTTCATAACCACAGACATAATATACTCTTAGGTAATGGCAAGCTCGGACACCAGCACGCGCAGAAAGGGTTCGACGTCGGTGACCAATCCGACCGTTTGAAACGTTCCGCGATCCGCCAATTTGGTGACAGTCGCCGGATTGATATCGACGCAGACCACTTTCACCGATGCCGGCAAGAGGTTTCCCACGGCGATCGAATGCAAAGTTGTGGCGATCATCAGGCAAAAAGTGACCCCTTGCACGAGTTCCCGCATCTGGCGCTGCGCATCAATGACATCGGTCACCACGTCGGTGAGCGGCCCGTCGTCGCGGATACTTCCGGCGAGCAGGTAGGGGATCTTATTCTTGATGCATTCATACATGATTCCCGACGTCAGCAATCCTTGTTCGACTACTTGCCGAATACCGCCATGCCGTCGAACGCGGTTGATCGTGCGCAGATGGTGCTCGTGTCCCTCTTCGATCGACCCGCCATGCTCCATCGAGATCCCCAGGCTGGTCCCAAACCACGATTGTTCGATGTCGTGCGTCGCGAGTGCGTTGCCGGCGAACAGCACGTTGACGTAACCTCGACGAACGAGTTGGCCAAACAATTCCCGGCTGCCGGTATGCACGACCGCGGGACCGGCGACCACCAAAATTTTCCCGTCGCCGTCTCGCGCCCGCTGCATATGCGAGGCAATTTCGCGGAGCGTCACTCCCTTCGGCTTTTCGCTCGATACAGTGCTGTTCATGAAACTGAAGGCGTCGGGACCCTCGGCTTTTCTTTCGAGCGGGAACACACGAATCCCCAATCGGCCGACAAGGATCCGGTCCCCCGTTTTCACGTCCGACATCGGCAAACAGATCGCGGTGCGCTCAGCCTCATCGACCTTGATGCCGCAATCCATTTCCTGCTTTCGGACGGGAAGCCAATGGCCGGCCAGTCGAATTTCCGTCTCCTGATTGGTGCTGCAATAAAACCCTTCCGGAAAGGCGCCGTCGAGGTCGGCGGAAATCAGCTCGCAATCCCGCTGGTGAATGGGCACGGCACCGTGCTGTCCGACGCGGGTGAGAATCTGCTCCAGCAATATTTCCGAGTCGGCGCTGATACCCAGCCGGACATAACTCGGATCATGCCGGCGCGAGCCGACTTTCATTTCGTGGATTTCGAACGCTCCGCCCAGAGTGACGATCTCATCCAGAATTTTCGGCAGGATCAGACTATCGATGATATGGCCTTGCAGTTCGACCACCTCCGAATGATGCGTCGAATGCCCGGCGTGTCCTTGCAACGATACGTCTTGAGAACCCTGATTCATCGACTGCTCCTTGCCAACAAACCGTCCGAGGTTGAAATGTCACCGGTTCCAGCGAATCACACAACATCCAGAAGCGGGTTTAACCAATCCACCAACCAGCCGGACCTGGCAAATTGTATGCTGCGGATGCAACCCTCGCAACAACGACTGCGGGAAGCCATCGAACGCAACTCCCGACCTGCTGATAAGAAGGGAAGTTCACCCGTAAAATTGAGAATTGTCCATTCTATGCCGGATTCTGTCGCAGAGCGGGAAAATCGAATTGAGAAGTTGAAAATATCGGATATGATATTCGCTGACTCGACTGCAATTCCGTTCGGTGATTGTCGCCGGAAAATCCCCCCTTTTTCGATATGAGTGGTTGATGGTTCGCATTGGTATTGTGGGACTTGGCCCCCAATGGGATGAACGATACGGCCCGATCTTGAAATCGCTGCGCCGCAGAATCGCCGTGCGCGCCGTTTACGATTGCGTCACCCACCGTGCCGAGCAGGTCTCTTCCGAACTCGGTGCGAATGTGGTGCAAGGGGTCAGGGCCTTGATGGAACGCTCGGATATCCAGGCCATCCTCTGGCTTGACCCGGCCTGGCTCGGCATTTTTCCGCTTCGTTCCGCGCTGCAATTCGGGAAGCCTATTTTTGTCGGCGGAGCGATTCAGACCTCGCTCCCCGACTGGAAAAGCCTCTACCAACTGGTGCAGACCCAAGGGTTGACTGCGATCCCAGAACTTCATCGGCGATATACCCCCGCCACCTCCCGCTTGCAGGAATTGATCGCGACACGCCTCGGCCGCCCCCAACGCATTCGAATTCGCGTCACCAGCGATGCAAGTTCGACACCCTCTACGACGTCAACCACCGCTGTCGACACGATGCTGGGACTGATGGATTGGTGCCGGTACGTCATGCGATCCCGCCCCAAAGTCATCCGTCAGGTGACTGCGATCAACGAATCGCATCAGAACTGGGAGCGAGGATTTGAAATCGAATTTCACGAGCGCACCCCGACTTCGTCTCCTCCACTCGCCGAACTGACGCTTTCGCGTGGCACGACGGCGATGGAAGCGGTTCACTATGAAATCTGCTGCGAGAACGGACGGGCATGGTTTTATGATTCCACAACAATCATATGGGAATCGGGGTCGGAAATCGTCACCGAATGCCTGCAAGCCGAACGGCATGAAATAGAAGTGATGCTCGACCTGTTCTGCCGCCGGGTGGTGGGAGGGCTGATCCCCGTCGCCGATCTCGGCGACATCTGCCGCGGTTTGACGATGGTCCAGGCGGCATGGCGGAGTCTCGAAACGAATCAGCCGATTACTCTGAACGGTGAACTCGATTGATGGCTATAGAGAGCGCTCCGCTGCGGAAACCTTCGCGTCGCGGCTAACCTTTTTCGCTCAACCTCACGTTCCCCAGCGGCGGATCAGATCCTGCTGCAACCCCAACTGATCGCAGATGCGCGAGACAATAAAATCGATCAGATCGTGCAAGCCGAGCGGGTTGTGATAAAACCCCGGCATTGCAGGCAGGATCACGGCGCCTGCATCCGCCAGGCGTTTCATGTTGTCGAGCTGGATGCTGCTGAGCGGGGTCTCGCGGGGAACGATGATCAACTTGCGGCGTTCCTTCAGATGAACTTCCGCAGCGCGATGAATCAGATTCTGAGACAGGCCATTCGCCAGCGTCCCCAACGTCCCCATCGAGCAGGGGCAGACGACCATCCCCGCCGTCGAAAACGAGCCGCTGGCAATTCCCGAGGAGAAATCCTGATGATGGTGATAAAACAATTCCCCTGCCTGGACGTCTGATTCGCTCAAGATCGAACTGACGACGTGCTCGCTCTGCACCGGTTGGCGACGCAAGCGAGCCAACACACTATCTTCGGAAACCTCGGTATCGCTCGGCAAGATCTGGGATGCGGAAAACTGATCGATATCGACCTTCAGCCCTAATTCGTGCTTCAACACCTGACAACCGGCGGGACTGATCGTCAGATGGATGTTGTGTCCCGAGTGTAGCAACACTTCGAGCAATCGAACCGCATAGATGGAACCGCTGGCACCGGTGATGGCGATTACAAAGTTTTTCATATGCCGTTCGCATTTCATTTTATTGGGAGGTTCGAGAAGGCTTCATGCCGGTGTACAGCGTGGCGATGCCGAACGTCAGCGGTTTCCATTTCACGTCCATAAAACCGACTTGCCGCAAGAGAACGGCGAGCTGTTCGCCTTGTGGAAATTCCGACACCGATTGTGGGAGATAATTGTACGCCGATGATCGATTTCTCGCCAACAATTGACCGATTCTCGGCAAAATATAGCGAAAGTAAAATCGGTACATCCCCCGAATCAGCAGATTCGTCGGCATCGAAAACTCGAGAATGGCCACTTGACCTTGCGGAGAACAGACGCGAAACATCTCACCAAGCCCACGCAATGTGTTCGTGACGTTCCGCAACCCGAAGGCGACCGAGACGATTTGAAAGACGTCGTCGGGAAACGGCAATTGCTGCGTATCGGCCTCAAAAAAGAGCAGAGGGGCCTTTTCATCGGTACACTGACGGCGAACGGAGCCGACTTTCTCGCGGGCAATCACCAACATTTCATGCGTGAAATCGCTGCCGAGAACCGGCACCAACCCTTTCGCGGCTTTCCAGTAGGCAAGCGCGAGATCACCCGTTCCGGTACAGACATCGAGAATCGGTAACGACTTGACCGGACGAACCGTGCGAACCGTCCGCCAGCGCCAGTAATAATCCACACCTCCAGAAAGAAAGTGATTCATAAAGTCGTAGCGCGGAGAGATCTCGCCAAACATTCGGCGGATGCGCGTCTCCGATTTGTCGACCTGACCATCGCTCATGCCTGACTACTTTCCCAAATAATCCTGCCAACGTTCGGTGACTCGCCGGGCAACTTCCGGATCCATCTCCGTCCGAGGCG
>JBJXGP010000087.1:0-13760 GCA_046160425.1 Planctomycetaceae bacterium
CGAATCGGTCGACAAACCCTGGACGGATCGAATTTCAATCCCATACGCGCGCGAGAAATAACCAAACGCATCGTGGGCCGTGACGAGAACTCGTTGTGACTCGGGAATCGAAGCGATCACCTCTCGCACGTAGGCATCCAGTTTTTTCAATTCTTCCCGATACTGCTCGCTTCGCGAACGATAATCTTCGGCATGCGGCGGGTCGAACGACGCCAGCCGTTGCTCGACGAATTCGACGCACTTGCTCCACGCTGTGACATCCATCCAGACGTGCGGATCGTAATGCCCTTCGAAGTCGGGGGTTTCGTACAGATATTTTTTGTCGATCCCCTCGGTGACCGGAAAAACCGGCTTGCCGTCGCGCGCGACGTTCTGAAAGGCATCCTGCATTCGCCCTTCGAGATGCAAACCGGAATAAAAAACCAAATCGGCCTGCAACATCTGTTTGATGTCGTTGCGATTCGGGGTGTGCGTATGCGGATCGACCGATTCCCCCAGCAAGCCGACCACGTCGGCATGTTCGCCCGCAACCTGGCGGACGATGTCGGTGACCATGCTGCACGTCGTAACGATGCGGATCGGGTAGGAACCGGAATACGTCTTGCCCGCAACATTCGGCGATGACGCCGCCGGGTCGTCGGCCTCGCGGTTGGCAGCGGCGGGGGACTGGGGATCGTTGCTCGGACTCGGTTCTCCCCCGCATCCCGATACGACGGCGGCAAAAAGGACGGCCAATGACGTTCGGAGAATCGCATTGAATGGAGACATTCGAGTGTCAATTCGCATGAGAAATTGATATTCCGTCACAATGAAAATGGGAACGCGAAAAGAAGGGGACGCCAATTGGGATTGCCGGTCATTGAATTTGCTTGACTCAGCGAACCGCAAGAGCGGAGGCTGCCAGTCTTTCATGGGCGGAAAGTACGAGTTGTTCGGTCTCTTCCCACCCGATGCATCCGTCGGTGATCGAGACGCCATATTGCAGGTCGGCGAGATTGCTGGTCAATTTTTGTGTGCCGGGCGAGAGATTGCTTTCGATCATCAGCCCGATGATCGTGTCGTTCCCCGCGAGACGTTGTTCGATGACGTCGTTCCAGACTTCGGCTTGCCGGCGATAATCTTTATTGGAATTTGCATGGCTGCAATCGACCATGAAGCGAGGCGATAATCCCGCCTTGTTCAATTGCTCGGCAGCCATTCGTACGTGCTCGGGAGAATAATTGGGCCCGGAGCGTCCGCCGCGAAGAATCAAAAAGCCAGAGGGATTGCCCGTCGTATGCACGATGCACGTCTGCCCTTCGGAATCGATGCCGAGAAATCGATGCGGACTGCACGCGGCTTGCATGGCATTGATGGCGACGTCGAGATTTCCATCGGTCCCATTTTTATAACCGACGGGCATCGAAAGCCCGCTCGCCATCTGCCGGTGAGTCGGCGATTCCGTCGTGCGGGCGCCAATCGCCGCCAACGCGATCAAATCGGCGATGTATTGCGGCGTGATCGGTTCCAGAAGTTCGGTCACCGCAGGAATCTGCAGCCGCGTGACCTTAAGCAGAATTTCACGCGCCAGCCGCAGCCCGGTTGCCATGTCGAACGTGTCGTCGAGATGCGGATCGTTGATCAGTCCCTTCCAGCCGAGCGTCGTTCGCGGCTTTTCAAAGTAGACGCGCATGACCAGCAGCAGTTGATCGCCGACTTTTGCCGAGAGTTGCGATAACCGTTCTGCATAATCGATCGCCGCCTGATGGTCGTGGATGGAGCATGGTCCCACGGTGATGATTAGGCGTTTGTCGTCACCGGAGAGTATTTTCTGAATCTGCTCGCGCCATTCGGCCACGAGCAGCGTATCCTGTTCGGTCGCGGGGAGTTGTTCCCGCAACAGTTGCGGCGAGGGTAGCGGGATCGTCTCCCGGATATGGATATTTTGTGTCTGGGGCATGATTCAGCCGGTACGCGAGAAGAAGGAACGATAAGGCGAGTTTCGTCACGTTGCCAATACGAACATTGTATCAGGACGAACAACAGTTGTCAGCGGGCGGATTTGAAAATCAGCCCGCATTCGTTAAGCACAAGCGTTCTTCACGGCGAGTTTTCCTGCGAAGATGATCCCGTGCCTATAATTTTGTCGGGCAGATATTTATGCCGCTTTTGATCGGTCCGCGTTGACGCGACAATCCCACTAATGTGACACGGAGGCTGCGGCTTTCTCGCCGACCAGTTGATCTTTGATAAATCGGCTGATCAGGAACGGTTCGAGCATCTTCGGGGTTTTTCCCGATTGAATGCACTGCGCCATGAGGTGTCCCGAGGCGGGTCCGGCTTTGAAGCCGTAGGTTCCCCAGCCGACGGTGACGTGAAAGCCTTTCACGTCGTCGACCGGTCCCATGATGGGCGAATAATCGGGGGTCATGTCGCATAACCCGGCCCATTGGCGGAGCATTTTCACGTTCGCCAGGAACGGGAAGAGTTCGAGCAGATGGATTGCCCCTCCCTCGGCGAACGAGAGCGTTCCGCGGAGCGAATAACTGAGATAGTCGTCGACTTCCGCTCCCGATACCAGTTCGCCGCGATCGCTTTGCGAGACATAAATGTGCAAGGTCGATGAGACGATCACATGATGCAGCCACGGCTTGAGCGCTTCACTGACGAAGGCTTGAAGGGGATGCGTTTCGAGAGCGAGCGGCACTTTGACCATGTCGCAGATCGTGCTCGCATATCCTGCCGTCGCATTCAGGACGATTCCCGTTTTGATCTTGCCGCGATTGGTGACGACACCCGAGATGGCGCCGTTTGTCGTTTCGATCGCCTGCACTTCGGTCAATTGAGGGATGTGCGCGCCTCCCCGGTCGGCTCCGCGGGCGTAAGCCCAGACGACGGCATCGTGACGAATGATCCCCCCCGGCGGATGATACAACGCCGCCTGAATCGGAAAACGCTGATGCCCAAAGACGTTCATCTCGGGGCAGAGTTCCTGAATCTCGCGCGGCTGAATCAAGCGGGAGTTGATCCCCATCAACTGGTTGGTATGGGCCCGCTCACGAAGTCCGGTGACGCCGCGATCGTTATGCGCCAGCGTCAGGTGTCCCTGCTGGGAAAACATCACGTTGAAATCGAGTTCGATCGCGAGTTGCTCGTAGAGCTTGACGGAGTGATCGTAAAATGCGATCCCTTCGGGCGTGCGGTAGTTCGAACGAATGATCGCCGTGTTGCGGCCCGATCCCCCGAAGCCGATGTATTTCGCTTCCAGCACGGCGATGTTTTTCACGCCGAGCTTGGTGAGATAGTAGGCGGTGGCAAGTCCATGGACTCCGCCGCCGATGATGACGACGTCGTAACTGCTTTTGAGTTCGTGATCTCGCCACATGCGTGATGCGGGCACGTTCGTATCTCCGTCTGTATGAGGTCAGCCTCGTCGCGAGGCGAATGAATCAGTTTGCCGCCGATTTCAGATGTTTTTGGTACGCTTCAAGGCCGGATGGTTGTAAGTCAAATTCAGCACCGGCGTCGAGCAGGACTTCCCACAAGAATTCGAGCATGTCGGGGCAGACGTGCAGTTCCATGCGATTGGCGAATCGACTGAACAGCGTATTGACGGCGAACACCGGTCCCTGACAGCACCAGCCGATCGGCATCGTCCGTTCCCGCAGATCGACGGCGGTCACTTTATTCAGAATTGTCAGAATATCGGGCCCCCACAAGGCGAGCGACGTCCAGCCGCCCGTGACGTCGATTCCTGCCGATGACGCCGTCTCACCGAAGGCCAACGCGCGCGTGCTGGTCAAGCGATAGACTTGATGCGTCGCGGTTTCGACGATTTGGCGGATCGCCGGTTCTCTTCCGCACAAACTCGCCAAAATTTGACCAGTCTGTTTGCCGGAGATCTCGGTAACCGCCCGCCCTGTGATATCGGCGATACGATTCGCGATCGATTGATCGTCTTGCGGATACGCAACGGCGAGTTCCCATCCCTTGACGATGGTAAGCTTCGCCCCGGAGCGTTGATGTCGATCGACCAGGGGCGTTCGGGCGATGGGAGTCATTACGGAAGTCATAATAAGCGAGTTTTCTGTGTTTGTTTTCTGGTGGCACAGACATTCTGGTCTGTGCGATCTTAATTGACTCTTCGCCTCTTGTCGCTTCGCGGCCCCGGTTGACGAGCAACCGGGGCTACCCAGTTTTTTGAGTAGGGTGGGCTGCTCCCACCAGTCTTGCTACGAATTCAACTTTTCGCCGGCGGGATCGTAGAACGGTTCATCCTGCACGACCCCTTTGAGCGATTGTCCGCCGTGGCGGATGTCGATGACCTGACCGTTCTGTGACTGATCGATGGGAACCCAAGCCAGGCCGATGATACTTCCCGCCGCGGGGGAATAACGGACGGAGGTGACGCGCCCGACGAGCGAACCGTGCTTGACGATGAGTGAGGCTTCGTCGGGAACGGTCGTCCCTTCGAGGCGGAAGCCGACAAGTTTCTGACGAGGCCCGCGTTCCTTGATTCGCTTGAGCGACCAGCGACCGACGAAATCGTCCTTGTCGAGTTTGACGATCCACGGAAGATCGGCATCGTACAAATTCGACAGGGCATCGCTGTCGACGCCGGGGAGCAGATGCTTTTTATCCAATCGCAGTCGTCGTTGTGCTTCGACGCCGAATGGCTGGATATCGAAATCCTTCCCCGCTTCCATGAGGGCGTTCCAGACGTGCAGTCCGTATTGCGAGGGGACGTGAATTTCAAATCCGAGTTCGCCGACGAAGCCGATTCGCAGCACGATCGCAGGGACACCCGCCACGTCGAGCAACTTGACGGAAGGGTAGGGGAGTGCTTCGTTCGAGACGTCTCCCATGCAGACTCGCCTCAATACGTCGCGGCTGTGCGGACCGGCGAGATTCATTCCCGCATAGGCCGTCGACAGGTTGGTCATGCTGATGTCCCATTGCGGACGGCACGTCAGCCACATGCGGAACCAGCTATCGATGGCGTCGGCATTTCCCGTCGACGTGGTGAGATAAAATCTCTCGGCATCGAGCCGGGTGATCATGCCGTCGTCGAGCAGAATTCCCGCTTCGTCGCAGATTGCACCATAGCGGACCTTGCCGACCGCCAGATTCGCGAAGCGATTGGGATAGATGAACTCCAGAAACTTGACGACATCCGGGCCGCGGAGTTCGATCTTCCCCAGCGTCGAGACATCGATCAAACCGACGCGATTTCGAACGGCGAGATATTCATCGTGCGGGTCGATGTAGCGTTCGGGCCGTTTCCAGGTACCAGCGTCGAGGAAGCGGGCTCCCGCTTTTTCATGCCAGTAATGCAAGGCGGTCCGGCGTTCGAGACTGAAATGGACCGCCTTGCCGGCGAGTACGCCGAGCGGAACCGGTTGTTCCGGCGGGCGCGAAGTCGTCGTCCCGACCTCTTCGATATCGATCCCCTTGTGTCGGGCACAGATGGCGATCGAAGCGGTCTGGCACATCTTCCCCTGGCACGGCCCCATGCTGATCGTCGAGTACCGCTTCAGCGTTTCGATGTTGGCATAACCTTCGTCGATGGCATCGCAGAGATCCTTTTCGGTCACGTCTTCGCACAGGCAGACAAACTTTTTCTTGGCCGACGATTCAGAAATATAATTGCCGCTCGGTTTGTGATCGCGAGTCGACTGCTTGATTTCCGCTTCGAGTTGCGTCAGCCGGTCCGACTGCTCGGAGGTCAACGAACGAAGTGCTCTCACTGCCGCGAGACCGGCGCGAATGCCGTCTTTCACGCAGGCCGAGGGTTCGTGATAACCATTCACCGCGCCGGCGGAATGAACCCCTTGCACGTATTGAGTGACATGATGCTGATCGAGTTCGGCATCGTAGCGCAACTTGCAGCCGCTCTGATAGAGGAGCGACGTCGCGGGGGTGAATCCGACCGCCTGAATGATCCATTGGCAAGGGATCGTTTGCGATGTTCCTCCGCGAAGCGGTGTGACGACCGCGGCGATGACGTGACTCTTTCCCTTGGCCGATTGAATCGTATGCCCGGTGAGGATGCGCAAGCCGTCGATTGAGCCTTGCGGTTGCTCGTGGATGTCGATGAGAGCGGCGACGTGCATCCCTTTTTGTTTGAGTTGCGCTGCCAGCCGATAACCGATGGATTGATCGGTGACGATGACGATGGGACCGTCGAGTTTGCACCCTTGCTGCTGAATCAGTCGTTGTGCCCCGCTCGCGAGCAGAACGCCGGGGAGATCGTTATTTTCGAAGACATAGGGACGTTCCCAACCGCCGCCAGCGACGATCGTCTGCTGCGCGCGAATGCGGATCATGCGATGATTCTGCTGCACGGCGAGGTAGTTTTCTTCGTACAGCCCGAATGCAGTGCTCGAAGAAAACGTCTTGATGCGAGGATGGGCCGCCACCTGCTCGCGTACCGAAAGCAATTGCACATCGATCGAACCGGGATCGAACTGCACGTGCCCTCCCAGCGTCGGCTGATCGTCGATGAGAATGACGTCGGCACCCGCCTCGGCCGCGGCGTGGGCGGCGTTTAATCCGGCAAGCCCTGCCCCCACGACGGCGACGTCGGTGAACAGGTTGAGCTTGTCATAGTGAGCCGACCCGCCGTTGCTGCGATCGACTTCACCCAGCCCGGCGATGCGGCGGATCACGCTTTCGAAGATCGGCCACATAAACCTCGGCTTGTACATCGATTTGTAATAAAAACCAACGGGAAGAAAACGATGCATCTTGTCGAAGATCGACATCAGATCGAAGCGGACAGAGGGCCACGCATTCTGCGGTTTGACGACGTCGCCGGCTTCCGGCGTGCGCGTGCAGATGCGGACGTTCGGTTCGCCGTTGACCGAACACATGCAGTTGGGGCAACGACCGGTTAAGCAGAACAAACCGCGGGGACGGTGATACTTGAAACTTCGCGACAGGACGTGAACGCCCGCGTCATGCAAGGCCCCGGCGAACGTCTGCCCCGGTTGGGCGCGGACGATCTGCCCGTCAAAAGTGAACTGAACTCCGTCGGTGGCCGAATGCCCCCCCGCGGATCCGTGGTCAGACATTATTTCGACTCCTCAGCGGCATACCGCTGCGTTGAGATCACGGTGTTCGACTGGGTATTGCGTTCCGCGAGGAACCACAATTTGCAAGCCGAGCGGTGATACCACCATTCCTTCTGGTCGCCGCGCGGATTCGGCTTGTGATAGATGTAGTCCGTCCAGGCGGCGGCATCGTCCTCTTGCGTGGGACGGGATTTGACCGGCCCGCCGTAATGGAATTCCCAGACCGGTCGCACGCCGCAGTTCGGGCAGTTGAGTTGTAACGACATCGTAGAAGAATCTCTCGTTAATAGATGCTTTCGGTTTCTTATGGTGGCACAGACATTCCTGTCTGTGAGTTTTTGTCGTTTTTCCTTCTCGTTCCCAAGCTCCCGCTTGGGAACGCACGTCTTCGAAGCTCTGCTTCGTCAAATTTTTATTCAGGTTTCATTACTCTGGCGGGCAAGTCGCCAGTGCCACCCTACAGTGTCAGATATTCCTGAATCTCCCACTGCGTCACCTGTTTGTGGAACGATTCCCATTCTTTTGTTTTCAGATCGATGAACACGTCGGCGATGGGGCCGAGCCCTTGTCTGACAACTTCGTCCTGCTTGAGCGCATCGACCGCTTCGACCAATGTCTGCGGCAGGAGAGCGATCCCTTGGGCCTGGATGTCGGCCAATGAGCGGGAATAAAGGTTGCCGAGATTCGGCTCGCCGGGATCGAGTTTGCGGCGGACGCCATCCATCCCCGCCGTCATGTACACGGCAAGCCCGAGATACGGATTGCACAATGCCGAAATGGTACGATCCTCGCAATGGCCGGGACCGGCGGTGCGGATCATCTGCGTGCGGTTGTTGTCTCCGTAACTGATGAAGGCCGGAGTCCACGTGAAACCCGAACGGCTGGAATGCAGGCCGGCGCCGATCTGCAAACGCTTGTAACAATTCACCGTGGGGCTGGTGACCGCGGCGATGGCACGTGCGTGGGCGAGGACTCCTCCGAGAAAATGATAGGCGAATTTCGACAGGCCGAGGTTTCGCTTGTCCGCATGATCGGTGAAGACGTTCTCTCCGGAGTTCGCGTCGGCGACATGGAAGTGCGCGTGCAGGCCGCTTCCCGTCTGATTCGAGAACGGTTTGGGCATGTGCGTCGAGATCGCACCGAATTTCTTGGCAAGTTGCCCCGTCATCATTTTGAAGAAGGTGACGCGATCGGCAGTGATCAGGGCATCGGCATAATTGAAGTTGACTTCATACTGTCCGTTGGCGTCTTCGTGGTCGCATTGATAGACCCCCCAGCCGAGTTGATTGAGTCCCGTCGTCAGTTCCTGCAGGAACATCGTCGCGGGAGCCATCGAACGGTAGTCATAACACGGCTTCACGAACGTATCGACGCCGTCGGGATTCCAGGGAGAAATCGAGCCGTCGGCATTCTTGGTGACGAGGAAGAATTCCGGTTCCATCCCGACGTTGAAAACGTAGCCCTCTTTTTGGCAGGTTTCAAGGACTCGGACGAGGTTCGTGCGGGGACAGAACGGATGCGGTGCTTTATCGACGTAAATGTTGGAGGCGAAGCGAGCGGTGTTCTTCAGCCAGGGGAGCGGAGTGTACGTCGACGGGTCGATACGGGCCATCATGTCGTGGGAGTGCGGACCTTGTCCCGTTCCCCAGACGGCACCGCCGGCGAAACCGGCTCCACTGTCGATCATCGAGTCGTATTCAGAGACCGGAACCATTTTGGTCTTCGCCGTCCCGTGAATATCGACGAACTGCACGAGCAGGAATTCGATGTGATCTTCCTGCAGGCTCCGGCGAATTTGATCCCGAATCGTCATGGCAAATTTCCCGTATTTGGTACTGCGTGGCTCGATTTGAAATATCTAATGTCTAATGAAATCCCAATGACGAAGTCCGAATGTCGAATGAACGACAAAGCACCAATGAAGAAATCAGAAAGGACGGATGATCGATTGGCCGGTTCGTCCTTTGGGATTTTGACATTCGGACTCGATTCATCATTCGTGCTTCGGTTATTTCATCACCCTGCGTCTTTATGTCTTCTTGGCCGCGAATGCGGCCACAATGTGTAGCCGTGGGCTGACGCCCACGGACGGCGAATTCCACAAACACGTCAAGCCGCGAATGCGGCGGTAGCGCTGCTACACGGCGTTTCCTATTGATCGAATTTCTCTGGATCTCAATATCTCCCACCGAAAATCGCTGTCGCCGCATTCGCGGCTCTCGGTTAACTATGCTCGAATTCCGTAGGCTGACGCCCACGGCTACATGCTGGCGCGGCATTCGCCGCTGAAATTCATCTTTTCGAGATCGAACTGATACGAAACATTCGGTAGTGGTTCAGTCTAATCGCCGGTTTGGGGCATTTGTCATTTAGATTTGATTGTCATTCTTACTTCGATATTTACTTGCCCGGGATCCAACTTGTTCCGGCCAAGGGGACTTTGGCCATCGCGGCGGCTTCCACGGTGAGGGCCACGAGGTCTTCTTTTTCCATGTGATGGACGTCCGACTTCCCGCAGGCGCGGGCCAGCGTCGTGAGTTCCATATTGAGAACTTGCAGATAATTCTTGACGCGCTTCGCACCAATTTCGGGGGTAAGGCGTTTTTCCAGTTCCGGATCCTGCGTCGTGATCCCCACGGGACATTGACCGGTATGGCAATGGTGACAGAAGCCGGGACCGGTCCCCAGTTTGGCGTAACCCTCCTTTGCGTCGTGCGTCTTGCCGTCTTGCACGTAGGTGGAATCGTTGCAACCGAGGGCGATCAACATCCCCTGACCGATCGAGACCGCGTCGGCTCCGAGGGCCAGCGCTTTGGCGACGTCAGCCCCCGAGCGAATTCCGCCGGAGATAATCAGTTGCACTTCGCCCAGCACGTTCATCTCTTCCAATGCTTCAACGGCAAGTGGCAGCGCGGCCAGAGTCGGTATGCCGGCGTGTTCGATGTAACACTGCTGTGTGGCGGCGGTCCCCCCCTGCATACCGTCAATCACCACGACGTCGGCCCCCGCTTTGACGGCGAGTTTGACGTCTTCGCGAACGCGGGTGGCCCCCATCTTGATGTAGATGGGGATTTGCCAATCGGTGATTTCTCGCAGCTCTTCGAGTTTGATTTTCAGATCGTCCGGCCCCGTCCAGTCGGGATGGCGACTGGACGATCGCTGATCGATGCCCGGCGGCAGCGTGCGCATCTTGGCGACGCGGGGACTGACCTTCTGGCCGAGCAGCATTCCGCCCCCTCCCGGTTTGGCCCCCTGACCGATGACGACTTCGATCGCATCGGCTTGGCGGACATCATCGGGATTGAAACCGTAACGGGAGGGAAGACATTGATAGACCAGCGTCTTGGACGAACGGCGTTCTTCGGGGGTCATCCCACCGTCACCGGTGGTCGTCGAGGTTCCCATTTCCGAAGCGGCGCGGCCGAGCGCTTCCTTGACGTTCGCCGAGAGCGAGCCGAAGCTCATGCCGGCGATGGTGATGGGGATATCGAGTTCGATCGGCTTCTTGGCGAATCGCGTTCCCAAAATCGTTTTTGACGAGCACTTTTCGCGGTATCCTTCGAGGGGATAGCGCGAGGCTGAGGCGGTGAGCAGCACGAGATCGTCGAACGAAGGGAGTTTGCGCTTAGCTCCCATCCCGCGGATTTCGTAAAGACCGAATTCCGCAGCTTGTCGGATGTAGTGGATGGTGTCTCGATTGAACGAGGCACTTTCTTCGTAATGCAACCGCTCGGACAAGGTATGCTCCGTGTATCGTTTCCTGCGTTAGATATTGAATGGGTGGCACAGACATTCCTGTCTGTGCGGTTCTATTATTTTCCTGATGTTACGCCGTTTCTTGTAGGGTGGGCTGTGCCCACCATGTCTGAAAAAGTTTAACCGGTGGGCACAGCCCACCCTACTAATACTCCTGATGCACTTCGGAATTCCAGTGATACAACTTGCGGGCCGAGGCGACACGCTTAAAGTCTTTCGGATCGTATTCCATGCCGGCGGCTTTCAACAGCCGCCCGACGGTTTCATAGTCGGCAGATCCCATCGGCTCTTCCTGTGCATCGGCCCCCAGGCTGTGAATCTTGCCGCGCACGTAAATGACCGCTTCATAGAGTGAATCGCCGAGATTCGGGCCGGAATCGCCACAGACGACCAGTGTGCCGGCTTGAGCCATGAAGGCCGAGAAGTGTCCCACTCCGCCGCCGACGACGATGTCACCTCCTTTGAGCGAGATGGCACAACGGGACGAGGCATCGCCGTCGATGACCAGCAATCCGCCGTGGGCTGATGCACCTGCCGATTCCGAGGCATGTCCTTTCACGTGGACTCGTCCCGACATCATGTTTTCGGCGATGCTCCAACCGACGTTTCCGAAGATGGTGACCTCCGCTAGCTGGTTCATGCCTGCGACGAAATAACCGGCGTGGCCGCGGATGTTGATGCACACGGGGGCGTTCACGCCGGCAGCGATGCTGTGCGCTCCGTCGGGATGCAGAACCTCGACGAGTTCGACATGTGCTGTCTTGTGATCGTCACGGGGCGCTAAATCGTGATGGAGGAATTGATTGAGTTCGCGGACGGTCGTCCGGCTCAGATCGAAGGTCTTCACACGTTCCATGAGTAGATAATTTCCGGCACTGGTTCGTAAACGTGTGCGTCTTGCACGTTCGGCAGGTGGGCCAGGGATCGAAATTCTGACGCGATCGCGACGTAGTCGTCGGTTTCTGCCACGACGGCAGGTTTGCAGGCAAACGGATCGCGAACCAATAACATCTTGTCCGCTGTTGCCATCAAAAAAGTGAAAAACCCATCCAGCTCTTTGAACGATGCATGAATTGCCTGTTCGAGCGTGTCTCCCTGGCGCATGCGCCATTCGATGAAGCGACACCCCGCTTCGGTATCGTTGTCGGTTTCGAAGTGAATTCCCTGGCGTTCAAGTTTTCGCCGGATGCTGCAAGGGTTCGATAACGAGCCGTTATGGACGAGGCAGAAATCTTCGCCCGCCGTGAAGGGATGCGCGTGCGCGGGCGAAACCGCGGACTCCGTCGCCATGCGCGTATGGCCGATGGCGTGCGTCCCGGTCAGTTCCTGAAAGGCGTACCGCTGGGCGATCTCTTCAGGATGTCCTTCGTCTTTATACAAGTCGATGCAATGACCGACGGACAGGAGATGGACCTCGGGGTACGACTTCGCCAGCCATGTCTTGAAGCGCGGAGGAGCCAAAGTCGACACCAGCGCCGCATGGCTTTCGATGTCGATCATTTCACCCTCGGCTTCGGTCTCGCCGACGAAATCATCGAACAGCGTGCCCCAGTCGAACTGGCGATTATGCACATACAAACTGAAGCGACGGTGTTGATTCGGTAAAGGGGGAGTGAAGACGGCCAGTCCCGCCGAATCGGGTCCGCGCGTCCCCATGCAGACCAGCATCGGAGTCACGTACTCCCCGAGCTTGCTCCTCATTTCTTGCGTTTTACATAAGAGACCGACAATCCCACACACGGCCAGACTCCCGATTTTCAAAATAATCAGTGATCGTCGACAAGCATGTTGCCGTTAGTCGAACGTCACGTGACATTTTCATCCGTTCGCGATGAACAAAATAATCCGCCTAAGCGTACCAATAAACGTATTGGGATTCCAGTTTGCACGCATGACATCTGCCGCGTTTTGACTCCGCAATGTGCATGAATTCTCAACTCTGAGAACCCTTCGTTAACGAACGTGAACGTTCTCATTAACAGAATCATGTCGGCGTGAATGCGAGAACCGATCGGTTCCAACTGTGAGCGAATGTTTCGTATAACCGTTATCATGGCATGCGTATCCGGCATATTCAAAAAAACAGACCAGGTTCCCGGTATTTCCGCTTGACATTGCTCGATCGTCTGCAAGACTGGGTAAGATGCGCCGGATTATTCCCACTCAGATTGCGATGCTTTCACTGAGCCAGCGACCATGATGTTCAAGACGGAGAAGAGGGAAATCATGTCAAAAGCCCAAGTGGCCGCCTTGACGGTCGACCGGATCACGCGTATGAACAACCGAGAACTCGTCGACGCCATTCTCTCCGCTGAGCTTCCCAAATTGAGCGGCAGCAATCGCAATGAGATCCAGGCTTACGATATGAATCTGCTCAAATCCTTGGCGATGCGCGCCCGCAGCGTCTGTCGGCAACAGGGCTATTAGATTCCGGGGATCACTTCAAACTCCGAATGCCGTGATATCCCGCAAAGCCCGCGATGACCAGCGCCAAGGCGATGATCCCCCAAAACGTATTCGACGATGACTTCTGCGCGGTGCGGATGACTTCAATCGCCTTCTCGGCTTCCGTACGCACGATCGGACTGGGATCGGTCTGCTGGAGTTTGATCAGAACGGGAATCGTACTTTTTGCCGCCGCCCCGTGTTCTGCCAGGGCCAGCGCACACGCCGCGCGAACATCAACATTCGGGTCGCTCATCCCCGCGGAGAGAGCAGACAGAATTCGATCGGAACCCATGTTGATCGTCCCCGCCGATCGCGCGGAAAAAATGCGGATCGTATCGTTGGGATCCTGCAATCCTTTCATCAACGATTCTTCCGTTCGCGACATGACCGAACGGACTTCGCTCGTATTCCAACTCCACAAACCCGCGAGAAACAACACGACCAACGACATATACAAAGGCCAAAGCGTGTACCTGGTCACCGCAGGCGGAATGGCTCTGGAGT
>JBJXGP010000088.1:0-4530 GCA_046160425.1 Planctomycetaceae bacterium
AATTCTGGTCGCGGGAGACAAGACATGGGAATCGTGGCAACGGATGGTTACAATGACGTCCGTTCCGAGCTTGGGATCGGTTCCAGGCTCAAGCCATCTGGTCAATGTCGGACAAGTTATCCAATTCGGAAAGGATGCCGCAATGAAACGACTCATTCTGCTCGCGTTCGCTGTTGCCTCTTCATTGGGTTCGGCGACACACGCTGACGACTATCTCTTGCGCATCGACACGGTGGGTTACGTCGACATACCCGCAGACGAAAAAGACCCCAAGGAAACGACTCTACGCAGCATTGAAGTCGTCGCGCATCCCGAGTCGACGTTTCACAGCAAAGTCACCACCAAAGTCAGCACCGGGTGGGAAAGACTGAAGGTGAAGGGCAAATTTCGTCCTGCCGACGACGGAGGTTTTGAAATGCAGATTAATTATGATTATTCAATCGATACGGAACAGGGCGTGACCACCGAAGACGGCGTCTGGATACCTAATCGCGACACGATGTCATTGTCTACAACAGTCGCGTTCGTGGCCGGCGAGGATTCCGTGACCCTCCGCGGGCCTATTGAAACAACCAAAAATGAGGAAGGCAAACCCGAACTCCGCTCGAAGATTCAGTTCGTTTTGCATCTTTCTAAATATACGCCGGCTGATCAATGATTTCGGAAGAATAGACAGAAACGGCCTATCACCTCGAAAAACTGGTGGCAACTCTGCAATCGTTTGGTACACTGCAACTTTCGTACGACGACGATAGGCAGTATAGGCCGCAAACTGGCGGCCGACAGGCGTTATGCGAGATCTTCTTAACACCGAGTTAGCCTGACATCGTATGCGACACGACGAGATATTTGCTAAGACTGCTTTCGACGCGTTTCTGATGGAGCGTGGCCAGTCGCATCGGTGGCGCGCTGGCCGAGAGCCACCGGACTACTACCTTCGGGCAGGCCCGCAGAGCTTTGCAGTCGAAGTCTCGCGCGCAATGAAGGTCCACGACCACAATGGTCGTAAGCTCACCGAGCACGGCATTCGACGGTCACTCGAAGAACTTACGACCCGCATCTCGACCGCGGCCAAACGGCGCGGCATCCTGGCCGGCGCATATGCCTTACATCTCACGCCGGTTCCTGATCTCCGCGCGATCGAACCGGCCTTAACCGCCGCGTGTCTTGAGTACATCGCGTTGACGCAAAGCCGGACAACGGCCGAACGGCACGTCTTAGCACGATACCCTCGGGGCCGCAAGCTAAGTATCCAAAAGGTCGGCGACAGCTCAGCCTATGTCGGCGCGTTAATCACGATCGACCTGCCCAAGAGAGATCCGCAGGTTATTGAAGAAATTCGAATCATTCTGACAGACCGCATCGAAGAGAAGCGTCGGAAATTGAGACGTGTTCGGCTCGCCAAGGTGCTGCTGCTTGTGGACTCGTACTCCTACGGTGAAAACTACCACTGGCGCCACGCGGCGGAAGGCGTCGCGTTCCGCGAGTTCCATACTGTCGCCCGCGTACATAGCGCGACCACGGTACAGGTGCTGCACTCCCTCGACTCGCAGTGGCGAGCAGCAGGCTAACATCGGGATGAAGCTGGCCGGGCCTCGCGTTGGCAGGGTGGCCCGGTCTGAAAACGAGTGACGACTGAGAGTACACGAGTGTGCCACGGCTCTGTGAGCCGTGCGAGTGCATGTTGACGGTTGAATTTGTCCTGTCGCTGCGATTTGTGGTGGTCCGTATCTGAAATTGGAAACGTGCGAATAAAGACTCGGCTCACAGAGCCGTGGCAAGCAATACAATCCACTCCCCGATTGATATCCGGGACACTCGGCTTAGCAGCCCGTTGAAAAATGCATTTCATCACAACCTCGAAGCGTGAGCGAGTGCATTGCACAAGACAAATTGTCGGTCCAATAGCCCCCTCACTGACGTTTCGGGTTACGATAAGACGATTTTCCGCAGGGCTGTTATCGATACGCATGGCCAGTTCCCTGCCAACCTGCGAACCTGGAGACCCTCCAACGGATTTATCCGTTGTACCCCCTAGCGAGGCTGCTCCCCCTCTTGTGAGATCTCTTCCCGTGGTTTATAATCAATAAGCGTTTATGCATGGCGCAATCTTGCAGAAATGCCGAAGAAATTCAGGGGTTCATGGCAATGAAATTCCCTGAATTTCGGGTTTATTGATGACGATCAAGGTCAACTTGCGCAACCGCTCCCGGTAATGGTAGAGGGATTGCCTTTTCACGAAGGCGATTCGGAGGTTTGATTCAGAGGTTTCGCTCCGCATTTTTCTTGTTCTTCGATCGAGGGTGGACGGCAAAAACAGGGAGTCCGACTTTGCAGAAGCGCTGGACTTTGCCAATCATGATCGGGGCCATCGCCTGTCTCATCTGCGGGTGGGATGTGCGAAGCGCCTGCTCCGCCGACGAGGCGCTTCCCCCCTCCGCCGCGAACGAAGAAGTCGTGTCGTGGTTCACCTACCTCGACCAGAAATCGGCGATCAGCTTCGAACATGACATCGAACCGATCTTTGTCCGCTTCGGCTGCAATTCCTCCGGATGTCACGGCAAAGCCGAGGGACAGAACGGCTTCAAACTTTCGGTCTTCAGCTATGACACCCAGGCCGATTACAAAGCCGTCGTTCAGGAAGGTCGGGGTCGCCGCATCTTTCCCGCGCGTCCCGAAAAGAGTCTGCTGCTCGAAAAAGCATCGGGAGGCGTTCCGCACGGCGGAGGTGCCCGCATCCGCAAAGGGTCGGGTGAATACCGCACCGTCCGCCACTGGATCGAACAGGGAATGCCGTTCGGCGAGCCTGATGATCCGCAAGTGGTGGAACTCAAAGTCGAGCCGCACGAACTGACGGTCGAAATCGGTGCTGAAGTCACACTGCGAGTTCTCGCCCGCTATTCGAATCAACGGCTCGTCGACGTCACGTCGCTGGCGAAGTTTCAGTCGAATCAGGATGGCATCGCCCAGGTCGATGAACATGGCCGGGTCGCGATCGGCGACAATCCCGGTCAGGTGACGATCATGGCGACGTACATGGGTCACGTCGATCAGTTTCGGGCGCTCATTCCGCGTCAGCCGGTCGTCGAGCCGTATCCGCAAGTTCAAGCATTTTCTCCGCTCGATGATCTCGTTCTCGATCAGTTGAAGCGGCTGAATGTCGTACCCTCCGAGATTTGTACCGATGCCGAGTATCTGCGGCGGGTGTATCTCGATGTCATTGGCACGTTGCCGAGCGCGGCGGAAGCCCGTGAATTCCTCGCCGATACCGCGACCGACAAGCGAGCGAAACTCGTCGATCGTTTGCTCAATCGTCCCGAATATGCCGATTACTGGGCGATGAAGTGGGCCGACTGGCTGCGGGTCAATCGCGTCGTGCTCGGTCACAAGGGAGCGTACAACTTCGTCGGTTGGCTCCGAGAGAGTCATGCGAAACATCTCACCTACGATCGCTTCGTCCGCGAACTGCTGCTGGCGGAAGGCCCGCTCACCGCATCGCCCGGCGGACACTTCTTCAAGACCGCCAAGGATCCCGGCGACATGGCGAGCACCGTTTCGCAGGTGTTTCTGGGTGTCCGCATCGACTGCGCCCGCTGTCACCATCATCCGTGGGACCGCTGGGCGGAGTCGGACTATTACGGCATGCAGGCGCTCTTCACCCAGGTCGGATTCAAACCGGTGACCGGCGGCGAAATGATCGGGACGCTTAACAATCCCGCGACGAATCATCCGCGAACCGGCGAGCAGATTTTCGCCCACCCGCTGGCAACGCCATCGCCGACAGCCGTCCCCGACGGAGATCGCCGGAAGATCCTCGTCGACTGGATGACGTCAAAAGACAATCCGTGGTTCGCCCGCAATTTCGTCAACCGGATGTGGGCCCACTTCCTCGGCCAGGGGATCGTCGAACCGGTCGACGATTTTCGCTCGACCAATCCGCCGAGTAATCCGCAATTGCTCGATGCGCTCGGCGAGCGGTTCATCGCATCGGGGTTCGATATCTCCGCACTGATCCGCGAGATCACGTCGACGCGCACGTATCAGTTGTCGTCGCATCCGAATGACACGAACGAACTCGATGCGCAGAATTATTCGCGTGCTTTGTTCAAGCGCATCGATGCGGAAGTGCTGTTCGACGCCGTGTGTCAGACGACGGGGGTTCCCGAAAAGTTCGAGGGGATTCCCCACGGTTATCGGGCGATTCAACTGTGGGACAGTCACGTGCCGCATTATTTTCTCAAGCTCTTCGGCCGTCCCGTGCGGCTGACCGCCTGCACGTGCGAGCGGAGCGCCGCCCCGAGCGTCTCGCAGGTGCTGCATGTGCTGAACTCGCCGAACTTGCAATTGAAATTGTCGCATGAATCGGGAACGGTCGCCCGGCTGGTCGCCGCGCACGCCGATGACGCGAAACTCACCGAGGAACTTTACCTGACGTTTTACAGCCGCTTTCCCGACGCGGAAGAGTTGAAAGCGGTCTCCGAATATTTGCAACAGCATTCAGCCGACCGCCGCAAAGCCGCCGAAGACGTG
>JBJXGP010000089.1:0-9829 GCA_046160425.1 Planctomycetaceae bacterium
AGGCGGCATCGTCTTCGCCGGCTTTCATTATCATCTCGTAATCACCAGCGACACCTGGTTGATCGTGCCGCGCGAGAACGTCACGTTTGAAGATGCCTACGTCGATCTTCGCGCCTGGAAGGGGACAGAATGGCCCCAGCACGGGCAACTGGCCAAGGATCTGATTGCCTCCGGCCACAGTGAAATCGTCGTTGATGCCGCGAGCAAAAGTCTCATCGACAAAATTTTCGATCCACTGGCCGACCATCTCGATGAATAAGTCGTCATTGCACCTCTTGGATACCTCAAAGATTTTATTGACGGACTTCATGACTTCCTCTCCCTCATCGTCGACAACCATCGTGCGGCCGGCTTCGCGTCGTGCGTTGCTGATATGGGGATGGTGCCTGATCTTCGGGGTCGGTTGTCAGTGGGCCGGTCGAAATGAAGTCTCGCTCCCGAATTCGCATTCGGTCCAGGCCGAACAGTTACTGCTGCAGAGCGACATCCGGTTGTCGACAGAACATCCGCTCTTCAAGGATTTGAATACGCTGCGCGGCGACGTCGCATCGACGTTACAAATTCCGCTCGATCGCGAACAGGTGGTGGTGTATCTGTTTCGCGACGAAGAGCGTTACAGCAAGTACATTCAAGCGACGTTCCCCGGCCTCCCGCCGCGACGGGCCTATTTCGTCGGCACGCCCGAACAACTCGCTGTGTATACGTTCTGGGGCGATCACATTCAGGAGGATCTGCGTCACGAATTCACTCACGGCTTGCTGCATTCGACGTTGCAGGATGTCCCCTTGTGGCTGGATGAAGGGATCGCCGAATACTTTGAGATCGCGGGACCGGAACCGGGCGATGTGAACGTCGAATACACGCAGCGGCTAGTGCAGAACATCCAGAAGGGCTGGAAGCCCGACATCGCCCGCCTCGAGAACCTCGAAAACGTCAAGCAGATGCATCGGGACGATTACCAGGAAGCCTGGGCCTGGGTCCACTTCATGCTGCACGGCAGCCCGGAAGGTCAGCAGGTTCTGTTGACGTATTTGCAGGAACTGCGCGAATCGCCCGCCCCAGGCCGCCTCAGCGACCGGCTGCACGCCGAAGTCCCCCAACTCGAAGCCCGCTTCATGAGCTACCTGACGTCGATGGCGACGTACGGCTCGGCACTGACGTCGTCGGAGTTTTGAGTAGTGCGGCCCGTCTCGTTTATTCGCTTCAATCGACCCGGACTGTATTTCGATTGACCCGAGCTCTACCTCATCGAAACCCGAAGCGTGAGCGAGGGAGCTCAGTAAACTCCCATTAGCCAAGCCTTCCGATTCTTCTTCTACTCGTGTTCGACACGGTCGCCTAAAAAAGCATTGCTGTTGACCCAACGTATGTTGACGTCCGGTTTTCGGGATGTGCATAATGGTTTTTCTCCGTTCTGTTTTTGAGGCGGGTAACAAAACATGGCGTTAGGCGAGGAAAGCGTGGGACGAATATGCCTACGATCTCAATGTTTTATGGAATCGTCGTGTCTCTTTATTTCCTGGACAACAGCCGGCATCATCGCCCGCACATTCATACAAAGTACCAAAGTGACGAGGCAGTGATTGCGATTCCAGACGGAGAGTTGCTGGAAGGATCGCTGCCTCCGGGGAAAATGAAATTGGTACTTGCCTGGATTGAGATCCACCGCGATGATTTGGCTGCGGATTGGGATCTGGCCGTGAATGGCCAGCAACCGTTTAAGATCGAACCGCTGAGGTAAACATGAATCCCCGTGTAAAGGCTGTGACGGCCACCGATGATTACAAACTGGACATCACGTTTACCAACGGCGAAGTGGGTACTTTTGACTGTACTCCGCTTCTAGGTTTCGGTGTCTTCAAAGAGTTTCGGGAACTCGATTACTTCAAACGGGCGTTTGTCGACGGAGGAACTGTCGTCTGGCCCCACGAGCAGGACATTTGCCCGGACACTCTCTACGAGAAATCAATGAAACCGGCAGCGCAGGGACCGAACAACGCGATACACCGGAGCCGCGAATAGGTGCCGAGTTGAATGGATGATTGATTCCGCGGTCCGATACACACGAAAAAACGCCGTGACAACCTGGTAACCAATGACTACAATTTAATTTACGGTATTCACCATAACTGAAAAATATCTATTTGTATTCGATACCCGAATATGAAGGTTCACAACTCATGACAACCAAGTTTACCTACTGGAAGGAATCAGACGGCAGGTATTTGGGCTATTTGAACTCTCACCCCGATCATTGGACGCAAGGGGATAACTTGGATGATCTCAAGGAGCACCTGCGCGACCTCTACGAAATGTTCTCCGCTGAAGACATTCCTGGCATCAGGAAAGTTGAAGAGCTAGAGATAGCATGAAGCGTCATGATTTGGTCGCTGAACTCGAACGTGCTGGTTGCGTTCTGCTACGCAACGGTGCCAAACATGACATCTATCATAACCCGAAGAGCGGAAAATCGGAGCCTGTGCCGAGACATCGCGAGATCAATGAGCTGCTCGCAAAGAAGATCTTGAAGGCATTAACGCAAGACGGGATGTAAACCGGAGCGGCCTCCGCGCCATGGTCTCATTTCAACCAGTGTCCCCGCCACTCGCTCATCGTCTTGATCCTGCGATGCCATCAAAAACAAAAAAAGCGGGAGCCGACATCGTGTCGACTCCCGCTGGGGCGAGGCTGTTGGGTGGCAGGGGGATTCACAACGCGGCGGAATCGTTCCACCTTGCTGTGAAGCTTACCTTAGCCACCATGATTTTCTACCGCTGGTGTGGCACAGTCGGCGGGTTCGGCGCAGTTCGCCGGTTCGGCGACGCAGCAGACCTTGACCGCCACCTTGCAGCAGACGACGCGAGGCACGCACGTCGTGAAGGTCCGGCAGACTTGGCGGGGCACACAGCGACGATGAGTCACCATCCGCGTGCAGCAGACGTTTTCGCAAGTCGTGTAAGGCACCTTACGCGTGCAGGTATGCTTCGTCATCGTGCAGGTCGTGTAGGGAACCCGGCGAGTCCGAGTCTCTTTCACCATCGTGCAGGTCGTGTACGGCACCCGGCGCGTATGGCAGCTTTCCACATAATGGCAGGTCGTGTACGGAACGCGGCGCGAACGGGTTTCTTTCACGACGGTGCAAGTCGTGTAGGGAATCCGCTTCGTGCAGACGTTCTTGACGTAAGTCGTCTTGCAGTACGGCACGCGTTTCGTCGTCGTGCAGGGAATCTGACGGCAGACGGTATACGGAACCCGGCACTGCTTCACTTCCTTCACCATCGTCGTGCAGCAGACCCGCTTCGTAATCGTCTTCGGGCACCAGACCTTTTTGCAGATCGTCGTGCCGGGGCATTGAACCTTGATCGTCTTGCAGCAGCCCGGCTTGTAAACGCAGCAGCAGGTCTCGGGATCCCATTTCCAGGTTCCCTTTTCGCAGCAGCATTTTTCAATGATCGGACCGGGGCAATGTTCTTTCACCGTCTTCCATTCTCCGCAGCAGACTTCGATATTCTTGTACGTCTTGCAGGGACGGCAGGTCGTGTAGCAGACGTCTTTGTAGCACGTCTCGCGAACGGTCTTGTACGTCGTGCAGCAGACGTCGCGGTAGCAGGTCTGCGTCACCGGACGGCAAGTCGTGTAGCAGACGTCGCGGTAGCAGGTCTTGTAACAAGGCCGGCAGACCGTGTAGCAGACGTCGCGATAGCAGGTCTTGTAACAAGGCCGGCGCGTCTTGCAGACGATGTCGCGATAGCAGGTCTTGTAACAGGGGCGACAGACCGTGTAGCACTCATCGCGATAGCAGGTCTTGTAGCAGGGGCGACAGACCGTGTAACACTCATCGCGGTAGCAGGTGCGATAAACTTTTTTCGTGAATGTTTGAGGGACTTGCTCGCAGATCGTGTCGTAAACGGTCCGCGTGCAGGTGTAATCTTTTTTCTCCCACACGACCTTGCGCACCGTCTTGTACTTCGTCTTGCAGCAAGTTCGCGCTTCGCAGTAATCCCCGGAGTCGGCACACGCCTCCGTGGGGCAGCAAGCATATCGGGCGGCACCGAGATAGCCTGCCATGGCAGTCGTTCCGTTCATCGCGGAGAAAAGCATCCCCCCGACGACGGCAATCCTTGATAGTGTGTTCATTACCCTGATTCCTAATTTTGTTGTACCCATCTCAGTCGGCAGAAACAGCCTTGCCTGAATGAATAATTCGGACGCACCGCCGACTCACCTTGAGGTACACCTCTTATCCGGTGTTCACATCTTGACCAGTTATTTCAACGTGTGCTGCTTTGTCGGACAATCCGTTAAAATCGATACATGGTGGTCGAGACGGCCGAATTTTTTATGAAACCAAATCGAAAGAATTTGACTCTTGAGCGATCTGTGTTTCGCGAAATAACCAGGCCTTCCGTTAAGAAACTCATTTCGCTCAGGCGCGTCATGGGCGTCTTATCCGTTACAATCGGAACAACTGGCGATACCCGTATTCGGTGCATGGGGCCCCTTTGGCGTTCCGGATTCGATCACGGAAACCTAATCCCCGCAAATGACACCTTGAAAATCCCTCATCGAGAAATTGGCGAGAACTCTCGCCGAACGCGCGGCGTCTTGGTATGTTCGATAGACGCCCAAGACGCTGAGGCGACGCCGCTGACGAATGCGATCGGGCAACGCCATCGGCTGGAGTAGTTGATCCCCGTTTCAAAATGGAACTTTCATGAAATTCGCCATCTGTCAGGAACTGTTCGAGGGTTGGATTTGGGAACGTCAGTGTGAATTCATCGCCCAGACCGGCTATCAAGGGATTGAAGTCGCACCGTTCACGCTCGCCCCCCGCATCAACGATGTGCCGCGTGAAACGTTGCGGACGATGCGGGAACAGGCCGAGGCCGCGGGACTGGAAATCATCGGCCTGCATTGGTTGCTGGCGAAGACCGAAGGACTGTATCTGACGAGTCCCGATGCCGCGGTACGCCGGGCGACCGCCGAATATCTCATTCGCCTGGGAGAGGGTTGTGCGGAACTCGGGGGCCACGTGCTGGTCTTCGGTTCGCCGTTTCAAAGGAATCTGCTTCCCGGTGTCACTCGCGCCCAGGCGTACGATTACGCTGTGGATGTCTTTTCGGAATGTCTACCTGCGCTCGCTCGTCTGGATGTGACGATCTGCATGGAGCCGCTGACCACCAAGGAGACCGACTTTGTGCTGACCTGTGCCGACGCGATGGAATTGATCGAACGCCTGAATCACCCGAACTTCCGGCTGCATCAGGATGTCAAAGCCATGCTGGGGTCGGAAACCGAATCGATTCCGACATTGATCCATCGCTACCGCGATCATGTGGGTCATTTTCACGTCAACGATACGAACCTGCTGGGGCCGGGAATGGGGGCGACCGATTTCCATCCGATCCTGCAGGCTTTGATCGAAAGTCATTATCAGGGCTGGGTTTCTGTCGAGGTATTTGACTATAGCCCAGGGTGTGAAAAGATTGCTATCGAGAGCTTGGAGAACATGCGCCGAGTCCTCGCCGATCTCGGTCCGGCCACCTGCTGAGGCCGGGCTTCGGACCGAAATACACTCGCGGGTTTCGTCGTTGTCCCATCAATGGCGTATCGAGATCGCGGCAGGTCGTGGGGTTGTCCCATGGGATGCACTTGGGCATCGCGCGATCTCTTTCGACCGCATCGCGCCGTCATTGCCGACATCGCTCACTTTGAAATCCATCAACCTCGTCGATGGCATGGGCGCGCTCGATGGTCGAATGGATCGCGAGCACGCGCTGACGCAGACGATTTCTGCTCGCGAGATTGTCGACCCGATGAGAGTTCGCGGCAACCGATTTTTGTGTGCGCATCGACTCATCGAAGACTCGTTCGCGCGATGCAACGCGATTATTTTCGCGCGAATTCGATCGCGAACGACATCTCGCCGCATCCGAATGTGCGCGCTGCGCGCGTGTCGAGCGCGCAGTGATTGGCGCGTAAAAATCGCGTCGAGAGTCGAAAAATGCATATTTTTTCCGTTTTGCGCGCCACAATCTAAAAATATTTTTTGACGACGCAAGAGGCTCATTCTCGCCGATAAAATCACTTCATCGTTGTCGATCGCGGCGCGACATCGATACCGCTCGTTTGATGCGCCGCGAATATATTCTCGACGCGCATACGATATTTCATCATAATGTATAGTCGTTTTTTGCATATTTTAGAATACGTTGTGTGAGTGCGATGCGCGATGCACGTGCGAGCGAATTCATTTTCGTGATCACAATCGATGAGGCGCGTTCGATTTTGCGAGCGCGTGCGTCGCGCGCGATTCCAAAAAATCCTTCACAGATTTTGCGAAACAGGGCAAAAAATAGTTGCAGAAATTTCAGAAATGCTTAGGATGATCCGCAATTCAGTGTTATCGCTGATTAGTACGAAGTGTTGGTCATCAGTTGTTGGTCATGTCATCAATAACAAAATTATCAATGCGGACTGCTGACGGAAGATAACACGCGGTTTGTCAGGGTTGATAAGCCGGAAGGGATTCGTAGTGGTGTGGCATGTCGAGCCGAATTCGCCCGGAAGCCAGCGGCAAGATAGCCACGCAAAACTCTCTGGAAGGAGGCTTGAAAGTGGCAAAGAAAGCAGCAAAGAAAGCAGCAAAGAAGGCAGCTCCTAAGAAGAAGGCAGCCAAGAAGAAGAAATAGTCTTCTTCTCATCGAGGTAAGCCTCGATTTTGCAACAACGAGTAAAGGCGGTCGAAATATTCGACCGCCTTTACTGTTTCTTCAGCCGGGCTTTGCCGAACGCCGGGGGGCCGAACCCCAATATCCGCCCCCGTCAGGCAATCGACGTTTCCTCGTCCGCTCCGCCGAGAGTCAGCAACGCATTCTGGGCCGCTCGCTGTTCCGCTTCCTTTTTGTTCGGTCCCCAGGCCGCGGGAAAGATCCGCTGACCGACAACCGCAGCGATCTTGAAACACTTCAAATGGTCCGGACCCTGTTCATCGAGCAGTCGATAAACCGGAGTCTCGTTGAAGTTCTTCTGCGAGATCTGCTGCAAAACGCTTTTGTAATTTCGCGCTTCCGTGGCATCGGAGACGATCGCCAGATCGTCGGCGAGAAATTTCCCCACGACCATCTCGGCGGCATGCAAACCGCCGTCAAGGTAGACTGCGCCGATGATCGCTTCCACCACTCCTGCGAGAATCGACGACGGGAGGGTCTCTTCGCTGCTAAGCCCTTTCCCCATGATCAGGAAATTGTCCAGGCCCCAGCGCAGGCCGATGCGGGCACACGTCGAGCGGCTGACAAGCATCGATTTCAACCGTGTGAGTTCGCCTTCGAGTGCCGCGGGATATTGTTCGTACAACAGCGAACAGACGATCGTTCCCAGAATTGCATCGCCGAGAAACTCCATGCGTTCGTTCGAATCGGTGCGCGTCCTCGCGGCTGAGGCGTGCGTCAGCGCCAGCTCCAGAAGTTCGTGATTCCGGAACCGATATCCGATCAATTGCTCGCAGTCCGAAATGCGCTCCGGGCGGACTGCCTCATCCTGACGATCAATCATCTCCGCTCCCGAGTAGACGGTCAGCCGGTAAGGCGACCATTCTGGACACCAAGATCTTGAGACTCCGGCGAATAGCGACGGCGATCGCTCCAGACTATTGGGCTTCCCATTTTTTGTCAATGCGCGGATGCTGATGTCGTGCCGACAAAGGTGTCGCGCTGACCTGAGCACCAGGGAGTGTCGGCATCTCTATTCGAAGGGCAAATTCGCATAATTTTCGGGCGTTATTCCGGGCCGGGGCGAAATTTTTCCAGTTTGCCCGCGAGTTTCCAACACTGGGAATCGGACCGTCGTACCAATAGTGTAAGGCAATCGATGTCAAGCGTCCGCACAGAATCCTGCCCGGAATCCAACCTGACCCGGTATGATAGGCCCCTCACATACCACAACCGGTAGCCGAGCGGGACACTGCCACAGTTCCTTGTCGTCAAGCAGTCGACGGAAAATCGGGTCGCTGGCGGAACTGTCGCTAGCGACCATTGTTTTCGAGAGGTCTGGTTGCCTTACCGTCTTGCGTGTAAGATTTTGCTTAGGAATTGGTGTTCCTAAGCAAACGTTGAGAGAACGATGCGCGTAAAATACTTGTCGGGACCAACCGGCAAGAATACGCTTATCCATCTGTAGCCGGTCTTCCGCACGTTGTTTCCAATCATTTGCCATGTGGGGCCAAGCGGCGTTGCGGAAAACTGAGATCGATTCAATCAAGGAGTAAGAGAGATGTCAGCAATCAGAAAAAACAGCCATTGGTTCGTTTTGATGTTGGGAATGTTCTGCCTCGCCGGCGCAGCGGGGGTCTTGGCTCAGAAGCAAGATGACCTGCGGCTTCCGCCGATTAACGATGCTCGCGATTTATCGAAGGCCTTTCGCGTCGTGGTCGAACGCTCGTTGCCGGGCATCGTCTCCATTCAGTCGCGGGGGAAAACAGTTCGCGTCAACGATGCGAACGAGAATCCTTTGTTCGACGATAATTCCCCGTTTGGCGAAATCTTCAAGAACGACCCTCGCTTCAAGGAATTCTTCAAGAATCGACCCGACCAACGGCGTCAGGTTCCCATGGGCATGGGATCGGGATTCGTGATCGATCCGTCGGGGGTCATCATGACCAATAGTCACGTCGTGCAGGATGCCGAAGTGGTGACCGTTCGTTTGTACGACGGGCGGGAATTCATCGCCCGCGATATCAAGACCGATCCAAAGTCGGACGTCGCCGTGCTGCACATCGATGCTCCTAAAGACTTGCAGGCTCTGCCGCTGGGCGACAGCAGTTCGGTTCAAATAGCCGATTGGGTGTTGGCGATCGGCAGTCCGTTCGGGCTTGATCTCAGCGTCACCGCCGGCATCATCAGCGCCACGGGACGAGGACCGGGAATCAACGAGCGCGAAGATTATCTGCAAACCGACGCGGCCATCAATCCGGGAAACAGCGGCGGCCCGCTCATCAATCTCAACGGTGAAGTCATCGGCATCAATACCGCCATCTCGACGCGCAGCGGCGGGTACGACGGAGTCGGTTTCGCCATCCCCATCAATATGGCGACGTGGGTCTCGGGGCAATTGATGAAGCAGGGCGAAGTTCACCGCGCCTACCTGGGTGTCGGCATTCAGGAACTTGACGACAAGCTCGCGCGAAGCTTTGGCATTCCCGTCGGCAAAGGCGTGGCGGTGATCCAGGTCATGCCGAATTCACCGGCCTCTGATGCGAAACTTCAGGAAGGTGACATCATCATGAAGCTCGGCGACAAGGAAATTCGCAACGGCCGGCACCTGCAAGGAACCGTCGAACAACTGGAGATGGGCAAAACCTATGCGATGACCATTCTGCGTGACGGCGAGCCTATGGATGTCGACATCACATTCAGGCCGATGCCTAAGGAATTCAGCCTGCGAGGTGGCGTGAAACGCGACCCTCAACAGGAGAAAGAAGAAACCGCCGACCAGGTCTTCGACAACTTGGGATTCGGGATCGCAGAACTGACTCCCGAGTTGGCTCAAAAATATGGATATGAAGAAACCGAAAAGGGAGTCTTGATCACCTCCATCCAGGAAGGAAGCCCTGCCGAAGTGGCCGGGTTGGTTGAGGGATTAATCATCGAGAAAGTCGGCAACACGTCCATCTCGACGTTGGCCGAATATCAGGCTGCGATCGAGAAACTACCCGATGGACAGGGAGTCCGGGTATTGGTTCGCTCGCAGCAAAGCCGGCGTCTGGTCGTGATCTCAGGGAGCGTTTCCAAAAAGAAATACATACGCCACACCGGGTCGCCGTAAGGTGGGG
>JBJXGP010000090.1:0-21800 GCA_046160425.1 Planctomycetaceae bacterium
AAACAACTCGGGCGTCGTGGCGAGATAAACCAGTCGATTCCCCGTCAGCCCCGCGGCCTGTTCCAACTGTTCGACATTGCTTTTCAATTGCGCATACGAGTCGGACTGAGCGATATCGACCTGCTGATAATGCAGCCGCTCTGCGAACGCTTGCCATTGCTCGGCGGAGATCGGTCCCGAACGGGCATGCTCGCTCACGTCGGCCTGTAATTCGTTGCGGAACTCTTCATCGGTCTTGGGACGCCGGGCGACGCCGATGATGGGCACATTGTCGGCGAGGAAGCCGTCCTTCCAGAGTAGAAACAGCGCGGGGATCAATTTTCTCGCCGTCAAATCTCCGGATGCTCCGAAGATGAGAATGCTGGCATCGGAGATGACAAGGCCTTCACCAAAAGAGGATTGCAAGCCGGGCATGACTGTCGCATCTTTTTGCAGACCAAGGGACATGTTCAAGACCTTATGGGAAATGTCGGAGGAATTTCCAATACTCAACCCCGCGGCGAACTTTTAATCATCATAAGTTCAGAACAATATCGAAATCCGTTCTCCGCCGACAAGTCCAAAAAACAGGCGGGACGCTGGAGTTACCAGTGTCCCGCCTGCGATTCGTCGGATCGTTGCCGAACGACTTGGAGATTAATCCAGACTCATCGTCACCGTCTTGAGTTCGGTGTAGTTGGCCAATGCCGCTTCGCCGAGTTCGCGGCCGATGCCGCTCATCTTGAAGCCGCCGAACGGGGCGGCGGCGTCGAAGACGTCGTAACAGTTGACCCACACCGTGCCGGCTCGCACGCTCTTGGCAAAGCGGTGCGCCTTGCCGATGTCGCGCGTCCAGACTGCGGCGGCCAGACCGTAGAACGTCTTGTTCGAGCGTTCGATCACTTCGTCGGCGTCCTTGAAGGGGAGAATGCTCATCACCGGACCGAAGATTTCATCGGTCGCGATCTCCATGTCGTCAGTGACGTTGTTGAACACGGTCGGCTGGACGAAGTAACCTTTGCTGCCGAAGCGTTTGCCCCCGGTGAGACACTCGGCACCCGCATTTTGACCTTTTTCGATGTAGCTCAGAATCTTCGAGAATTGGGCTTCATCGACCTGCGGTCCCTGCGTCGTATCGGGATCGAACGGGTCGCCTAGCTTGCGCTGCGATGCCCGCTTGACGAGCTTTTCGACGAACTCGGCATGCACCTTCTCCTGGACGAAGACGCGGCTGCCGGCGCAGCAGCATTGTCCCTGATTGAAGAATAGGCCAAATTCTGTCCCGGCGACCGCCGATTCGATATCGGCATCGGCGAAGATGACGTTGGGACTCTTTCCGCCGAGTTCGAACGTCAGGCGTTTGAGCGTTTGCGCCGCGTTTGCCATGATGATCTGGGCGGTGCGGTGTTCGCCGGTGAACGCGATCTTGTCGACGTCGGGATGTTCGACGAGAGCGGCCCCCGCGGTCGGGCCGTATCCGGGAACGATATTGATGACTCCGGGGGGGAACCCGGCTTCGAGGGCCAGTTCACCCATCCGCAGGCAAGAGAGAGGAGTCTGCTCCGCCGGCTTCATCACGATCGTGCAACCGGCGGCGAGAGCGGGACCCCATTTCCACGCCACCATCAGCAGCGGGAAGTTCCAGGGGATGATCTGACCCGCTACGCCCAGCGGTTCGCGCTGCGTGTAGGTGAAATAATTTCCGCGGACGGGAATCGTCTGCCCACCGATCTTGTCGGCCCAGCCGGCGTAATAACGCAGGCAGTCGATCACCAGCGGCAGATCGGCGGCGCGGCTGTCGCTGATCGGCTTGCCGTTGTCCAGCGTTTCGAGGGCAGCGAGTTCGTCGAAATTCTTCTCGACGAGGTCTGCGAGTTTGTTGATCAGTTTTCCGCGATCGCGAGCATCCATCTTCGACCACGGACCGGTCTCGAACGCCTTGCGCGCCGCTTTAACGGCACGATCGATGTCGGCCTTATCTCCTTCGGCGACGTCGGCGATTTTCTCTTCGGTTGCGGGGTTGTACGTGGCGAATGTTTTCCCGCTGACAGCGTTACACCATTCTCCGCCGATCAGCAATTTGGTCTGACGGACTTTGGGAGGACTGACCTGCTTGGATTTTTGCGTTACCGTTGCCATGATTTCTCCTTTATGACATGAAAGCGGACATGCCTGCGAAAATCGTGAATGCTCAACATCGATCGTGAACACGATCTATCTAACGTGAATTGAAACTCTCGAAAAGTGACATTGACTGAACCTGCCGAGTAGCGTCGGCGTTCAACAGGGATTATATCAGAGCAATTTTCGATGTGGTAGCAGACGCGGGGAGTTTTATCTCTCCCCTATCAAATCCCGTATTAGATCAGTTTGGGTGGTACGTCCCTGAGTCATCGAAGGGCATGGTTCTCAAATGAGAAAACCACGCCCTTCCCAAAGCCTCAGAGCGTGCCACCCCAAAAGTTGCTTCAAACTGACCCACTACTTCAAATCGTGGTCGTTCGAATCCGTCGTCGGTTCTCTTGCATTTCTGTCGCGGAGTACAGAGGATGTGACGAATCCACTGCTGAATTCCCTTAGAAACCTTACGCTGAATGTGAGTCGAGCAATGCCTCAAGTTGTGTTGTCGCAGACCGTACAAAAGATCAAGCCCTCGGCCACGATTGCCGCCGCCGCCAAAGCGAAGGAACTGAAAAATACCGGCGTCAAAGTGTATGAGTTCACGCTGGGGGAACCCGATTTCGGGACTCCCGCACACATCTGCGACGCCGCCAAAAATGCGATGGATGCCGGCCAGACGCATTATACGCCGGTCGGCGGGATCCCCGAACTGCGGAAGGCGATCTGCGATGCGTATGCCCGCGATTACGGCTTGAAGTATCAACCGGCGCAGGTCATGGTTTCGAATGGTGCCAAACATTCGATTCATAATGTGCTCACTTCGTTATGCGGTCCGGGAGACGAAGTGATCATTCCCGCCCCGTATTGGGTCAGTTACAGCGATCTCGTCGAACTCGCCGGTGCGACTCCCGTGATCGTCACCACGACGGAAGAGAGCGGCTTCGTCCTCTCGCCCGAGCAATTGACAGCGGCGATCACCCCGCGCACCAAACTTCTGATGCTCAACAGCCCGAGCAACCCGACCGGTTGCGTGTACACTCCGGAACAGCTCGAAGCGTTGGCCCGCATCGCCGTCGAGCGGGATATCTGGGTGCTGTCCGATGAGATTTACGAGAAATTGATTTACGGAATCGCGAAGTTCCGTTCGTTCGCGACGTTCGGTCAGGATGTGTACGACCGCACGATCATCGTCAGCGTCGTGAGCAAGGCCTATGCGATGACCGGCTGGCGCATCGGCTGGACGCTGGCTCCCGTCGAACTGACCAAGGGGATGGACAAACTCCAAAGCCAGGAGACATCCAACCCCTCGAGCATCAGTCAGCACGCTGCCATCGCCGCGCTGAATGGACCGCAAGATTGCGTGGAAGAAATGCGTAAACAGTTTGCGGAACGGCGAGATTACGTTCTCCAGCGGATGCAGGCGCTCCCTCACGTCAGCTTCGTCGAACCGGCGGGGGCGTTCTATGGATTCTTCAACGTTGGCCGGCATTTCGGCAAGACGCTTGGCGGCGGAAAGGTCGTTCAGAATGCAACCGAGTTCTGCACCGCGCTGCTGGAAACGGCTCACGTCGCTCTGGTCACGGGAGACGCGTTCGGTGCCCCAGGTTATGTCCGGCTTTCGTTCGCGACCGACATCGAGACGCTCAAGCAGGGCTTCGACCGGATCGAGGCGTTTCTGAAAGGTTAGCAGCCCGTTGAAAAAGTGTGGCACTGCTGGCTTGCCCAGCAGTGGATTTCATAACCGTGGGAAAAAGACCGGGTGGATAAACCACCCGGCTCATGAATCCCCGCATTTGATCATTTTTCAACGGGTTGTTAATCGGTTGCCGACAAGTCATCCGAAATTCCCCTTGCTGGAGTGGGGTTTTTTCGCGTAAAACGTCACCGCGTGTGAGAAACTGTTGACTCAAAGCGGGCGAATTTTCCATGTCCGATGCACAGGCGAATCAAACTTCAGGTCCGTCCCATCCGCCGTCGGCTAAACCGTACGTCGGCATTCATTTGCGGTGTTGCCACGTTTACGTCCATTTGCATCCCAACGCCGCACGGGATGCGTTTGTCGGGTTCTGTCCCCGTTGTGCGGTTCCGGTGAGAATCCCCATCGTTCAGAGCGGCGGGACATCGAACCGAATCTTTTCGTCGTGACGCAGGCAACAAACAGAAACGTGAACGGCATGGGATCAGCGTCAACGCCATCCGAACAACCGCAGGGAAGGGGATACGACGGAAAGTATTTCATCGCTCCGTATGTCG
Organism: Planctomycetaceae bacterium; assembly: GCA_046160425.1. Classification (GTDB taxonomy): domain Bacteria; phylum Planctomycetota; class Planctomycetia; order Planctomycetales; family Planctomycetaceae; genus JAQCEJ01. Next base: position 4,354 of record JBJXGP010000090.1, read on the forward strand.
CGTTTCTGTTGCTGACGTATGCGGAATCGTTATCGCCGTTGAAAGAATACTATCCGTCAGTGTATGCACTGAAGATCGTTCTGGTGGCAATCGTCTGTTGGTTTTGTCGCGGAGCATATCCATCCATTTCGCGGACGGGACTGGGATACGCAATCCTCGCCGGTGTGCTCGGGTTTGTCCTCTGGATCGGCTTGTGCGAACTCAACCTCGAGGGGAGTCTTAACGCATTTCTGCCGAGCGGCCTTCGTCCTGCTCCGAGAGTGGGATTCAATCCGTGGGCTGTGATGGACGATCCCACATTGCGGATGGCGTTCTTGTGCATAAGGTTCTTCGGGCTGGTCGCCATCGTCCCGCTGATTGAAGAACTCTTTATGAGAGGCTGGTTGTGGCGTTACTTACAGGCCGATGATTTCACGAAAGTTCCCTGGGGGAACCCCTCACGCGCATCGCTGCTGGGGGTGACGCTCTTCTTCGCGATCACGCATCCGGAATACATCGCCGCGACGGTGTGGTCGCTGCTGATCAGCGGGCTATTCATCCGGACGCGAAATCTCTGGAGCTGCATCACGGCCCACGCGCTCACCAATTTGCTGTTGGGCGCATACATCGTGTGGACCGAGCATTGGGAGCTGTGGTGAGACGATCGAGTCTCGCCAAGCGACGGATCAGATCGCACGCTCGCGTTGCCTTGATGACGACACGCAGCCGGCGAATTAGATATGGTCGCTCTCAGCCGGTTCGTCGGTCGGCTCGGCGATCTGCTTTTTGATCGCCTCGTAGACTTCCTGACGATGGACCGTCACATTCTTCGGGGCCTCGATTCCGAGACGCACTTTATCGTGACGAATATCGATGACCATCAAAGTGATCGAATCACCGATAACGATCTTTTCATCCTTTTTGCGGCTTAATACAAGCATGGCAACGTCCTGCATTCCATGTGAGGTTGTCGAGTTTTGAAAACAGTTGCCAAAACCCTACAACACAATGTGGCCGAAAGACGTCACGATATCGTTAAATGTTACGAAGTGTGCCCAGTCGCCGTGGGGATGAACGATCAGTCGTAAAGTGACGACCTTGCCGAATGCCATGTTCAGATCGGTTGAAACGAAGACATTGCCAACGGGGATCCGAAAAAAGTGCCGCGATAGGACAATGTAAGTCCTTTGCCAGGCACTCGATCAGCGATAATTCATTACAACGGAACCTTGGAGGGAGCACCGGCGACCTCCTGGACATACACGGGGACTCCGTAACCGGGGAGATCCCGCCGCATCGCCGCGATAAGTTCGCGTCCCCTTTCGATGGGGACTTCAAAATGACCGGTGCCGGTGACTCGATCGAGTTGATGGAGGTAATACGGAATCACCCCCAGGTCGATCAGACGTTCGCTCAGTTCCATGAGCGAACGCGCATCGTCGTTAATCCCTTTGAGCAGCACCGATTGATTCAAAACCGGGAAACCCCCGTGTACCAGCTTGCGCAGTGCGGGGGGGCAATCCCGTTCGATCTCGTGCGGATGATTGGCGTGGACGACGAACAACACTTGCAGTCGCAGCGATTGCAGCAATTCCATCAGCCGATCGGTCACACGGTTCGGAAGCACGATCGGAAGACGTGTATGAATCCTCAGTCGCTTTACATGCGGGATCGCTTGCAGCCGATCGCACAAATCGGCCAACCGTTGGTCGGTAAGCATGAGGGGATCCCCTCCGCTGAGGATCACTTCGTGGATCGATGAATCAGCGAGAAGAGCCTCAATTGCCGGTTCCCACTCCGGGAGTTGGCGGGGTTCCTGCCCATAGGGGTACGACCGGCGAAAGCAATACCGGCAATGAATCGCACACGTCCCGGTCGCGATGAGCAGTACACGTCCCTCATACTTTTTGAGCAATCCGGGGGTCAAGCGTGACGAGTGATCGCCTACCGCATCGGCGGTAAAGTCTTTTTGAGTCATCAGTTCTGCATTTGTAGCCAACACCTGAAGCAAAAGTGGATCGGTGGGATTCCCCCACTCCATGCGTCGAATGTAGCTGTGCGGGACGAATACGGGAAACTGCTCGACCGCATCATGTTCAATTCCCTTCGGACTCGTCGGCAACCCGACGCAGGCCAATAATTCCTCCGTCGATCGGACGGCTTGCGCCAGCGATTGATGCCAATCTTCCTCCATTGTTGAAATGGGGGCGAGATTCCCGGGGCGTTCGATCCCCTGGGTGGATATGATCTTCGGATCAGTCTGGTTTTGCATATTCGTATCCGGGAATCGCGACGCCAAAGGATTGCCGAGCGACCGCGTGCATGAGTTTGGTGAAAGATTCCCAATCGGGGAAACGGGGTATTCTCGATGGAGTCGGCGACAACGACCTCTTCAGCATTCCCCTGAATCCATGCTTCTGATATCTTTTTTGGCTCCGCCGGGGGGATCGAACGTCGCCACATTGCGACGCCGCGTGCTTCGCGTGCATCATCGCCTGGCAGAAATTATAGTCCGCGTACAACAGTCATAGTCCATAAACAGTAAGAGAAGAAGAGAAGTAGAGCAATGCCACAGATTAATACAGGCGATTTTCGGAAGGGAATTAAGGTGATCTTGGAAGGCGATCCCTATGAAATGCTGGAGTGCAATTTCGTCAAACCAGGAAAAGGGCAGGCGCTGTACAAGACACGGCTGAAAAACCTGCTCAAGGGGACGATTCTCGATCGCACCTACAAGAGCGGCGACGGTCTCGAAGGAGCCGACGTTCGCAAAAGTGACGCTCAATATCTCTATCGCGACGCCAGCGGGTACGTCTTCATGGATCAGGAGTCATTCGAGCAATACACGATCCCCTCTTATGCCTGTGAGGACGATGCCAAGTTTCTGCTTGAAGGAGCGGTCTGCAATCTCTTGTACTGGAACGATCAACCGATCGGGATGACGCCGCCGCAGCATGTGATCATGGACATTACCTACGTCGAACCGGCAGCCCGCGGAAACACCGCCGGCAACGTGACCAAGCCGGCGACCGTGCAGACCGGAGCGATCGTGCAGGTTCCTGCTTTCGTCGAAATGGGTGACAAAATCAAGATCAACGCCCAGACCGGTGAATACGTCGAACGCGTCAAGTAATTCGAGCCGTCAGGCATCAACTTCTCCAGCGAACTGGTTGATTCCGGGCGTTGGTCGACATCACAGTTGCTCCAATAGTCGCTCAAGAGGATGGATTCTCAACGGGGGGCGCATTATGAGTTTATGGGAATGGGGACTGTTCTTCGTCACGGGTCTGCTCGCCTTGCAGATCCTGGTGTCGTTGATGGCCTATTATCATCAATTCTATCGGCAGGAATTCCTGAACGAACATCTGCTGAAACAACAGCAAGCGTCGGAAGCGGAGAGGGCCACGGAAGCGAGTGTTCCTTCCGTCCCTCAGACTCGGCAGGAAACCGGGACAACTTCGCAGTCAACCGTCGGTGACCGGCAGTCCAGAAGAAACGCCGCCTGATTGATCTGGCGGCGAGATGCGCACTTGTTAAGGGACCGTTCTCGGGACAGAATTGTTTTGAGGACTCATAGCCCGCGTAGGATGGTAGCGATCGATGCACGAACAACTCTTCACGTCCGATGAGCACCTGACCGGAAAGCAGCGGCTGGAACATGCGCATGAGCATGGCTTGCCGGAAAAAGACTTTCTTCATCAGATCGCAGCCGACTGCCCGTCCGAAATCGCCGCCGCGCCCATCGACCGCGCGACCGAAGCGAACGGGCACAACAGCAAGGTCTACATCGAAACCGTCGGCTGCCAGATGAACATGCTCGACAGCGAGCTTGTCGTCGCCACGCTCCGCCGTCACGGATATGAAATCACCAGCAGTTTGCAGGACGCCGACACGATCCTGTTCAATACGTGCAGCGTTCGCGAACATGCCGAGCATAAAATCTACAGTCAACTCGGTCGCCTGAAATTTGCTCACCGGAACCGGCCACAGCGGGTCATCGGCGTGTTGGGATGCATGGCGCAAAAGGATCAGCAGATTATCTTCGATCGTGCTCCGCACGTCGATCTGATCGTCGGCACGGGACAACTCGGCGAAGTCCCCCGATTGATCGCCGAGGCCCGCGAGCATCGTCAACAGCGCAAGCAGGCGTATCGAGGGCTGGCGGTAGGGCTGGCGCGCAACGAAGGTTCGCGGCTGGAAATTTCGAACAGCTTTCAGTTGTACGATCCCCTCCGCGATCCGGAAATGCGACCAAGCCCGTATCAGGCCTTCGTGCGGATCATGATCGGCTGCGACAAATTCTGCTCGTATTGCGTCGTCCCCACGACGCGCGGCCCCGAACAAAGTCGCCCTCCCAAAGATATCGCTTCGGAAGTGCAGTTGCTTGTCGCCCAGGGGGTGCGCGAAGTGACGCTGCTCGGCCAGACGGTGAACAGTTACAAGTATACGCAGGATGGCCGGCTCTTCCGGCTGTCGGACTTGTTGGAACTGATCCACGATACGCCCGGTTTACTGCGGATCAAATTCGTCACCAATTATCCCAAGGATATGACCGTCGATCTCCTCGAAGCGATGAAGCGGCTCCCCAAAGTCGCCCGCTACATTCACGTGCCGTTGCAGTCGGGTTGCGATGAGATGCTCAAAAAAATGAAGCGGGGATATACGGTCAACGATTACCGTGGCATGATGGATCTCATCCGCACGCATTTGCCCGACTGCGCGATTTCGAGCGATTTCATCGTCGGCTTTTGCGGCGAGACCGAAAAATCGCATCAACTCAGCCTTGATGCGATTCGCGAATACCGCTTCAAGAACAGCTTCATCTTCAAATACAGCGCGCGCCCGGGGACGAAAGCCGACGATCTGTTCGAGGACGACGTCCCCGAAGAGGTCAAGCGTCAGCGCAATAATGAAATGCTGGCGATTCAGAATGAAATCAGCGAAGAAGACAATGCCGAGTACATCGGCCGGCGGATGCAGGTTCTCGTGGAAGGCCCCAGCAAGTCCGCCGTGAAAGAGGATCGAGCCAATGCCGACCGTATGCTAAGCGATGCATCGACCACTCTCGAAGGACTACCGGCAGGAAAATCTCTGGCACGACAGCTCGTCGGACGCACGACGTGCGACCGCATCGTCGTCTTCGATGCCAACCCGAGGCTGGCCGGTTCGCTCGTCGACGTCGAGATTCTCGATTGTTCGACGACGACTCTGCTCGGCGAGATCGTGACCCGCGAAGTGCAGCATGGCAGCGAGTCGCTGTTACCGATTCTCGGTTAGCCGGTCCGAAAAATGGGTGGTAGCTGCTGCAAAAAATGGGTGGCACTTGCGGCTTGTCCACCAGTGGAATCAGACCAGCAACCCCGATATCGAGGCTATTGGCTCGCCGTATCGGACTCGATATCCCCGGTCGCAGTCACATCGTTGTCCGCGGGCGATTCTTCGGGCGGTTCATTGGGGCGATCGACGGCCAACTCCGGTTTGCCGATCAATTCCGCCAGAGCGCGGCGGGTCATTTGCGTCATCGTCATGCTATGTTTCAGGCGATACGTTTCGACCTCTGCGAAAAGTTTTTCGGAGATCGCCTGTCGAAAGCCGACGAAGCGAAAGAATTCGTACTCATCGTTCGCGTCGTGATGCTCAAGATCTTCGTCGGTTGTTGTTGGCACTGAAAATACTTTTTCAAAATTGTCGGGCATCGGCTTCGCATCTGCCGATGATTTCGATGTCGGAGCGCTGCGGATCGTCTCGTGTGCGGAAAGAAGCGGACTGACTTTAACGGAGGGCGGCGGTTCCGGCGGATCGAACAGTCCTTTAACGGCGCTCGCATCGATCCAGCGATCGGACGACGCCATCCGCACGGGAGTATCGGGGGCGATTTCTCCCCGCTGCGCTTTTTTGCGAAGCTCGATCGAGGCGATAGGGCCGAACTCGGTCCCCATCAATTGATAGAACCATTCCTTACTCATCGCCGATCTCCCCATCAGAGCCTGCTGATGCTGCCGGGGTGGTTTCAAGACGTGATCTTCAGACAGAGATTTCAATAGTATTCCGCAAACGGGGATCAGTTGCAACAATAATCGTCAGCGACCCAACAGATGGCGTAGCGATGCTTCCAGAGTGGGATAGCGAAACGCATAACCCGATTGCTCCAGCCGGACCGGTGCTACGCGGGTACTCGAAAGCAGCAACGCTTCACCCATTTCCCCGAGCATCAGCTTCACCACGAACGCCGGCAACGGAAAGATGGTCGGTCGCCTCAAGACTTTCCCCAGAATCATGGTGAAATCCCGATTCGTGACGGAACCCGGGGCGACCCCATTGATCGGTCCGCTCAATTCTTCGTGATGCAGACAATGGACGATCACACCGGCGACGTCATCAATATCGACCCAGCTCCAGTATTGCCGGCCGCTGCCGACGACACCGCCGAATCCGAGTTTGAACGGCGTCAGCATTTTGTGGAGTGCTCCGCCGCGTGGGCTGAGGACGACGCCGGTCCGCAAGTTGATCACGCGGATATTTTTTTGTCGGGCCGGTTCGGTCACCGTTTCCCATTCCCGGCAGACGCGGGCCAGAAAATCGTCGGCGGGGGGGTTTTGTTCGTCGAGGAGTTCATCGCCGCGGTCGCCGTAATAACCGATGGCCGATGCGCACACCAGCACTTTGGGCGGACGGTCGAGCTGCGCCAGTTGCTCGCAGAGAAACCGCGTCCCGACGACTCGGCTGTTCTTGATGATCTCCTTCTGCTTCGGAGTCCAGCGCTTGGTGCCGATGTTTTCTCCCGCCAGATGGATGACCGCATCGAATCCTTCAAGTTGACTGCGATCGACCGACCGATTTTGAGGATCCCACACGACGGCGTCACCGTGTACCGTCTGCCGCGATCGCGTTAACGGGATGACCGTGTGCCCGCCGGTCGTTAACATCGGCCGCAGTGTCGAACCGATGAGTCCTGTGGCTCCGCTGAGAAGTATGCGCATGATGGACCTTGTTGAATTCGGAAGTGAATCGTTGCTGACATCGCCGGAAAGGGAGGGCGAATGCTCTCCCGACTTCTGAAATTTCCAATGCATGTCGATGTCGTGGATCGTAACATCATGCCGCGTGGCGAACATCTTCGTCAATGTCGCATGAATCGATGTCGAACCCAACCATGCACCGATTGATCCGCCGGGGAGTTCGTATTCGACGCTGTCTTCCAGAAAGCAACGTTCGGGGCCGTCGGGGATGATGCGATGGGTATGTTTCCAGGAACGAAAAGGCCCGGCGATCTGGACATCCTCAAATTGCACGCCGGGGATGTAATTCTGATGGCGGGCGATCCATCGTCGGCTGAAGGGACCGAGTTGCATCGCGAATTCCAGCTCATTGCCGTCGCGAATCCCTCCCTGCTGACGGATGAGCCGGATGTTTTCCCACGGCGGAGCGAGCCGAAAAAATGCGCCGGGACGTTCGTGCCACGCGAACACAAATTCGGCCGGTGCAGCGATGAGCGAACGCTTGAAAAATCGTTGTATGGTCACGGTCTCTTTTTCCTCTGATATCAGGCGATCATGATTCGCGTGTTATGATCGTTGAGAGGAAGGATGTCGAGGCCCGTTATTCCGGCAGGGGATGTTTCTCGAAAAATTCCCACATCAGATCGTTCGCCGAGATATCTTCCGTCGATGGTCCCAGAAATCGCAACCGCGCTTGCCGGCCGGGCCAGGTGTGTCCCCCGCCGATGATTTCGATGAGTATCACTTCACTTCCCTGTTTTCCGCCGGTGTAACGGTGACGGCGCACGGTCATGTCGTCATCAGCGGTATCGGGCAACGCTTCGATCTCCGGTGTGGTCTTGCAACCGTTGGCGGCGACCCACGCCTCGATCGAGTGCTCGACGGAGAGAAAATCAAATTGGGTGAGCGACTTTTCCCCCTTGCCTCCGTTGTACGGAGCATACTTGTCATCGGTGCCGTGGAAATGCATGACGGAGACAGGCCGATCGGGATGACATTCTTTCGTCCCCATCGGCCCGCCGACGGGTGCGATCGCGGCGATTTGTGATGAGAGTTCGGACGCCAGCCGATACGAGATCATGCCGCCGTTCGAGATCCCCGTGGCATAGATGCGGCGTTTGTCGATGCTCATCAATTTCCCCAGATCGATGAGCAGTTGCCGGACGAATTCGACGTCGTCAACGTTATTGCGCTGGGCATATCCACAACAGTCGCCGGCGTTCCAGGTGAGGGCATTGGGGAGCCGTCCGGTCCCCGCGGGATAGACCACGACGAAGCCGGCGTCATCCGCTTTCTGATTCATGCCGCTATACTCCGCCATCACTTCGGGGTTGCTCGCACCGCCATGAAAGACGAGGACGACGGGTAACTTCTTGTCGGGGTCGAAGTTCTTCGGCTTGTGAACGAGATACCGGCGCTCGAGTTCGCCGACCTGAAGGGTTCTTTCTTCGAGGCGTTCGGCGGAGAAGATTTGTCCCGGCATCAGAATCAACAGGAAGATGGCATACTGAAATGACATGATAGTTCCTTTCGCGGCTGTCGGTTAAAAGTCTGAATTATTAACACTGAATTAGCCGAATGAGGTTGAGAATTTGGCGAAACCATGCCACAATTTCTGAGATATTTCGGATGGAATACAACAGGAATTCCGCGTTGAAAATTGACCGGTCCCGGATTTGAAGCGAGCGTAAAATAATTCACTCGAATGGGTTTGGAATCCGATGCCGGGCTGATACAATTGTCTCCATAAAAATGCGGGCCTTTGAATAACGAGTGGGAGTTATGTCCAATAAGCCCTCGACGAAAATCGGTGTTGGTGCGAAAATTCAGGTCAAGCCGGGTACGATGTCTCCCGAATTTCCTGACATTGCCTGCGCGGGATGGACGGGGACGATTCTGGAAGCGACCGGAAAGAAGCAGGACTTGAAATACATCATCGAGTGGGACGATTCGACCCTCGATCGCATGCCCCCCGACTATCTGCAGAAATGCGATCAGCAGGGCCTCTACCATAAAATGGCCTGCCTCACTGCCGAACAGGTTGAGGCATTGGGTTCCAACTGATCGAACCGGGTCGTTGTTCTGCTCGTGTTACGCATCCACTGGCCAATCATCCATCAGCCTCGAATCACGGCGAGGAGTTCATCGCGTTTTCGCTCCATGAGCAATTTGGATTTGGCTTCGAGATTGAGCCTCAACAGCGGTTCGGTGTTTGAGGCCCGGACGTTGCAGTGCCAGTCGTCGAAGCTGATCGAGACACCATCCAGTTGCTCGAGCTTTCCGCCTTGCGCGAAGCGATCGATGATCTGCTGAAGTTTGGTTTTGACATCGCCGGAGACCCGCGTATTGATCTCTCCCGAAATGAAGTACTTCGACTCGAGCGGCTTGATCAGGTCGGCGAGCGTCGTCTTCCCACGCGAGAGCATTTCCAGAATGAGCAACGACGGAACGATCCCCGAATCGGCGAAGAAGAAGTCCTTAAAATAAAAATGCCCCGTCACTTCACCGCCGAAAATTGCCCCCTCTTTCCCCATGCGTTCTTTGAAGAAGGCATGCCCCACGCGTTCCATGAGCGGCACCCCTCCGGAGGCCGTCACCAGATCCCGCACCGACCACGAGGCCCGCACGTCGTAGACGATTTTGGACGGGCCGTGTTTCTCGAGCAGGTATCGCCCCAACAGCGCCGTGAGGTAATCGCCGGAAACAAACTCGCCTCGGTTATCGATCGTGAAAAATCGGTCGCCGTCGCCGTCGAAGGCAAAGCCGACGTCTGCCCGTTCAGCGACGACGCGTTTCTCCAATTCGGCCCGGTTTTCGGGTTGCAGGGGATCGAGGCCGTGATTCGGCAAGTTCCCGTCGGGATCGAGATACATCCCCGTGAGGTCAATCGAGGGGAGACGCGCGTAAACCCTCTGAAGAATCGGGCCGACCATCCCGTTGCCGGTGTCGGCGATGACCTTGAGCGGGGCGAGCGACGGGACATCGATCAGCCCCAGTACCATCTCGACAAAACCCGCGCTCAGATCCTGCTCGGTCATCCGCCCTTTCCCTTTCGGGGCGGCATAATTGTCGGCTTCGACGATCCGCCGCAAATCCTGAATCCCCGCATCGCCGCTGAGGAGTTGCGGCATCTTCTTGACCATCTTGAAGCCGCTGTATTCCTTCGGGTTGTGCGAGGCGGTCACCATAATTCCGGGAAGGTCGAGCGTCGCGCAGGCGTAGTAGTATTGATCGGTGCTCACCATCCCGATGTTGATGACGTTGGCCCCTTGTGCCATCAATCCGTTCGTCACCGCATCGAACATCGCGGGGCCGGAGAGCCGCATATCGCGGCCGACGACGACCGTCTCTACATTCAGGAACGAGGCGAACGCCCGGCCGATCGCATACGCAACGTCGTCGTTCAGATCGGTCGGGTAAATCCCTCGAATGTCGTACGCTTTGAATATTCCTGGATTCACACGCATGATGCTTGATCGATATCCTTAATTATGAACGCCAATTTTCATCTTCAATTCGCAAGATATTATAATTTCTGAAGGCGACAGTAAACAGGGAGTTCACACTCCCCGCTCGCCTCAGGAATCACTTCCCTGCTGCGGGGGGATTGCTTTGCAGGAAACTGAACAAATCCCGCCGCTCCTGTGGGGTGAGTTGCTCCAGCAGCTTTTCAGGCATGATCGAAACGTCTGACTCTTTCAACTCGTCGATCTGATCCTTCGGGATGCGGGTCCGCATGTTCTTGGCATCGAGCAGCGTCACGCTGGCGGCATCCTGCTCGGCGAGCAGACCCGTGTAAACGACTCCTTCGGTCGTCAACACCACGTAACTCATGTATTGGCTGCGGATCACCGAACTCGGATCGACGATATTCACCAGTAACGCATTCACATCGCCTCGCGTCGTGTTTGTGAGATCGGGGCCGATCGTATTTCCTTCGCCGAACAGTTTATGACACGTGCCGCAATGTTTCTTGTACAGGGTCTGTCCCAAAGTGGCATCTCCGCCGGCCGCTCGCAGGTCGTTGTTGAATCGTCGCATCGTTGCCAGTTTTTCTTCGGGAGTGCCGGGGTTAATATTCCCCCAGATTTTCCGCACCAGAACATTCAGTTCATCGCTCTCATGCAATGCCAGCCGGCGCAACTGTTCGATGGGGACGCTCTCCGCCGGGATCGTTTTCTCGGCGACGAGGTTCACGAAGTTCAAACTCGATACCGGTTTGCTGAACAGCACATCCCGCACGCGCGGCTGGACGTCGGGCGAAAATTCGGGATAAAGCTCCAGCAATCGCTCGGCGACATGTTCGTCGCCAAATCGACCGAGGACGCCGATCGCCGCCAGTTGAACATCGACCGGTTGCCGGGGATCGACTCGATTCAACACATCGGGAACGCAGTCTTCCTTCCCCAGTTCGCGCAAGATTTCCAGTGAGACCAGTAGCGCTGCGTTTTCGCTTTGCGGATCGGCGACAACTTGCAGCAGTTGAGCGTATGCCTCTTCCAACCCCGCGCGGATGGCGAGTTTCAGCCGCAAAGTCTGACCGGGATCCTGCTGCCAGATCGAATCGACGATCTCAAGCAATTCGGGTGTGAGCGGAGCAAACGGGCGTGACGTGCGGACGTCCGATTCATTCTCGGCGGTGAACTGGAACAGACCCCCTTGACCGACGCCGACCATGCCGACCGATCGTTCGGAGAGTCCTTGTTCGAGCGCGATGACCATCGTCTCGCGCTGTGCTTCGGGAGTCGTCTCCCACAATCGGCAACAGGCGGCGTAACCTTCGACCGTACCGTCGGCGGCGTAGCGTCGCATCAGCCGCCGCAGGTTGCCGCGATACGATCCGTTCTCCCACGCGGCGGGGGTCGAGAATTCCGCGAGCACATAGTCACGATCAGAAATCGATTTCGATTCGAGCGCCCACCACAGCATCCACGGAATCCGCGAATCGTCATCGTCGATGTCGCGATCGAACATCGCCTTGATAATCGGCAATCCCTGCTGCGCCGGTAAGCGTTTGGCCGACGCTGCAAGTTGACAACGGACGATCGCGCTCGGGTCTTCCTTTGCGAGTCGATGCAACCGCTTCACCATTTTTTCCGAGACGGAGCCAGCATCCCCCAGCAGGCGGACGGTCCAACTTCGCACATATTGTTCCGGATGTGTCAGCAGTTCGAACGCGATCGGTTCGTTAAATCCACCGTTGACGTACAGCGCCCACAAACCTTGTAACGCGAGTTGAGGGTTGTCGATTTGCATCGCCAGCTTTTTCAATCGAGAGTTCACATCCGGATCGCGTAGCGCCGCGAGTTGCACACGGGCTCGGTTCCGGTACCAGCCGTTGGGATGCGACAGCAAGTCGACCAGTTCATCGCTTGTTTTCGTGCGGATGTCGAACGCTTCGATTCTCTTCGTTCCAATTGCTTCGATCTTGTAGACGCGACCGTTGCTGGTATCCCAGTTCGCATCGGGATCGGGATGCGCGGTTCGCTGATCGTGAAAGTCGCAAAGATACATCGAACCGTCGGGGCTCAGGCAAACGTCGGTCGCTCCGAACCAGGTGTCGTTCGACTTGAGAATCGTCCCGCCGTATTGGGCGCGGACGGTCGTCCCCTGCGGATGGATTTTCCAATACGAGGCGGTATGCCCCAGAAAGTCCCCCGACATGAATGTGCCGCGATATTGTTCGGGAAAACTGTCGCCGAGATACATCGTCCCCCCGGTCGGCGGCCCCGCGGGAGCGGTGTCGCGCTCGACGGTCTTGAAGTATCCGTAAGCAAACAAATTGTGGAGAGGCCCGTGCTTGCCGAAGTTTTTTTCGTAATAGGCCCCTTGCAAGCCGTGGACGAACGGATTGGCGTTCGTCGAGTAAAACAAGTTCCCCCAGTCGTCGAACGTGAGTCCCCAGGTGTTTCCGCCTCCTTCGCAGAAGAGTTCGAACTCTTTCGTCAGCGGATGATATCGCCAGCACCCCTGCTGGAACTCGAGGCCGCGAATCAGGCAGGTCGTCGTGCTGCCGTTGACGCCGTACAACCAGCCGTCGGGCCCCCACGTCAGGTGATTGGCAAGCGACTGGGCATCTTCCATCCCGAACCCGGCGAGCAGCACTTGGGGATCGCCGTCGGGGACATCGTCTCGATCTTTGTCGGGATAGAACAGCAAATACGGCACTTGAAGGACGTAGACCCCACCGTGGCCGAACTCGATCGACGTCGCGAGATTGAGGCCGTCGACAAAATCTTTGTGGCTCCGGGCGCGGCCTGCCGCATCGAAGTCGGAGAGAATCGTGATGCGATCCGCCCCTTTCGGACCATGCGGCGGGGGTTCGGGAACCTTGTCGTAAACCGTCCGCGACCAGCGGTCGACTTTGACCCGGGTGAGACCGGCGGGATTCGGATATTGCAAATACTGAATCACCCACAAGCGCCCCCGGTCATCGCATTTCACGAAGTTCGGCTGGCGGATCTCCGGTTCGCTGGCAACGAGCCGCACGCGTAATCCTTCGGGAAGTTCCATCTTCTGGACCGCGACATCAGGGGCGTAACCTTGACCGCATACGAAATCGCCGGGAGCAAACATCGCGTCTGCAAGGATGACGAGCAGCAATATGGAGGCTGATTTCAGCCGATGCAGCCAATTTATGGGATTTCGACTTTGCATCAAACGGTCTCCATGCCATCGGGAAGAATGAATTGCCGCAAAAAACACAAAAAGACGCGAGAAGAAAACAATAGACAATGCCAGCCATTGTATTTATTGCGTCCTTTTGCGTTTTTTGCGGCTGACAATCTTTTAAGGAGAAGTGGCTGTAAGATGTTTCAGAATATAAAGTTGTGTTAGGTTCGGCGATCCGGTTGTAAATTATTTTACAGAAATTCAGAAAAAACCGCGAACAATTGACGTCCCCAGGGAGTCTAACTGCGTATAGAGTACTATATCGATTTCAGAGAACCAACGAGGCCCGGTGAATAATTTTGCCGCTCCGCCTGAAATCTGGAAGAGTTCTGAAGTCGATCTTGACGAATTAAGCAATGATTTGTGATCATCCACCGCGATGATCGAATTGATGGAGTCCCGTACCCAAAAGTTTCAGTTTCACCGAAGTTTTTTCTTTCGTTACCAGTTCCGGCCTCGTTCACGATGTGGCGACTTTTTTCCGAACGATGATTCATCGCTCGGAGGCCCTCGGGACAGCTCGGAACTCCAACTCTGCGGGGATCACCGCAGGAGGTGTCAGATGCAGACCATTCGTACCTATCGTAACGCCGACAACAGACAAGCCGCCGAACGCTTCGCTCTGAATATCGCCGTCATGGGTCATGGTTGTTGCGCCGCCTCCACGGTAAGCCACCCCAGTTCCAGGGTCAGCCAGGTACTTAAGCCGGCGTCGTTAAAACCGGAGTGGCTAAAAACTCCGGTCGAGCCGCCGGCAAGAGCCTGGGCAGCATTGGTGATAGGGCAAGCGCTCTCATCGTAATGCACCGCATTACACACCAAAGCTGAGTTGAATCCCCGGTTCTCGACAAGCGGTTTGAGAGTGCGACGGCGTTTGCACTTCTTCACACCGACTCTGACGACAATCCCGTGATTCTCCTGTAACCCGACGCTGTTGCTTCCCCCGGCGGATACCGGCCACAACCGGAGCCATTTTCTAATGGCTCTCGTTTGGACCCCATCGACCGGTGGACTTCACCCGAAAAACTTCGATCCCTCAGTGCAAACGAAACTCCATCATGCAGTCCACGTTTTCCACAACTCGAATGACATTCGCCGACGTCGGCGATGAACAGCGTTCTCAACCTCAAACCGGCACGCATGTGCGTGACATGCGTCATCCACAACATTTTTCAAGCAAGGCCACAGCATCAGAAACCTCATTCAATCCACCGCGTAATACAAACCCACAACAGAAGGAAACAGGTGATGACATCATGGACGAATTTGAGTTGACACAATTTGTTCTCCGGGCGCAAACCGGAGACCGGCAGGCTTTCGGTGAGTTGGCTCGGCAATTCGAGCGGACCGTCTTCGCGATCGTGTATCGTCGATTGCGGAACGCCTCGGACGCCGCGGAACTCACGCAGGATGTCTTGATCCAGGCGATGCGTAAGCTGTCTCAATTGCGGCAGCCCGAACGCTTTCTCGGCTGGTTGAAGCAGATCGCCGTCCGGATGTCACTCAATCACCTGGCCCGCCGTGCTCCCGAATTGACGGGCGTGAGCGATTTCACCGACTACTCGCGCACGTCGGGCGAAGCGGGGAACCCTCTGGAAAACCTGCTGACCGGCGAGACCGCCGCTCACTTGCGCGGGACGCTCAACCGTTTGGGAGACATCGATCGCAAGACGCTGGTCGCGTTCTACTTCGAGGGACAATCCTTGAAGCAGATGAGCGACGAGTTCGACCGCCCCATCGGCACGATCAAGCGGCGCTTGCACACCGCCCGCAACCGCCTGCGGGAACAGTTGCTCGAACCCCAGCGGGTCTGAGCGGCTGTGATAATTGAAATGGTGGCGGGGAGTAAAACCCTCACCCCGGTCCGTAAGGATTGGGGTGAGGGTTCGTTTTTTGGTACAACTGCAAAAGCCTCGTAGCCCAAATATGGGTTCTCGTGGAATAACTTTGTTTCGAAGGTGAAACGCTATTGAGTTCCTGAAAAAAATGATCGAACGATCACAAGCTCGTACTAAATAATGGGTGGAAAAAATGAAATTACGATTAATTCGCTTTGTAATTGCTACACTTGAGGCAGATGAAATTGATTGGTCACCTTCTCCACATGTCATGTCGGATATTACCGTTAAGCCCTTCGGAATGTCGTTCAAAATAAACCAAGGCAATCAATCCAGCATAGTTTTGGAGGCTTCTCGATGTTGTGAATCTCTCCCAGTGATGGGAAACGACATTATGGTTCCAGCCGAACTTCGTCGGGAAATGGAGCAGATGTTAGAATCGCATGTGAACGTATTGTCGATCCTCAATCAGTGCAAACGCTCGATGTGTTCTCCTAACCCATATGTTGCAGTTGAACCATTGGATGAAGACGCTGAAATATGGCTTAATGGAAAGCGAATTCGCGTCGAACTTTCTAATGTGCCAGCACGCGTGTGGCGTAAGTTCGAATTTGCGAAGTTTTTTCCATATCTTTCTGATCGTTTGGATGGCGCTGCGCTTTTAGCTGAATCTATGGGTCACTCACACCCTACCGGCAGGTTTCATGAATTAATGAGGCTTTTCGAACGTGCATTTGGATCATCTGCCGGTCGAATTTGTCGAAATGAACTTCCCAAATTTCTCGAACCGAATGGGAAAGGATACTGCGATACTGAAGTGCTCAACTGGCTCGATTTGCGAGATTCAACGTCTCATGCCGACCGTCGGCCGGTTTTTGCGCTTCAGGCTGATACTGGCCCGATTGTTAATCGAGTTGAACAGGCAGCTTACGATGTACTTTTCAACAAGGACAAATGGCGTGATCAGTCGTGGGATCGGCGGGAGGTTTATCAACCATATTGCGGATCATCGGGAAACGACAGCAGCATTTTTGTTACCAAAGGACAACCAGCAAAACTAAAGATGACCATTCTAGACGGGTTCCACGCCTATCCGCATAACTTGAAAGCTCAACTTCGTTCGATTCCTTCACAATGGCTCATTCGAACCACGGCGGACGATATTAAACCGAAAACCTAAATTGGGCGGCGGGTAGAGGGTGGCATGCCTGCATCGCGCAGCAAGGCAGGCATGGAACGACTTTGCGAAGCACGAAGAACATGGTTGTCCAAAGCTACAAACCATGCCACCCCGCCTTTGCTCAATTTTGTGGCGAGTCGGCTCATCGTGCCAAGAGTTGCGAATGTTTGCCGACAGGTTCGATTCGTTGATTGGTTGAGGCTTGGTGTGAGACACTCCATGTGGCGTGTGGTGGCGAATTGCAGGGTCGGATTAAGGACAAACTTGGCTTTCGATGCCTTTCTTGTCCATCGCCAGCAGCACGGTTACAACCATCGGATTGACTGCCTTTAGGTTGTGGAAATGTTTTCGGAACCTGTTTCGGTATTGATAATTTCCTATTCGTTTAGGAAACCCGCTAACTTGCGAATGTCGTCGGAAGTGAATGTTGAGTCCGCTGCATGTGCCTTCAAAAATGCTTCGTCAAGTCGAAATGACGAGACCGCGTCGATTAATTCCTCGGAAAAATCGGGCTCGGGTTGAAAGTTGTTAATAGCGGTCCATCGTTGTTTTCGCTCATACACCTTGCGGTCAGGGAGACTTATGTTACTCTTGCCAGCACGACGTTCGGCCATGCATTGTTTGAGGATCTCACCCTTGAGTTTGATTTGTAGTAAGAGTCTATCCGGAAACGTTTCCTTCTTTTTCAGGCATTTCAGGCGACCTGTCGGTAGTGGAATTTTGGCGTGGGTGACGGCGACAGTCGACGGAGCAGCAGATGGGTGTGGCTGAGCTGGATCA
>JBJXGP010000091.1:0-10209 GCA_046160425.1 Planctomycetaceae bacterium
CGCGTCGAAACGCTGCTCAACGCACATCCGCAGTTGAAGGGGATTCTGGCCTTCGATTCGAATTCAGTCCCCGGGGCTGCGGAAGCCCTAAAAAGCGCGGGCAAGGTGGGACAAGTCGCTCTGACCGGCAACTCGACCCCCGGAAAAATGAAACCGTACATCGACGAAGGGGTCTTGCAGAGTTTCTACCTTTGGGATCCCCGCGATCTGGGGAACCTCACGATCCGCCTTGCCGTCGCGAAGGTCCAGGGGAAGTCGATCGAACCCGGTCAGGAATATCCCGGCCATCGTCCGCTCGTGTTCAGTCCGAAAGATCCCACGATGGTGATCCTCTCCGACCCGATCCGCTTCACGAGAGAAAACATCGACAAATACGATTTCGGGTTCTGAGCGTGCGCCAACACCTCACGGACGGTCCCAGCGATATTTCGGCTTGAAGCCGAGGAGCCTTTCGGCTTTCGCCGTGCTGATGACACTGGCGTTGCCGGCAAGTTCGCTGCGGATTTCCACGCAGTCACCAAAATTCTGGCGGATCAGTTCAAGCGTCGGTTCGCGGAATCGCGTGATCGGCTGCGCGATCAGAAACGCTTCGTGTCCCGTCAGCTTCGCTTCGAGGGCCAGCACGTGTGCGAGCGCCACATCACGCGGGTCGGCATAAGCCCACATCAACAGCGTCAGTGGATTTTCGGGCGTCGATGCCGGCCAGGGAAATTCACTGTGCCTTTCGGGTGGGACGACATTCGTGAAGCGCAACGAGACGACTGAGGTCGAAGAACTCCGGGCGACCATCCCGGCGATGCATTCCCCGACCTGCTTCGATAACCCATACGCTTCAAACGGCATCAGCGGATGTTCCTCATCAAGCGGCAGATACAACGGCACGAAAGCACGCGGATCGTGCGCCCAACCCATCGCGAAGGCACTCGATGAAAACACCACGCGGCGAAGTTTGTGCTCCATCGCCGTCAGCAAAATGTTGTACGTGCTGAGGACGTTGTTCTCGAAAATCACAAAGGGATCAGCGGGAATCGAATTGGTTGACTGTGCCTCAGTGTTGCCAGCAACAGAAACCGATTTTCGTGGACCGGGGATCGCCCCGAGATGAATGACCGCATCCGCCCCGCGCATGAATTCCCGAACCGCCGCAAGATCGCAGAGATCGGCCTGCACAAACGGCGTGGGAGAGTTTTCGTAAGCGGCGAGATCGGTCCCGAGCACGTCATAACCCTGTTCGAGCAGCAGTTGCACGACGGCACGCCCCAGACGGCCTGATGCTCCGGTGACGATGATCATGGTGTGGTTGTATGGATTGAGTTAAGGTCGTTAATCGCGGGACAACATCTCTCGGAGGACACTTGTTTTGCTGGTGAAGGTCAGCTCTTGTTGTTCAAGCTCTTTCAGACTCGCCTGATAGTTGTCGTGGATCAATTGTCGCCGTTCGCCTATAGGGATTCCCGATGAATGCAGTCTTGCCCGAATTTTCTTGGCGAGAATATTGATCGGCAACACTGACGAGATCAACACGATCATCCAATACGGGACGCCGTAGGCTTCAAACGGTGTTATGCTGGAATACATGGTTCGCGGCTCAATATGCAAGTCGGGCCTTGTGATCACGGTGTCTGCGGAAACCTCCAAGTAGGGAGAAATCCATTCACCATGAGCATATACGACGCCCAAGAATTCAGATGAGGTCACATTTCGAGTTCCAACCCATTCATCCACAGAAATTCCTTCGGGATTCAGTACATATTGACAACGTACTTTTTCTTCCCGCCACCAGTCATGATTTTGAATCCAGTAAATTGTTCCGCAGCTCGAACTGAGCTCATACATTTCTCGACCTTGGCTCCAAGCAATAGATGCCTGCATATAATGGCTGACACCCCAAAGAAAACCGGTCGTCAGGCAAATCAGCAACGATATCAAAGTTAGAAAACGAAGAAGGTATCGTTTCATTTTTTGATCCGTTTGAAAGATCGTTCTTTCGCCGAAATACTCCAGGTCATTCGGCTGCACCGGTGATAATGATCATGGAGTGGCTCACGTTGCAAAGCGATCGATGCTGGAGTGCCAAAGAGAGAATCTCAACGTAAGGGCAAATACCTGACCTGATTTCCCCATTCGTCTTCAAGGCTGCATTCAACGATCAAGAGTATGTCTTCAATAGCTTGACCTGCAGCACAATTACAACTGACCTCAAATACGCCGGGCATCCGTAGACCATTGCGGATTCGCTCGTATGCATATCGGGTCATTGTGGAAACATCGTGTGTCAGCAGGACTCGACCTTCATTGGCGGTCCATTCCAGGACAAATGCATCATCTGCGCCAGATAACCCAACATCTTGCAAACGAATAAGATCTATGTCTGGTCGAAGTCTGAATATTCCGCGGATGATATTGGCATTGAAGTTTTCATCCGCCGCTAATCGCAACATGATTATTGCCCATTGTCAGGATTCCGGACCAATAATCGCTCTCGGATCCCATGAGGGTCGAATTTGGTTTCATTTTCGCGGCGGATATTGTCGCGTTCCAGGCATCGTTGTTGCAAGTATTCATCGATTTCAGCGGTATGTCTCAGATAGTAGCTGATAACCGAATAGACGTCGGCGAGTGCGAGCGAAGGGTATTGATGAGCGACTTCCTCGGGGGTTGCACCATTCACGAAAGCGGAGATAACCGTGTCGAGAGTCACTCGTGTTGTTCCGACGCGGAATACTCCGTGGGCATCAGCAGCGAGCGGCACGATTTCAGGAACGGGCGTGATTGACATCGGTAATCCTCCAATTCACCATTTTATGTGAACTATCGAGGTGAAGTCTACGCAAATCAATATTGTAATCCGTTGGATCATCTTGTTCGTTTCGCTCTTGAACATGCCCCATCAGCAGGAATGACTTCACCTTCATGAAATAAACTCGTGATGCTGAGAACTAAACATATGTGATGTTATCAATTTTGCCTCATCGAGGTAGAAGTGTCAATTCCTCTGCATTAAAAATTGCCAATCCAAGCCGCAGAAATCTCTTGCGAATTGACAATTCTCCGATTCATCAGCTATCATCAATGGGAACCGATGTATCAGGCCGATAATGAGTTTAGAGAAACTCCGGCGAATCTTCGCGCGGATATTGCTTTGTCGGTGATCGCGAAACTGTTCCCAGCTTTCATTTTGTGGAGGACTGACGATGTTGGTAATTCCAGGTCGATATGGAAAAGATACCTGTGACGGTTTCAGCCGACGCGAATTGCTGCGAGTCGGTAGCTCGGCCTTTATGGGCCTGAGCCTCGCTCAGATTCTCCGGGCATCAAATGTCTCCGCAGAAGAACAGGGAATTTACGGCGGCCCAGGCTTCGGCAAAGCCAAGTCGGTCATCATGATTTACCTGCAAGGTGGCCCCAGTCATCTCGACCTGTGGGATCCTAAGCCCAATGTTCCCGATAACGTCAAAAGTGTTTTCTCGCCGATCGACACGAAACTCCCCGGCGTGCAGTTCACCGAAGTGCTTCCCAAGTTGGCGCAGACGAACGACAAGTTCACGATGATCCGTTCGATGAGTTACACGCCGATCGGGTTGTTCAATCACACGGCGGCGATCTATCAGATGCTGACCGGTTACACCGCCGACAAGGTCAGCCCATCGGGACAATTGGAGCCTCCCAGCCCGAAAGATTTCCCGAACTTCGGCTCGAACATCATCAAGCAGATGCCTCCTGACGTGCCGATGCTGCCGTTCGTGATGATGCCTCGTCCGCTGCAGGAGAGTAACGTCATTGGGAAAGCGGGGACGGCCGGTTTCCTCGGTCGCGCTTACGATCCGTATTACCTCTATCCGTCGGGGGATGATATGGATTTGGCAAAGATGGAAAAAATCAGCGTCGAGGATCTGAAGCTGCGTGCTGAAACACCGCTCAACCGCATGGAACGAAGAGCGAAGCTCCGCGATCAGATCAACGGCAGTCTGAAAGAACTCGATCAGGCGGTCTCGAATTATTCACTCGATGAGTATTATGAAAAAGCGCTGGGACTCGTCCTTTCGGGACGTGCCCGCGATGCCTTTAACCTGAGTGCAGAATCCGAAGAAATGCGAGAACGATATGGCCGCAATACGTTCGGTCAATCGTGTCTGCTCGCCCGCCGATTGGTGGAAGCAGGAACGCGAGTCGTCGAAGTCAACTGGCCGAAGGTCGCGAACTCCGACAATCACTCGTTTGACGTGCATTCCGGTTTGAGTACCCGCATGAAAGATCAATCGGGTCCGATGCTCGATGCCGGAATCTCTGGATTGATCTCCGACCTGGATGAAAAAGGTCTGCTCAGCGAAACCCTGGTCGTCGCCGTGGGTGAATTCGGCCGCAGTCCGAAACGCGGCATCAGCACATCGGGCAACGATAATCAGGACGACGGTCGCGATCACTGGCCGTATTGCTTCACATCGATCGTTGCCGGTGCGGGAGCGAAACGAGGCTACGTGCATGGCAAGTCGGATCAGACCGCATCGACCCCGATCGAGAGCCCTGTCCATCCGATGGAACTTCTGGCGACGGTGTACCATAGCGTGGGAATGCGTCCCCGACGCACGGTATTCAACCATTTGAACCAGCCTCGCGAGATGGTCCAGGCCGATGCGATCACGCCGATTCTGGCGTAACCGAAATGTCAACATCAGTCGCATAGTCGTATGCTTGATGGGCTGCTCGCGCAAGTATGCTGCTTGGAGATCGCGATGGGGGCATGGGGTATTGGTCTGTTTCAAGATGACGTAGCTATAGATGTCCGCAATGAATTCCTCGACCTGCTTTCCGATGGTGCGAGTGACGGAGTTGCGTTAGCGACAATGGTGCGCTGTTGGAAGGACGATATTGCCGATATAGACGATGGCCCGGTTTTTTGGTTAGCATTGGCAGGCGTGCAGTGGGAATATGGGCGACTCCATCCAACAGCCAAGTCGCAGGCCCTGAAGGTCATTGACAACGGTAAAGATCTACACCGCTGGGCTGGTTCCAGGTATGAAAAGAAGCGTCAAGCAATATTATTGCGGCTCAAGAAAAAACTGCTTTCACCGGCACCCCCAAAACGAACACCGCGACCTCGCGTCGTCACGGTCTCAAGGTGTTTTTCCGTCAAAGCGCCTGATCAGAAGGCAGTTGCAGATGCATTCGCCCTCCCCTCCCAACCAGGTTCATGCAGGTCTCAAGTTGTTGTCATCATGAAAGTCAAGCGGACGGAAGGCGGGGGTAGCGTTTTTGTAGCTTCCTGTGAATTTTCTGAGATCAAACTGAAATGGTTGAATGCTGATACACTACAGATTACATATCCGAAAACGGCGAATGTTGAGCAAAAGCACACAAAGAGCTTCTATTACGGTCGCACAATTGCTGTGAAATATCGACGTAGTTGAAACTGAGCTTGATTCTAACAGGTCTCGCAAGCTGTTTGCCAACCGCATTAGCGCAGCGACACGAGGCAATATGATCCGGGGGGCGCAATTCCTGACGCACTCTCGCATGTCTGTACAATGCTGCAACCTGCCACCCAATACGCGATGCTACCATGGGACCCACGAAATAATACACTTCGCTCTCCGAGGCGAATGGTGATCGGTCTTTAAGCACCCTGAACACCCCAAAACAACCACGCTGCACTGCCTGTAGCGATTGTATGTCCTCCGCAACGGAATGCTGAACAAATCGTTGACAGACTGACTGGGCGTGATAGAATCATCAAAGTGGATTCTTCACGACCAGCTTTCTCGTGCCGCGGTGCGTTATGGGGATGAGCTATTTTCGCAGATACCGGATGGAAATCGATCTGCGCCAGCGAACGCTTGCCGAGCCGTCACTTCCGCCAGGTTATGCCTGGTTGGCATGGGACGAATCGTTGCTCGAACGCCATGCGCACGTGAAGTATGAGAGCTTCCGCTACGAACTCGACTCGCGCATCTTCCCCTGTCTCGGCGACGTGTATGGTTGCCAGCGATTGATGACCGAGATCTCGACTCAATCATCGTTTCTGCCGCCGGCGACGTGGCTGATTGTGCAGCAGGATCGCGAAGGAAATTCTGTCTCCGACTGCGCGACCATACAGGGACTGTGTCACGCGATACGCCTGGGGGCCGTGCAGAACGTGGGCGTCGTCCCCGAGCACCGCGGTCTCGGTCTCGGCCGCGCGCTGGTTCTCAAATCGCTGCATGGGTTCCAGCGCGCCAAACTGCCGCGAGTCTCGCTCGAAGTGACCGCCGATAATCTGACCGCCGTCGGCTTGTATCACGACGTCGGCTTCACGATTGTCCGCAGCATGTACCGGGCCGTCGAAGAATCAAACCTGCACGTCTACTGATCGTCGCGAATTTGATCGCTCCGGAAGCTGCCGGTGACTCGCCGATAATTCTCGGCCGATTCCTTCCAATGGTTGCTCGCGGCGGGAAATTGCTCATAATAGAACGGTCCGTCAGGAGAATTTCTCGCGCCGGCCACCATGACCTAAGTCATATCGATCGTGGTTGGTTATGAGCAGTTGGATCATTATGGAGGAGCGAGTGTGATGCTGCACTTCGGCAGTTTGCTGGTGTTGGCTTTGCTGTCGGCGGAACCGGCTGAGAATGCGATTCCGCTGAAAGTCCCCGACGGATTTCAGATTTCCCTGTTCGCAGACGAAACGCTCGCGCACGATGTGTACTCGATGACGATCGATGCAGCCGGCCGAGTCGTGATTTCCGGTCGCGGTTACGTGCATACGCTGCTCGATAACGACGGCGATGGACGAGCCGACGCGGTCAAGGAATTCGTCAAGGGTCCGCAGACCGGCGCGCAAGGCATGTACTTCGACGGAGGCGATCTGATCTGCAGCGGCGATGCAGGGGTCATTCGCTATCGCGATAAGAATGGCGACGGTATCGCCGACGGCGCACCGGAAACGTTGCTGGTGATCAATGCGGGGGGAGAACATCAGGTTCACTCCATTCAGAAAGGCCCCGACGGCTGGTGGTACGTGATCGCCGGCAACTTCGGGGGAGTGACAAAGGAGACGATCACCGGCACTCATTCACCCGTCCGCTCGCCGCGAGCGGGCGTGCTGCTGCGTCTCAGCCCCGATTTTCAGCAGATCGAAGTACTCGCCGACGGGTTTCGAAATGCGTATGATTTCGGGATTTCAGCGACGGGGGACATCTTCACCTACGACAGCGATGGCGAGCGGGAGATTTCGCTGCCGTGGTATCAGCCGACGCGAATCTTTCAGGTCGTCCCTGGCGGTAACGCGGGCTGGGTGACCGAAAGCTGGAAAAACCCGAACGATTTTCTCGACATGCTGCCGGTGATAGCGAATTGTGGACGAGGTTCGCCGACCGGCGTCATCTGTTATCGGCATCGACAGTTCCCCGAGCGCTATCAGAACGCCGTATTCGCACTCGACTGGACCTACGGCCGCGTGCTGGTTGTCTCCGCCGATGATGTGGGAAAACCGATGACTGTCGAGCCGGAACTGTTCATGTCGGCCAGCGGCGACTACGGCTTCGCACCAACCGACATCGAAGTCGCACCGGACGGAAGTCTGTACGTGAGCGTCGGCGGACGAGGCCTTCGCGGATCCGTTTATCGCGTCACCTATGACAAAGGGAAATCGACCGCAACCGAAACTTCAGCCGACCCATTGATAAGTTGCCTCAATGCCCCTCAACCGCTGGCGAGTTGGTCGCGCACGAACTGGATTCCTTCCGCGAAAGAATTGGGGCGACAGCCGTTCGTTGCTGCGGTCCTCGATACGAGTCGAACATCGACCGAACGCATGCGCGCGATCGAGATTCTCACCGAATTATTTGGCGGCGTCGACGACGAGTTATTGAAAACGCTGCGGAAAGACAAAGATGCCGGAGTCCGCGCCAGGGGGGTTAAAGCTGCGGGAAGCAATGCTAAAGAGGCCGTATCGCCTGCGGTCATCACCCTCTATCTGAGGGATGAGGATTCTCGCGTCCGACGAGCGGCACTCGAAACATTATTAACGCAAAATGAATTCGACAAAAGCGACGAGTTCGTCGAAAGCCTTGCGCTCTGTCTCGATGGTTACGAGCGAACCGTCCCCCATGCCGCCGCACGCGTGGTGGGGCGGCTTCCCGATAATCTCCTCGCGGCAGTCGATAAACAGGAGGGTGGGAATTCTTGGCGAAGCAGATTCTTATACGGGAAAACGCTGAGAGAACGTTTCGATGTGCAAGTCGCCGTCGAGGCCACTCGAGACGGCATCAGGTTGTTGACGTTGGAATCATCGGGCAACTTCAATGCAGATGCCATCCGCTTGATGCAAATCGCCTGGGGTGACCTCGGACCAAAAACCGGCCGCGCGCCGGTGTACGACGGTTACGCCACGGCGATGGATTTGTCCCCCTACGAATTCGAACTCGGACCGCTGAAGCGCGAACTGGCCGAAATGTATCGAAGCGATTGGCAGCGGTTGGAATCTGAGAGATATGAACTCGCCCGTCTATTGGCAATGCTCGAAATCGATGATGCCAAAACTCGCGATATCGTTCTCGCGCAGATCACCGAGGCATCCGACCCGGTCGATGACCTTCACTACCTGATCGTTTTCAGCCGACTTCCCGGCGAGCGCTCGGCCGCGCAGCGAGATCTTGTGGCCACGGCGCTATTGAATCTCGATCGCAAGCTCGCCGAGCGAAAGTATCAGACCGAAAGTCACTGGGAAGACCGGGTGAGCGAATTCTATGCGCAGCTCGTCGAATACGATCCCGAATTGCCGCTCGCCATCCTCAAGCACCCGTCATTCGGTCAACCGGCGCATATCGTATTCCTCGATCAGTTGCCCGAGGAATATTTGCAGCAGTCGATCGACGCCTTTACGGCGAAGATCGCCCCGGCGGGTGAAAGCTATCTGTGGACGACCGACGTGGTGTTTCTGCTGATCGCCTCCGAGAAGCCGCAAGATATCGAGCTAGTCCGCCAGAAGTACGAGGATCCGTCGCTTCAGGCGGCGGTGACGATTGCACTGTCCGATGAACCGGAAGCGGGCGATCGCGAAAAATTCGTGACGGGATTGGCATCGTGGCAGTATGAAGTCCTCGAAGCGAGTACAAATGCCCTGGTCGCATTGGGGCCGACCGACAATCCCGCTGAAATGGTGTCGCTGCTTGCGGCAGTGCGGCGACTGGGGGCCTCGAAGGAGGAATTTCCGCTCCGCGAAAAGCTGGCCAAGTTACTTGAAGAGGCGACGAAGATCGATGCGGGTTTCGTGTACGGTGAGAAGGGATACATCGCGCAGCAGGAAGCAATCGACAAATGGACGGCGGAGTTGACGAAACGCTACCCGACGGAAGTCGCCGGCGAATTTGGCACTTCGGAGATCGAACTCGGCGACTTGCAAAATCGACTGGTGAAAATCGACTGGGATCAGGGAAACCTCGAACGCGGACAGACGTTGTTCCAAAAACGTACGTGCGGCCATTGCCACGGCGGAAGCCAGGCGCTCGGGCCAAACTTATCCGGCGTGACGCGGCGATTTTCCCGCGAAGAGGTCTTCACCGCCATTCTCTTTCCCAATCGCGATGTCTCCCCGCGCTATCAGGCCTCGACCGTCCTCAGCAAAGAGGGAAAAGTCTACCACGGCATGATCATCTACGAATCGGTCGACGGTTTCATCCTCCGAAACGCCACGCTGCAAACGCATCGCTTCAATACGAATGACGTGGAATCCCGCTCGGTCAGCAAGACATCTATGATGCCGGGAGCATTGATGAAAGATCTCTCGGACGGCGACTGGGCGGATTTGTATGCGTATTTGAAGGAGTTGAAGTAGCGACTGGTTTTCTCGTTCCCAAGCTCCGCTTGGGAACGCAAGTCTTGGAAGCTCCGCTTCCCGATGCGCGCTCCGCTACGGAAACCCTCCGCGTCGCGCTAACCGTATTTGACACAAATGCGAACCATTTTATCGCGATGTTATCTCCAACGTGTTACGAGAATTTTCGCAGCCCCTTTGCACTATTCTCTTGACAAGACCGTCACGATGCCGATAATGGAAGCATCTGAAGTCCACAATTACTTGGAATGAACAATGTTTCTGCGCCACACCTTATCCTTAGCACTCCTTTTAACCCTACGGGACCGGGGGCTGGTGTAGCGTTTTGCACTGTCGAAGCGAATCTGTCACACCCCCAGTCAATCCTTGATCTGGGGTTTTTTATTGGCACAGTG
>JBJXGP010000092.1:0-3135 GCA_046160425.1 Planctomycetaceae bacterium
ACATCCGACACGGTATCCACCTTCCAAGGCATCGCCCGACTCCTTTTATTTGAGGAGCCAAAACGATACCCTAAAAGTGTTACCCATGTCCCCGAACGTGTGTTACCCTTGTCACCGGTCTATACAGAACAGGGGAAAGGGGGAATGGTGATTCATCTCTACGGACATAACGGTTCGCACCTCGACTACAATGCCTCAGCCGACTCTTACAAGCGATTCCGTCAGCATCTGTCGGAGCGGGGCTTCTGGCTGGTCATCCCCGATTTGGGGCCTCGGCATTGGATGAACAAAGCCGCCGTCGAGAACGTCGACCGGGTCATTGAGCAGATGACAGAGAAAAACGGCATCGATAAAGATCAGGTTCACCTGCTCGGTACGAGCATGGGGGGAGGGGGTTCGCTGGTGTATGTCACGCGGCGACCGGGAAAAATTCGTTCGGTTGCCTCCGTTTTCCCCATGACCGATTACGTCAAATGGGAAAAGGAACTCAACGGAAACTACTCCCGCGGCATCGTGACCGCCCACGGCGTCGATTTTGAAAAGCGTGAAGAACTTTTCCGCGAACTCTCGCCGACGACGCATATCGACGCCTTCGAGAAGACGTCGGTGTATTTGCTGCACGGTGCCAGCGACAACATCTGCCCGCTGTCTCACAGCCAGGAATTCGCCAAACTCATGAGCGAGAAGAAATACGCGGTGATATTGAAGGAGGTTCCCGGCATCGGGCACACCGATGCCATCATGGAAGACTACCAGGACGAAGTCGCCGACTTCCTGACCAGCCGGAAATAGAATTCTTCTGGCGAACCAACACTGATGTATAGTATCCTTGCCATGCGAATCGATCTCAAAATATCGACAGTCGGACATATAAGTCTGTGGACATAAATATTGTCCTGTGCTATACTTTGGGTAAGGTGCCGATGTTCTTTTCCCGGTGAATTTTACTGCCGGAGGCGGAACCGTATTGGCGCGAACCGATAAGATATGATGTCTCCACCTCAGGGGACTTGAGCGAAGATGCGTAAAGATGCAGTTCATGCGGATGCGTGACTGGCGGATCCTGACGTCAATCATCCGAAAGGATGGGTATCATCATGATTACGATGCTCGGAAGTCCTCGTCGCTGTTGCGATGGCATCACCCGCAGAGAAACCCTGCAAGCCGGGGCGATCGCCGCCTTGGGTGGGCTGAGTCTCCCGAAGTTCCTCGCCGCCGAAGAACAGGGGCTTGTTCACAAGGGACCGGCGAAAAACGTCATCATGCTCTTCCTGTTGGGCGGGGCCGCCACTCAGGACATGTACGACCTGAAGCCCGAAGGGCCAACGGAAACGCGAGGCCAATTCAAGCCGATTGCGACCAATGTGCCGGGGATTGACATCTGCGAACATCTGCCGATGACGGCACAGTGGATGCACAAGGTGGCCCTCGTCCGGTCGCTGAATCACAAGGCGGGCTGTCACAACTGTCTCCCCTGTTACACGGGATGGGAACTTCCGCCTCCCAACCAGCACCCGACGGAAAACGACGCTCCGAGCATGGGGTCGGTGTTGAGTTACATGGATGGCGGACGTGCTGATTTCCCGCCATATGTCTTCATGCCGAACTGGCTCGGCTGGGGGCAGGCGTTTCGCCGGGCGGGCCCGTATGGCGGGATTCTCGGCAAGCGTCATGATGCGCTGACGACCGAATGCGAACCGCACATGATGGCGAATCCGCCGTACCCGCCGCTCCCCGGGACGCCGCACGTTCCGCTGGGAAAGCCGACATTGCCTTACAGCAGCTTGCAGGAGGGGGTCACGATCGATCGGCTGAATTCGCGCAAGTCGCTGCTCACGCAGATCGACGAACAGATGGGAAATCTGGAATCGTTCCAGACGATCCAATCGTTCGACCGCAATCAACAGCAGGCGTTCGACATTCTCTCGTCGTCGAAACTGCGCGATGCATTTGACCTGTCGCAGGAAGATCCCAAAATCGTCGAACGCTACGGCGATACGCTGTTCGGCAACAGTTGCCTGATCGCCCGGCGTCTGATCGAACAAGGGACTAAATTCGTCAACGTCACGTGGGATTTGTACTGGGACCGTATCAAGATCGACTACGATGCGTGGGATACTCACCGCTCGAACTTCGACATTTTGAAGAAGAACAAACTCCCCGGCTTCGACAAGATTTTCACCGCGCTGCTCGAAGATCTGACCAACCGCGGGTTGCTCGATGAAACGTTGATTCTCGTGATCAGCGAAATGGGACGCACGCCGCGCGTCAACGGCAGCGCGGGCCGCGATCACTGGACCTTCAACTACGGCTGCATGTTCGCCGGGGCCGGCATTCGAGGCGGCACGGTGTACGGCGAATCCGATTCGCAGGCGGCGTATCCGAAGGACAACCCGGTCAGCAACTCCGACGTGGTGGCAACGGTCTATCAGGCGCTGGGCATCTCTCCGGAATTCCGCGTCCCCGACCGCACGAACCGCCCCATCGAAGTCGCGCACGGCGGGCATCCGCTGTTCGAAATCATGGAATCATAAGGAACAGAGTCGGGCGAACGTGTCGACCGCTCCACAAAGGGCTGCGGTCTGATCGTCGGAAGATCGAAATGAATTATTCCGAATCACGACGCCTGATGGTCGAACGGCAGTTGAAATCGCGGGGAATTCTCGATCCGCGCGTGCTGCACGCGATGTCGCAAGTGCCGCGGGAAGAGTTCGTCCTGCCGGAGCGGAAAGACGAAGCCTACGACGATTGCGCCTTGCCGATCGATGCCGAGCAGACGATCTCGCAGCCTTATACCGTTGCGGTCATGTGCCAGGAATTGCGTTTGACCGGGACCGAAAAAGTCCTCGAAATCGGCACCGGTTCAGGATACGGCGCCGCCGTGTTGTCGCTGCTTGCAAGAGAGGTTTTCACGATCGAACGGATTGCTCGATTATCCGAGCGTGCGGCGTCGACATTACAACGACTCGGTTATCGCAACGTGACCTGCGGCGTCGGCGACGGTTCGCACGGCTGGCCCGAACACGCACCCTTCGATGCCATCGTCGCGACGGCGTCGTCCCCTGCGCTCCCCGAGCCATTTCAGCAACAACTGGCCGAAGGGGGTCGCATTCTGATTCCGATCGGCGCGTCACG
>JBJXGP010000093.1:0-5866 GCA_046160425.1 Planctomycetaceae bacterium
GCAAGATGGCTCAATCGAACAGGTTGGGTTCCATGCCGAGGACGATGCCCCGCCCGAACTTCTGGTGAATCTTGCGACGGAAGAACACGCCAATGCTGAGACAATGCCTTCCGGCGATCTGCTTCAAGCCGATGCCTCATTGTCCGATGTAAGCATTGACTTATCTGACACTTATATCGTTGCCACGGTCAACGGGATACCGGTCTTCGCCAGCGATATTCTGGAACCGCACTTGCCCAGACTCAAGACATTTGAAGGTCAATACTCGGCGGAGGATATCGCCAAACTCCGGCAGGAAATCATCCGTCGCGAACTGCCGCGACATGTCGAGCGGGCGATGTTGATCTCGGCTCTCAAGGAGATGCTCAAGCCCGACCAGGCGAAATCGTTCGAGGCCTATCTCGATCAGGAATTCGAGAACCAGCTCAAGCGCATCCGGCAGGAAGTCGGCGCCGAAAGCAAGCAGGAGCTCGAACGGATCCTCGCCGAACAGGGAACATCAACAGAGAATCTGAAGACGTCATTCCGCAATCAGCAGATGGCGCAACAGTTTCTTGCGATGAAATCGCAAATCAAGAAAGAGATCGGCCGAGCTCAATTGCTCGAATACTACAACGCGCACCGCGAAGATTATGCCAACCCGTCGCGCGTGAAATGGAAAGTGATCATCATCCCCTTCGCCAAAGCGGGCGGCCGCGCCGAAGCCTTGTCGCGAATTCAGCAGGCATCGGAGGATCTGGCGGCGGGGATCCCCTTTGAAGAAGTGGCCCGCAAGTACTCGTCGGGCGTGACCGCCGCCAAGGGAGGCGACTGGGGCGACTGGACGACCGTCGGCAGTCTGACGGACGAAAAACTCGAGGCGACATTGTTCGAAATTCCGATAGGGGCCGTCAGCGAGCCTTACGAAAGTGAAAGCGATTATCGACTGGTCAAAGTCGTCGAACGGCAGCAAGCCGGCTACCGTCCCTTTGAAGACCTGCAAGATGAAATCGAAAAACAACTCAATCAGCAGCAAGCCCAGGAATTACAAGCCAAGGTCGTGGAAGAACTTCGCGAGCACGCGCACATCGAAACCATCTTCGACCTCCCCGGCAAGCCGTTCCTGAGCATGATACCCGCCGAGACCAAACCATGAGTGCGGCAGGATTTGCCGGTTTGATGCCAGGAATTACAAATCCCGCAATTGTTTATATAAATTCTGAAAGAGAGCTATTGACCCGACTGTGCCATTTCTTATATCACCCGCTCTCCAACCTCTCGCAATCACATTTCATCTCGCCCCTTCCTCAAGTCATCAACGACACCATTCACAATTCATAATCGTCGAGGCAATTCTGCTTCGGCAAACATCGTGCGGATTTCTTTCGCACGCCTGAATCAAACATCAAATCACGCCTTTCAATCACAATTCGCATCGGTCCCGCCGCAAGGCGACTCCGATACGAAGTTGGATATTGCGGTCAGGAGCGG
The DNA here is from genome assembly GCA_046160425.1 of Planctomycetaceae bacterium. GTDB lineage: Bacteria > Planctomycetota > Planctomycetia > Planctomycetales > Planctomycetaceae > JAQCEJ01. Next base: position 1,471 of record JBJXGP010000093.1, read on the forward strand.
AGTCTCCTTTCTCGTGAATTCGTAGTTTTGAGAACCATTCACCAAGGGACAGTAAAGCGAGTACGCAGTCATGACGACTCGACGTCGTAACCAAATCCATAGAGGCTGGCTGGGCCTGTCGGAGGATCCAACCTTGGGTAAAGTGATCGCCTTTTTTACCTGCACCACAGTTGTCGCCACAGGAATGTGGTTCGTACACCTTGCGGATACCACGCCGCACATCTCCGCGGGGGTCGAACCCAGTCGATCCGAGAGAGCGGGAGCGCAAGAAGGACGAACTCCTTCTCGCAGTCCACGCGAGGCGTTCAAACTGGGACGCCAGTGGTATAACGCGGGACAGTACGCACAGGCCCTGAGCGCCCTGGAACAGGCTTGGAACCGACGTCAGGAATTGACGACGGAAGAAAAGCACCAGCTCCGGGGTTACCTCAGCCTGGCACGCTCGGGAGCCGCACGGCATATCCCACGCGATCCCGTCATCCGCGGACAATCGCAAGAATCCGACGATGCCTTCGGCGCCCTCGATGAGGCCGGCGAACCGGAACCGGCTCGTTCGTCCCCCGCTCAAAGCCCATCGAAGGGTCAAACCAAGAAACAACTCGCCAATTCTCTCGTGAAGCAGGCCCGCGCTGAGTTCAAGAAGGGGCATTACGCCGAAGCGCGTCGCCTTGCGCTGCAGGCGGAAGAACTGCAAGTCGCCTTCAGCCTCTTCGAAGAACGTCCGTCGCATATTCTCAAGGACGTCGAGCGCGTGACCGGCGAAGTTCTCGCCGGCAAACCCGCTCCGGAATCAGAAGACGAGTTCGACATCGAAATCACGTCATCGGAAGAAGCCGCCAAAAAATACAAACAGGCCGGCAACCAGGATACACAACGCGCTCTCGCACTGCTGAAAGAGGCCCGCGAGGATCTCAAGGCGAACCGCATCGCGGAAGCTCGTGGCAAAGCCGTCGAAGCGAGCCAACTCGACGCCACCTATGATCTGTTCGACGATCGGCCCGAAATGGTTCTCGCCGATATCGACCTGATCGCCGAAGCGTCACGAATTGCGCAGGAAGAACCCGCATCGAATAAGGCAATCAAGCAAGTCGCCCGCGATCTGTCGACGTCGTCCGATCGAGACGAGTTGGACTTCGCGGATGCCGACCCCAGGAAATCGACGTCCCCCGCCGATCAGGCTGCCTTTGGTGATCCGGATGAAACCCGCAAGATCGTGCAAGGCTTGCTGCTCGACGCTCGATCCGAACTCAAGAAGGGGAATTACGACCGCGCTCGCGAGAAAGCATTGCAAGCCTCGGAATATCCCGTCGAGTACGGACGTTTCGATGACCGTCCCGAACATGTTCTGGCAGCCATCGATCGCTATCATCCGTCAGCCAGGCCGACTTCCGAAAGAGCAGGGGGCAAACTGGCAGCGAGTCAGAAGAAGGAACTCGACAACTATCTCAGCCGACGCGACCAGCAACCGGGCAAAAAGAATATTCCCGGCCGGGCCGCTCGCCGACCTGCATCCGCCCCGGGCAACGGGATGGGAAGTTACAAGCAGATGGCACAGACCATGCTGATGGAAGCGAGCGCTCTGGCGAAAGCCGGCGATATTGAAGGCGCCCGACAAATTGCCAGCCAGGCTTCCCGGCTCCCTGTCACGTGGGGCAAAAAGGACGACAGCCCGCAAGCCCTGTTGAAAGAACTGCGGAATGCTCCCGCTTCACCGAAGACGCAAATCGCCGCCGGCGATCTCAAGTCACAAACCATCGGCCGCATGAGAGCCGACGACCTGATGTCGCGTGCGAAGGAAGCGTCACGGCGCGGCGATCACGCCACAGCGAACCGATGGGCAACTCAAGCGGCGGAACTGGCCGAGAGTATGCGCATCGCCTACCGCGAGAACGAAGTTTCGCCGCAGCAACTGCTCGACGATTTGAACCAGAGCGATCCGACTCCCGAAAAAATCGAGCTTGCGGAATCCAATCCGGAGAACGTCGAGCTGACGGAATCGATTCCGGAAAAGATCGACGCCACCGGTTCATTGCCGACGAGAATGGAGGCGGACGAGTTCCCCTCCCCCCTGGAGGAAATTCCCGAAGTAGCCGATAAACCTCAGCCCCAAGCCGAACTCACGTTCGAGCCAGAATTGGTCGCCAAGAAATCGACGCCGGTCCCTCTACGGAACCCGACGCCGAATTCATCGGGATTCGAAGAGTTCGACTTCGATTCCGAGACCCCCGAACCAACACCGTCGCCCGCGTCCGAGCCATCCGTGTCTCCCCCGGCGGATCTGTCCGAACCGGGGCAAACTCCTCGATCGTATGCGGAATTCTTACCCTCACAAAAAGCGGCAGAGCCATATGAAGAGGACTTGCTCGAATCGGCTCCTACCGTCGCACAAGCCGAAGAGATGATCGTGAGACCCGAGGGCGCTTCCGCCGTATCGATGTATAACGCGGGACTTCAGCATCTCAAGCAAGGAGACCGCGCTGCCGCTTACGAGTCGTTCCTGCAGGCCTATCAATCGGGTCAACGGCTGGATCGACATCGCGAACAGCAGTTGCAGGACTTCCTGCGAGAATTGCGTCCGCAACGAAATATCACACTCGCCGGCAGTGAAACCTCAGCGGGCGAGAACGCCGGCGATCTTGAAAACGTCGACGGTGCCGATGCCGAGCCGATGAGCCAGGTCGACCAGGTCGCTCAAAAGCAGGCGTTGCAGTTCAGCCGCCTGCGAACCGAAACCTTGAACGCGATCTTCAAAGCCGAACGGCTGCGTGAGAAGAATCCGGAGAAATCGCTGGAAGTGATCGACCAGGCGATGGCCACGGTCGAAGGATCGGGCCTCCCCAAAGAATCGATGACGATGCTCGTCGGCTCGCTGAAGAAGTCGCGCGAATCGATCGAATCGCACATGACGCTTCACGAACCGAATATCCAGCAGGCTTCACATAACGAAGAAGTGCTCAACGATATCCGCCAGGAACAGGAATACCGCATTCGCGTCGAACAGGACTTCGCCAACCTGGTCGAAAAATACAATGATCTCATGCGGGACAGGCGCTATCCCGAAGCTGAAATGGTCGCCAAGCAGGCCAAGGATCTCGATCCTGCCAACCCCGTCGCCACCACGATGGAATACAAAGCCTTGATCGCCCGTCGCGATGGCATGAACAAGAAATTGATCTCCGACAAGGAAGCGGGTTTCTGGGGTTCTCTACACGAAGTCGAAGAGGCAGCCGTGGCACACACCGGCAGCCCCTATCAGTTCCCCGACGACGTCGGGAAGTGGGAAGAGTTGACGCGCAGCCGCGAAAAGTACGGACGCGCAAACAATCGGACGCGCACCGAAGAAGAGATCAAGATCGAGCAGAGTTTGGGACGGCAGATTTCGCTGCACTTCGATAACGCTCCGCTTCAGGAAGTGATCAATCACATCCGGACCGCCGCGGACATCAACATCGTGCTCGACACGCTGGGACTCGAAGAAACCCAGGCGACGACGAATACTCCGGTGACCATCGACGTCGACGGCATCCGACTGAAGAGCGCACTGAATCTGATCCTCGAACCATTGCATCTCGGTTACACGATTCACGACGACGTGCTCAAGATCACCAGCCACATTCGGCAGCAGGGTGAACTGTATGTCGATTCTTATCCGGTCGCCGACTTGATCGTCCCCATCCCGAATTTCAGCCCGACCAACGTGTTGGGTGTGGGAACGACCGGCGGACAGAATGCCATGAACGGGGCGAACTTCAGCGTCCCGACCGGCGGGATTCAGAATTCCGGCCAGATGTTCCAGGTCAACGACCCCGTGGGTCAGATCGGCAATCCGGGCGCGAACTGGGGAGGTGCTCCGGGGATCAGCGGACCGGGCACGAGCGCCAACCCCAAGGTCACTTTCGATACGATTACCGATCTCATCGTCGCCACCATCGAACCCGAAACATGGGAAGAAGTGGGTGGAGGCGGATCGATTCGCGCCTACGAAACGACATTGAGCCTTGTGATTCGACAGACGCAGAAAGTCCATGAAGAAATCGCCGATCTGCTCGAACAGTTGCGCCGTCTGCAAGACTTGCAGGTGACGATCGAAGTTCGCTTCGTCACCGTCGCCGACCGCTTCTTCGAACGTATCGGCGTCGACTTCGACTTCAACGTCCAGGATTCCGTCGGAGGTCCGACCGTTGATGACACCGGACGCCCGTTGCCTCCGTTCGGTTCGGTGAACACCAGCGGCTCCACGACGGGGACGACCGGGACGTCAGGAACATCGGGAACGTCTGGAACATCGGGAACGTCTGGAACGTCTGGAACGACTGGAACCACGGGGACAACCGGAACGACAGGTGGCGGTGCAGGGAACGGCCCGTTCGATCCGCCCCCCGATAGAAACCTTGTC
>JBJXGP010000094.1:0-6542 GCA_046160425.1 Planctomycetaceae bacterium
ATCGAGGCCCGTGAAAACCGGGATCAGCCTGCACATGGGCAACTCCCAGGGTTCCGAACGCAAATGCAATGACCATAATCGTTTTGACGGACGTGTTCATGATTCTCTCCTGACTCGTTTTTTCCTGTTTTTGTGACCCCCGCAACATCGGAGATAACTTTGCACGTGGTGTGCCAATATTTGGACACCGCATGGCAGAAGAGATGTAATACATTACATATTAATCACTTGCAAATAGCAGACATCGGCCTTTTGTGTTCCCATTAGCACTCCTGCTGGCGGCGAATAAATCATAATGATTAAACTAGCGTACTCAATATGACATCACTCCAGCGTCTCTCCATTGCGATACCTTTTCTGTTGAACGATCACAAGGTCGCCGGGTGAGTTCGCAAAAGTGGGAGGGGACGCGTATCCTCTTTGGTTCATTTCGGTTGAAAATGAGCAAATACCCGCCGCTGGCTTTACATTCTCTGCCACAAGAGTTATTCATGGAACTCGCGAATTTCGCCGACTGGCCCGAACTCCCTCTGCATTTTTCCCGATGCCGTCCTCACCTGCATAGACTGCCAATCTCTACGCATGAGTGCATCGAAACTGTCCCCGTGTTCACATTGACGGGCGGCACGGAAATTCCGAAAAATATGTCGTTTCGCGTGTCGCACAGCGATTCGCCTCATGCAAACCCAGACATAAATTCGTCAGCAATGAAGGTACAAATTTCATGATTGCTCCCGGATCGTCGACGAGTGGGACGGGTTCTCAGGTCATGATCGAAGCCCGCAACTTGAGCAAGTTCTATGGCCGGTTTGCAGCGATTCAAAACGTCTCGTTTACGGTCCCCCGCGGGCAGGTCGCCGCGTTTCTGGGACCGAACGGAGCCGGTAAATCGACGACGATGAAACTGCTCACCGGCTTTCTCGCACCGAGCGAAGGTGAAGCGTTCATCGGCGGCTACCACGTCGGTAACTCGCGGATCGAAGCGGCCCGGCTCATCGGTTATTTGCCGGAAAACGGCCCCTTGTACAACGAAATGACCCCGTATAGCCTGCTGCGATATATGGGGCTTGCACGCGGTCTCAATTCATCCGAATTAACGAATCGCCTCGAATTCGTCGCCGACAAATGCGCCCTGACGAGCGTCTGGCGAAAAACGATCGCCAAGCTGTCGCGAGGGTTTCGTCAGCGCGTGGGAATGGCCCAGGCATTATTGCACGATCCCGAAGTTCTGATCCTCGATGAGCCGACCAGCGGGCTCGATCCCAATCAAAACCACGAACTGCGAAACTTGATCAAGAGCCTGGGACAGACCAAAACCATTCTCTTGTCGACGCATATTCTGCGAGAGGTCCAGGCCGTCTGCAGCCGCGTGATTTTGGTCCATGAGGGACGGGCCGTCTTCGACGGATCGGTAGCCGACATGGGAAGCAGCCAGAACGACATTGAAACCCGGTTCCGCGAATTGACAACTGCGACCGCTCCTCCTGTATGACTCATTCGCCCCGAAACCGGAGAACAACTCCGTTCTTTCGGATCCACGATCGTCATTGATTTTCAATTTCCGATGTGAAATGTCTCGAGGGACCAACGGGAGCAAGAATTTCCATCATCGAGCGGCCGCTCGAATTGGGTTGAGGGGATTTTTCTCTTTAGATTGAGTGACCCTGACACAACCGGTTGTGCCTGTCGAAACGGTCTGAACATTTGCAGAAAATCACGTAGCACAGAGGTTGTGTTAGAATTATTTAGAAAGCGAAACTCGAATGTTGCAAACACATCTCGTCAAAGCCGTGTTTCTGCGCAACACGTCCAGTTTTTTTTCGGGCGTATTGGGGTATCTGTTCATCGTCGTCTTCGTCGTCGCGGCGTCGTTCGCGGCGTTCAGCCCCCAGTTCTTCACGAATAATCTATTGAATCTCGATCAATTGACGCGCTGGTTTCCGCCGCTGCTGTTATTCATCGTTCCCGCCATCACGATGGGGACATGGGCCGATGAGCGCAAATCGGGGACAGACGAACTCCTCTTTACGCTCCCCGCCTCCGATCTGGAAATCCTACTGGGAAAATACCTCGCCGTCCTGAGCATCTATACGATCGCCCTCTTGTTCTCGGTGACAAACCTCTTCGTGCTGGCGTACATCGGCGATCCCGACTGGGGATTGTTGCTCACGACCTATTTCGGCTATTGGGTTTCTGGGGCGGCTCTGCTCAGCATCGGAATGTTCGCATCGGTTCTCACCAACAACACAACCGTCGCCTTCGTCCTGGGTACGGTCTTGTGCTCGATTCCCGTGTTGATCGGATACGCCTTTCCGTGGAGCGATTTCATCAAATCCCTCTCGCTCTCCGATCAACTGCACGACTTCACAACCGGAGTCATCCCCTTGAGTGGATTGCTGTACTTCGTCTCGTTCATCGCGTTCATGCTGTATCTGAATCTGGTCTTCATCACCAAACGCCACTGGAGCGCCGCCCGCCGAGTCAACATGGGTTGGGAATACGCCATCCGATCGGTCGCGCTAGCCGTGACGCTGATCGCCTGCAACAACATCGCGTCTTACGGTTCGATGCGTCTCGACATGACGGCCGAAAAAGTCTTCAGTCTCTCCGATACGACAAAAAATCTGATTGAAAAAATCGAATCGGAACGACCCGTGCTCGTCCAGGCTTTTGTCAGCCGCGAGGTTCCCGGCCAGTATGTGCCGATTCACAAGCGGTTAATCGGTCTGTTGCGACAGTACGACGATCTGGGCGGAAGCCGGATCGAACTGCGCATCGTTGAAGTCGAGCCGTTCAGCCAGGAATCGGAAGAAGCGAGCCTGCTGGGGATCGCTCCGCGAAATATTCTCAGCGAAGTGGGGGGACGAACTCAGCAGGACGACATCTTCCTGGGAGCCGTCATCAGCAGCGCATATGGCGAAGTCGTGATCCCGTTCTTCGATTTGGCCACGCCCATCGAATACGAATTGACGCGTTCGATCCGTACGGTTTCGAAGGAGGAACGCCTGAAAATCGGCATCCTGACGACCGATGCCAGCGTCATGGGGGGCTTCGATATGTCGTCGTTCCGCAGCCTTCCCGAGTGGCAGATCGCCGCCGAACTGAAGAAGCAGTACAAGGTCGAGCAGGTCTCGCCCGACGGCCCGATCGATACGACCAAGTATCAGGTGCTCGTGGCGGTGATGCCCTCATCGCTCACCGAACCGCAGATGCAGAATTTCGTCAATTACGTGCGCAGCGGGAAACCGGTGCTGATCTTCGACGACCCGCTGCCGATCAGCAGCGCCCGCGGTTTACAGCTTGCCCCGCGATCTCCCAAGCCGAGCGCAGGAGGCGGCGGGATGTTCGGACAGCAGGCGCCTCCCGAACCCAAAGCCGATGGCGGCAAAGCGACAAGCCTGCTGAACCTGCTCGAAATCGCCTGGGACAACGGCCAGGTGGTGTGGGATGACTCATTCCAGACCGTTCATCCCGAATTCGGAGAAATGGCGAGCAAGCAAATCCTGTTCATCGGCCCCGCCAATGGCACCAAGACGGCTCTTAACCCGACCAGCGATGTCACCGGCGGACTGCAAGAAATCGTTTCGTTCTTCGCCGGAACTGTTCGCCCGCGTGCGAACAGTTCTGTGAAATTCGAGCCGTTGCTGAGAACGTCGGTCAATTCCGGTCTGATCGAATGGAACGACATCGTCACACCGGCAATGTTCGGAGGAATTTCGATCAATCCGGATCCGCCGCTGTTTGCCGATAACGATGCCCATGTCGTCGCCGCCCACATCACGGGGAAACAAGCGGGTGGCGATTCGGTGGGAGGCTCGCTCAATGTGATTTTCGTCGCCGACGCCGACATCATTTCGGATCAGATGTTCGAGCTGCGTCAGCGCGGTTTTCGCAGAACCGAATCGTCGGCGGAATTGAACTTCGACAACGTGACGTTCGTGCTCAATGCAGTCGACGTGCTTTCGGGGGACGATTCGTATCTGAATCTCCGCAAGCGTCGGACCACTCATCGCACCCTCAAGCTGGTGGAAGCCCGCACGGCCCAGTCGCTGAAAGAACAAACCAAAGAAACCGAAGCGGCGACGAAGGAAGAAAAGGACAAACTCGCGGTGGCGAAGGAAAATCTTCGCAAAGTGCGCGAAGCGATTGAAAAGGATACGTCCCTCGACGAACGCGCAAAAAAGATCATGCTCTCCATGAAAGCAGAAGAGGAACAGCGCAAACTGCAAGTCGACGAGGAAAATATCAAGCGAGAAAAACAGGCTCGCATCGACAAGATCAAAGCCAAGACGGTCCGCGAAGTCCGTAAGGACGAAGACTTCATCCGGTATATATCGGTCGCCGTCCCCCCCAGTCCGGCGTTGTTGCTGGGGATCCTTGTCATGATCCTCAAATGGTCCGCCGAACAATCAAACATTTCTCCCGATCGGCTCGTTCGTAAGAAGTAACGCGGCCGCCCGGCGATTGCGGATTCGATCTGAACATTGCAATTTTCGACCAGAAAACCTTGCGAGATACGAAGATGAACGAAACGACGAGAACTCTGATTTTTTGTGGCGTCGCCGTAGCGGCTGTTGCGGGGGCCATCATCACCCAGCGGAAATTTGAGCCTGCCCCTCTCGAAGGTTACAACGACGTGGGTCAGGAATTCTATAAGGATTTCACGGATCCCACGGCGGCCAAGGGGATGCGGATCGCCGTCTATAATCCTGAAAACGCCGAGATCAAACTCTTCGACGTCGAAAACAAGAACGGAATCTGGACCATTCCCTCTCGTCACAATTATCCTGCCGACGGCGCCGACCGCCTGGCGAAAACCGCGGCGTCGGTCATCGGCATCACGCGCGGAGCACTCGAATCCCGCCGAAAAACCGACCACGAACGGTTGGGAGTGCTCGATCCGATGGATGTAGCGAGCACCGCGCTCAAAGGCCGCGGACAACGGCTCACCATCAAGGGGGAAAGCGATACCGTTCTCGCGGACTATATCATCGGCAATCCGATCGAAGGAAAGTCCGATGAATACTTCGTCCGTCGTCCCGACGAAGACGCAGTCTATCGCACAAAACTGGCCATCAATCTCTCGGCCAAATTCTCAGACTGGATCGAAGCCGACCTGCTCAAGCTCGAACGCGATACGCTCAAGAACATTAATATCCGCAAGTACTCAATCGATGAAGAAGCGATGAAACTCGTCGGTCTGGATGTGAACGAGCTTGTTTGCGAGAAGCCGGGTGATCCCTGGAAATTACAGGGACTCGACGAAACGGTCGAACAGCTCAATACCGAAGCGGTCAACACGCTGGTCAATCTACTCGACAACTTGAAGATCGTCGGAGTCCGTCCGAAACCGGCGGGCTTGAGCAAGAATCTGAAATTATCGGACGATCTGAACATCGATCCCATCAGCAGGTTGGATCTGCAAAGCAAAGGGTTTATCGTCGCTCGCGATCAGAACGACAAGCAGACCTTCGTCGCCAATGAGGGAGAAATGGTCGCCGCTACGAATCAGGGAGTCGTTTATCACCTGTTCTTCGGCGAAGTTTTCACCGGCAGCGAACTGGAAATCGAACTCGGCACGACGCCCGACAAGTCGAAACCCGCCGACGACAAAGCGGGGCCTCCTGAGAACGAGGATCCGCTGAAAGACGCCAAGCAGGATGCACAGAATCGGTATCTGTTCGTCACCGTCGATTTCGATGAACAATTAATCGGCCCCGAACCGCAGAAGCCGACGAAACCCGAAAAACCATCTGCCGAAACGCCGACCGAGAAACCCAAGGAAGAAGCCAAGACCGAAGAGGAACCGAAAGCCGATTCTCCGGACGAGGCGATTCCCGCCGAGAAACCATCCGAAGAGTCTTCCGAAGAACCGAAGTCGGATGCCGCGACGGACGAAACCCCCGCGAAATCTGATGCAGCAGCATCCGAATCAACGGAAACGGGCACGGAGCCAGAAAAGCCCGAAACTCCTGCGGACGCCCCGAGTGAAGATGCTCCCGCCGAAACAACGGCTGAAACCAAGCCGGCCGACGAACCGAAACCTGCTCCCAGCGATCCCGAAGCGGATTATCAGGCCGCTCTGCAAGCCTACGAAGCCGACCTTGCAAAATATAAATCAGACGTCGCCTCGCGAGACGAGAAGATCAAAAAGGGAAAAGACCTCGTTAAGGATCTGAACGATCGCTTCGCCGACTGGTACTATGTGATCTCAGGCTCGAGCTTCGAACAACTGCAATTGAATCGCACGAGCTTCGTCAAGCCTAAAGAGACTCCTCCCGAAAACGGCGCGAACGATCAGAACGGCGACGCTTCGCCCCCCGCGGGCGAGCAACCGGGATCTCCTCCTTCGGAAAACGAAACACCGGAGGAAAAGACGCCGGAACCCGGCACGGACGATCAACCGAAGTCCGAAACCGAAGGCACACCGGAAGAGCCGACCACTGAAAGTAAGACCGACGAATCCGCAACACCCGAACCGGCAAACGAAATGTAGGTTCCAAAGGGTGGGTCTTGCAAATTCGCCACGGAAAGGATACTGT
>JBJXGP010000095.1:0-9663 GCA_046160425.1 Planctomycetaceae bacterium
CGAAGACTTCTTCGGACGTCAACTGCTTGAACAGGTCTGCCTGCTTTTCGCCGTTGACGTCAACCTTGGCGAACATGTCGAATGTCACGCCGTAGTTTTCCTTGCAGAAGGTCTCAATTTCGCTTTCGGTCCCCGGTTCCTGCTCGCCGAACTGATTGCAGGGGAAGCCCACAACGGCCAAGCCCTTGTCCTTGTACTTTTCGTGCAAGGCTTGCAGCGGTTCGTATTGCGGGGTCGCGCCGCACTGGCTCGCCGTGTTCACGATCAGGAGCACTTTCCCCTTGTATTTGGCGAGATCGACGGTTTTTCCCTTCAATGTCTTCATTTTGTGCTGGAGCAACGTGGGCACGTCTTTTTCTCCACCCATAACCAATGTCGAGAACAACATCGCGACGCTCAACGTGGACAACATCATCATATTCCGATACATGTGGCATTTCTCCTTTTTTCTGATGCGACAAAAACAGATCTCTGTTGGATCATTTCTAGCCGCCCATTGTAACGACTGAGGGTAGAAAAAACATCGAATACGGCGGCAAAAAGCGAGATGCGGCGATAGGCAAAGGGGTGGCACGCTCTGACCCTTTGGGAAGGGCGTGGTTTTTTCCTGCGAGAAACACGCCCTTCGAAGACTCAGAGCGTGCCACCCGAATTAACCGGTCACTCGGGAGAATCTGCTCCCGGTTTTCGGCTGCGGAAGCGGGCGCTGGCGCGATTGAGGACTTGTCGTTCCTGATCGGTCAAAGCGGTTTCGCCGTGGACATGCACTTTTTCGAGGATGGCATCCAACAGGACTTCATCTTCTTTTTCCCGCTCCAGCGATATTCGCAACTTGTCTTCCTGGCGTTTTTCCTGCCAGCGTTTCCAAAGCGACTTCTGCTTCTGCGTGCGGGTTTCGGTCGACTGTTCGAGACTCGTGTAGCCTTGAGAGAAATCGTATCCGAGAAACGATTCAGAATTCGCGTCTTCGTAATGCTGTTGGTGGCTGAGTTGCATATTGAGGACGAGCAGAATCGCTCCGCAGAACACGACCATCGCAGAATCGACATACAACCCGACAAACATAATCAACAGCGCGACGATCCAGCCGACGCGGGCCGAGACCTCGTGAACGATCCGACCGTCCCAGATGAACGACAAGCCGTTGGAGAGTATTTGCCCTCCATCAAGGGGGTAGAGGGGTAGGAGATTGACGACCATCATCAATAGATTGATGTCGAAAATCAGCACCAGTGTCGGGACGAGCCAGCCCGTGGACAGGTCGACCCCGGGTAAAATCAACGGATTGATCGCCTCGGACCAGTAGACCGAGTTGTACGTCGCGGGGAGCGTCATGCAGCAGATCACCAGATGGACGAGCGGACCGCCGGCGGGCGTCAGCAATTGCGACAACAGTGTCGGTGCGGGTTGCGTCGTCGCCAGCCCTCCCAATGGATACAGGAGGACTTCGCTCCCGCTCCCCCCGGTCAGGCGGGCAACGAGCACGTGTCCCACCATTTCATGCAGAAACACGCTGACCACCACGATGGAAAAGATGATCGAAACGAGTTGCCATTGCCATTCGAGGCGAAATCCCAACAAAAGCAGCAGCGCGGGGGAGAAATAGCTCACCCGGATTTGAGTGGCGAACCATTCTCCCAGACTGAATGACCAGAACATGGGGCCATGATGGTGATGCATGCGACCACGAATTCAAAGCGGCTGGAGTTTCGAACGGCGTCAACGCATAGAGACCGGGTGCCATTACGATTTATTCTATCGTGGCGGACAAGCCCTTCGCAATTCATGACTTCAAAACTTCTGACGGTTATTGGCGTACCACTCGGAAGACCGGCATGGTTGATATTTTCGTCCTGTTGCGCATAAAAGGTCAGGTGTGGCTACGTAGCACTTCTTTCACCGATTTGATTCGCCAGATCGATCAGAAATGCCCAGGTTCGGCTTGCTTCTCCGAATCGTTCGGGAGTTGAAATGGCAATGACACCCAGAAGTTCTCGATTTCGGTAGATAGGGACCGCCAGAGACTGCCGGCAGGCAAATCGTTCCAGCCACGTCGCCGATCCGCCCAAGTCGCCGATCGTTACATCGCCGGTTTTCTCTGGCAGGACGGCGGGAGTCGGGTGACCCGTGACGGCGGCCTTCACGATGCCCAGATCGGTCCGGGTGAGCGGGAGTTGCCGGGTCGCGGCACGAAACCCCTCGCGAACCTCCGCGGGCATTTCATCGACGGCACGAAAAACGACCTGGACCAAGAAATCGTGCTCCACGCGCCAGATCCCCGCGGCACGGGCACCGGTCATCGTGAGCAGTCGATCCAAAGCCGCTTGAACCGTTGAAGCGTCGCACTGTTTCGATTCGAGTCCCGCGGCGAAGGTGCGAGACCAGGCCGAATCGATGGGATCTCGTTCTTTTGTCGGGCCTTCATCCGCGATCATCCTCGGTTCCCTTCAACACGGTTGATTTCATTGCGACGGGTTGTTGAAATACCCACATGGTAACAAATTCATGACCGTACTGTGATCACCACCTGAAACACTTGAGCCGTCCGGTGGAATTCTTGTCGGAGATCAGCCATGAGACTGTCTGGGGCAGACTGAAGTCTGTACTCCTACAAATTCACGGCATGCGGCTCAAGTGTTATCACGACTTCAATTTTAAGGAAACCGAACATCGTGAAGATTTTGTTGGCAGTCGACGCATCGGATGCTTCTGAAAAGGCTGTGAGACATATCGGTGAAATTTTTGGACAAGGGGGAAGGCCGGTCAAGGTGACGTTGTACCACGCCCTGGAGTCGTTGCCTGAATATCTTGTCTCGCGGATTAACGGCCCGCAGCAGAGCGCAGAGTTTCGCAGCGTCGCTGAGGAATGGGTCAATGACTTGCGGAACAATGCCCGCGACATTTTGGCGACACATCAGCAAAAGCTGGTCGCAGCCGGTATTCCTTCGACGGCGATCGAGACCAAAATTGCCGAAGTCGAGGCGATGCCCGGCGCCAAGAAAGTGGTTGCTGCGATGGCGATCATCGAAGAGATGAAGCGTGGGGATTATGCGATCGTCTGTCTGGGGCGTCGGGGGAATTCCGCCTCGATCAGCGTTTTTCCCGGTAGCGTCGCTGAAAAAGTCCTGCGCGAAGGAGCCGGCGTGACGGTCTGGATCGTGGATTGAATCGATTCGAAAAAAGCCGAGGCGACGTGGCATCCCGTCGTCAATGTTGGCGAAGCCTGTTCACCAATTCCGCAAGAAATGCGATAATCGTCCTTGAACAGTTTCCCCTACACGCGAAAGATAAGAAGGGTGCATCGACAATAGTTCGCCATCGTCCGGCGAATAAACGGCTGATTCCTGTCCGATCATCATATTCTGGCATATTCGGTGATGTGAAAACCAATACATTCTTGTGAAAGCGGTCTGAAATCACATGGATCTCCCAAGCTGTCCTGCGTGTGGGCAATCGGTGCTGGATGACGACGCGACCGAATGTCCGTTTTGCGGATCGTCGATGAAAGCCCCTAAAGGGAGCGCATCGGCGAAGAAGCCTTCCGGAGCCTCTCCCCAAGGAGGTCCGGCGACGACTAGAAGTCCGGCGCCCAGCAAACGGGCCGGCTCAGCCGAAGCCGCATCGACCGCCGCCGATGCTGCTGAGAAACCAGGCTCCGACGATCCGTTCGCATTTGACACGGCAACCATCAAAGGCGTTATCCCGCTGTTGCCTCGTCCGCAAAAAGGGCGTTCTCACCAGGTGGTCTGCCCGATGTGCGAAACTCCCGGTTTCAGTTCGACGCGGGCTGTGGGCAGGCAAGTGAAATGCGCGAATGCCAATTGCATGGTGCCAGTATTCACCGCTCCTGCACTGGAAACCCCCGTCGAGGCGCCGGTCCCTCCTCCTCCCGTCGGTAAAGCCCAACGTTATCTGGGAATGGCGGCGGTGAGCGCCGTTATTATCGCAGTCGGGGTCTGGCTATCGGTTCGTGAAGCCCCCAGGCAGGTTCGCAAGCAATCCGGCACATTGCCGATCCCCGGTGCCACCAAAGAACAGTTGATGGGCACGAAGGTCAATCCGCTGGATGAGATCAAACAGTCGAACACTAAAAATATCGACTGGGAAAAACTGACAATCGACGAAATTCGAGGGCAGGCGCTCGCCGCAACGATCGAAGCGGCCCGGCAAAAAAACGACAACCGAAGCCCGGCGCTTTGTCGGCGACTGGCGGCTGAAGCGTTCATTCTCGCCGGGGGAGCCAACGAAGCCCGGGAGCAGTTCCAATTGTTGGAACAGGAAGGCAAGTCGATACCGTATTATTTAATTCCCCCCCTGGTCGAGCAAACCTGGCGACACCTGGCCGAGAACAAACGGGAGGAAGCCGAGAAAACGGCTGAGGCCGCTTTCAACGCATCCGATAAACTCCCGAAGCGCGGTCGCACGTCGGAGATTATTACCTCTCAACTGGCGGCGGCACTGGTGGCGACGGGGAAAATCGACGCGGCTCAAACCCTGCTCAAGAGTCTTCCCATCGAATCCGAGTCGAACGCATTGAGTCTTCTGACCCGTCTGTCGCTGGGAACCCGTGAATTCGATCTCGATCGGTTGTCGCGTCAACGGCCGCTCATGCCTTTGAAATCGGCGAATGCAGTGATCATCACTGCTATATTGGCCGGTCACGATCGATCGGCCGCCGCCGAGAGTTGGATTCGCGCCCAAACCGATCCCGTTGCTCGTATGGAATGCCTCGCGCAATGGGGCGAACAGCAAGTCCGAGCATCGAACGATACGGAAGAGACGGCAACGCAACTCGCCGCGTTGACCGAGGAATCCGCAGTACACGGCAAAGCCTATATCTGGTCGCGGCTTGCGCAACAGTACGTTCGAAGCGGCAACAAGGATCGCGCGAAAGAATACATCGAACGAACGCTGACGGAATTGTCTCAGCTACCGGATGCTCCTCCGATGGTCTTGAAGCAAACCCGGGATATTCACGATCTCTCGTCGATTCAAATTCCGCCCGAAATGATGTTGGTGGCTCGCGCATGGAGCGAGTTGGCATTTGCCAATGCACTGCTGGGCGATAACGCCGCATCCTGGAAGGCCATGCAACAGAGTCTGATGGTCTGCCGGGCGATGGCCCCCAGTCCGACAGCCATGCAGAACCGGTTGCAGGAGGCGGAAGGCATCGGCGCCAAGACGATTCAGGCAGAACTGAAAGAAGTGTTGGAACTCAAATCCGACGATCAGGCTCGACTGGCCTTCAACCGATATCGTCGTAATCTCGATCAACTGGCAGAACTCGCCGCCGAACGTTTTCAGATTCAGGTGCAAATCCTTTCGCGAGCCGCGGAATGGAGTCTCGGCAACAACATCGTCGAAGAGATTCTCAGTCGTGCATCGATGAGCGACGAACATGCGCATGAACCGTATCTGCAAAGTCGCGTTCCCCATTGGATTCTGTTTTTCGCAATCGGCCGGGGCGAGACCGATCCTTTTCCGCAACTCTCCGCAGCGATGACACAGGCCGGAGTGGAACTTGATCCCCGCGTGCATTTGACGACGGAGACGCTGCGAGGCGTCTTGTCCGGTGATTACGACGCCGTCAACGGCTTGCTGGGTTCAACCGACGTAGAGCCGGAAGCGGTCTATCAGTGGGTGCTGGAATTGCCCTCGCAATTGAGCCACGAGCAGAAATGGGAGCAAGGATTCAAGTTTTTGATGAATCAGAAGGATTTGGCGGCGAGGGAAGAGGGGCTTTATTATCTGAGTGCCCTCGCCGGTCAGCAGGGGGAAGCGAGAACGCTCTGGAAGTTGATTCGAACCGAACGACTGGCTCCGACAGAGACGGCCCATGCGAGTCTTGGCCTGATTACGGGCATCAAAACTGCTGAGAAATAGTGCTGTCACAGAACAGCATTCAGTGGATCTGACATGACAAATTGGCAAGATGGTCCGATCCGCTAAAGGTTACTATCAGGGCAAACTGTAATTGCTGATCCTGATCTGAATCGAGATGTGATAAGTCTCAAGGACTATCCGAAATGTACCGAAACCATTCTTCTGGAAAGCTGGTATAATTAAGGCAACGAAACAGGAAAAAAATGACGGGACAAGAGAAGTGAGGGGGAGTTTTACTTCCCTACATTCTTCGTGCTTCGTGCAGCTTGCCAAAGACTAGGCAATTATCCTATTCTTGCAGCGCGGGAACCTCGGTTGTTCTTGACTGTTCCCAGTGAAACGGGCCCAAGGGACCGAAACTAACGGATTTGAATCTCTGAAACTGCTACTGCGGTGTGAAGTTCCTGAGGAGGTGATCGTGAACGGAGTTGTACGTCCCATTGCGTTGGCCCTGGTGTTTTGTGGATTGACCGTTCCGGCTGCGGCGCAAAACGCTCCGGCTGGCGGCGGGAATTCGCTTCCCGACATCACGATAATGATCTCGGGTGCCCAGGAACTGAAGAACGACCTCAAGTTCGTGATCGACCTGGGAAATCCCCTGGAGCAAAAACAGTGGGACAACGTCAATGAAACGCTGGAAACATTTTTGCCAGGCATCGACCAGTTACGACCGGTGCGTATCGATCTGCTGATCGACAATAAGAAACTCACGTTTCGCTCGCACTTCCCGGTTAATGCTGAAAGCATGAAAGTCTTTAGACTGGAGAATCTGGTCGCCTTCGGCATTAAATCGACCCCCAAAGGTCGGAATTACTGGTCGCTAGCCGGAGGGGGATTCGCCGGTTTCATGCGGTACGACAACGCTTATGCAACCATCGCCGAGACTGCCGCTGCGGTTCCTGCCAATGCACCCGACCCCGCAATTGCATTGGCTCCCCTGGTTGCGAAAAAATTCGACCTTGCCGCTCTGGTCAAGAACTCAAAGAATACGCCGGACGATCTCAAGAAACGCGGCGACGCCCTCGAGGAACTGCGCAAAGAACTCGATGCCTTGATTAAACCTCTTCCGGATGAATCCGAAGAAGAGTTCTCGCTGCGAAAACTGGTCTCGCAGCATCAGTTCACCGAGTTGAAGCGCTTCGTCGTCGAAGCGGAGGAATTAACCCTCGGCTGGACAACTGATGTCCCGAATAAAGTCGGTCTCGTCGACTTCGATATGACCGCATTGAAGGATACCGACCTCGAAAAAAGCATCATGCAACTCGCGGCCGCACCCGGATTGTTTCAGGTCAGCACGAGAAGCGAAGCGGCGATCATGAGCCTCAAAACCAATTTCCCGCTCGATCCCATGCGTCAGCAGCACCTGTCCGAGATGTTCGCGCAAATCCGACTCGTCGCCTCGAAAAAAATCAGCGCGATGACCGAACTGAACGAGACCGAAAAGGCCGCCGGCCAGAAGGTTATCGATCTGTTCGTCAAGCTCCTCGATGATGGAACAAAATTGGGGATCATCGATTCCTATAGCGAAATTACCACGGATACCGACGGCAAGCATGGGATCCTCGGCGGAATGCTCATCCCCGAAACGGGAGTGGAAACGATCCGTGAGTTGCTGAAAACGGTGCCGGAAATCAAAGCCGGGAACACCGTCGAGTTCGACGTCGAGACCGTCGGAGATGTGGCCTTGCATAAAGTCCATCTCGTCTCGGGCGGGATTCCGATGTTCGAAAAATGGCTCGGCACTGAGGTTGATTTCTGGATCGCCACCGGTCCCAAGTCCGCCTGGATTGCCGAAGGGGAGAAAGCCGACGAACGCCTGAAAGTGGCGATTCAGCAAGTGACGTCGGCGTCGGCACCGACGGAAACGAGTCCGCTGGTCATCGACTTCTTTCTCAAGGTTCAACCCTGGATCGCGCTCAATGCCGAAAAAGCGAAGGAGCCCACTAAGCCGAAGCTTCGCGAACTCATCGAAGAGTCGTTCATCGCCGGCGAAGACGTCGTGACCTTTACGTTGGCCCGATTCGAGAACCGTACGGAAGGGCGATTTCGAGCCCATCAGGGTTTTATGCGGTTTATCGGCAAGGTCGTGTCGAAGTTCTCGGCTGAAAACCTGAAGTAGCCGTGATCTCCGAGGGGACGAGTCGCTTCGCAGTCGTATCCCTGTCGATCGATTGTCGTTAATCGATCAACAACAATCGCGGCTCGTGCTGAAGCGGTTTCATGTGCGGTCGAATCGGTTGCGCCGGTTCAGGCGTTTGCCACCAGCCGCGCACGTACTGATTGAGTCGCAGGATCTGTGCCCGCGGGCTGTTGCTCGAAAAATGCGTGTAGCGGAAATTCGGCGCATTCGAATTGGCCCACCCCACCAGTTCGGCATGTTCGTGATCGCGGAACGCCAGCTCGCGGTCGCCCCGTTCGAAGCTGTCGTAGAGCAGCGATTCGATCAGTAGCGACTTGACCGAGTCGTCCAGATCGGGACGTTGACCGATCCACACAGTCGTCACATGCCCGCCGACGTGCCAGCCATACGCGGCGGCGATGGGCGTTTTTCCGGCGCGAAGAATCGAGAGGTCTTCCATCCCGAGCGCCGAGGCCTGCGGATGCACGTCCCTCAGGAAGGCGAGATCCCGCTCCGGTAGATTGGCGACCGATTCGAATTCCGTCCAGAGATCGACGGCAGATGCAGAATGACTTCGCGTTGCAAAACGGTTGTCGTTGCCCTCGATGAGAACCGAAAGGCGAGGGTTGGGGCGGTGAACTTGCGGAGTCGGTTTCCGCTGTCGGATCAACTCGATCAAGCCCTTTGCCGAAAACGCTTCCCGAGATTTTGCAGCGGTTTTCTTCAACCGCGATGAGCGGCTGATCCAATAATCCCGCCATTGCCCATCCATCTTGACGACGGGAAGGTCGTCCCAGGGACGCTCGCAACAGGCCATATCCGCAGTGCGGAACGAATTGGTCAACCGTTGATGATTGCCGCCGCTTTTCTGAATCTCCCTGAGGTCGAGCAGATCCCATTCTCCTTGCGTCTGTTGCAGATAACGCATGGCGAGCAACATGGTTGCCGTCGGATTCGGCCCGATGGGGCCGTCAATGCACCCCCAGCGGCAACGCGGCAAGGTGAGCATTCGCAATGTGCCGACGCCGGTTTCAACTTGGCGATTCACGAGCGGCAGGATGCCGATCGTCTTGCCGTTGACCGAGACGACGAGGACTCGCAAATCGCCTTCGGCGAGAAAATGGCGAGCAAAGGAAGAAAACCACGCGTACGAGGAACAAAACGACTGCGGCAGCGTTTGACGCCACAGGTCATCCCAGGTGATGCGATATTTCTCGAGCGATTCGGTCGTTTGCAGTTCGACGACGCCAATCATGGTCTTGCTCCCCGCGATGGACTGAAGAGTGGCGAAAGAGTGATTTCTTCCGCCACAGCTTCAGTCATGCAACAGGCATACCGGTCCGCTCCGAATCGTGTTTCATTCCCTTTGCGCCTGTCAAACCGGCTTGACGTTTCATAATGACCACGGCATTCCCTCGTCGGCGTTGCCGAAAAGCAACATCTGGTGTCTTCGTTGGAGTCCAGCCTTTAGGTTGTCTGGAGCAGGCTGAAGCCGAATGGCACTTGGTTAAGTCTAAAGATCGTCTACAAAAAACGGTGACGTGCATGTATGCGACGTCGCAAATGGCCGCGAGAGCGGCCGAAGCATGTAGCCGTGGGCGTCAGCCCATGGAATGCAGACCCAGCTCGGGACAGCATAGCCGCGAGAGCGGCGGCAGCGA
>JBJXGP010000096.1:0-7370 GCA_046160425.1 Planctomycetaceae bacterium
GGCGTGGTCAAACCCATCACGATGCCGATCACTCCGCCCGTGCCCGTCAACACGATCGTTTCGGTGAGAAACTGAATGGTGATATCCCGCTGGCGGGCGCCGAGAGCACGGCGGATGCCGATCTCACGCGTTCGTTCGGTGACGGTCGCCAACATGATGTTCATGATGCCGATCCCGCCGACGACCAGGCTGATGGCGGCAATCGAGCCGAGCACGACGTTAAATATTTGCCGTATTTGTTCGGCCTGCCGCAGCAACTCGAGCGGCACGATGATGTCGACGTCCTTGAGATCGCGATGATTGCGATCCACGGTTTCGCGGACCACTTCGGCGGTCGACAAGACGTCTTCGGGTTTGCCCACTTGCAGCGTGATCTGATTCAACTGGACCGATTCGGCCATCCAGCTTCCCTGAGTGCGGGTAATAATCAAGTCCCCCAGTCGGACTTCAAACGTCCGGATCGGGATGTAGATATCTTTATTGAAATCCTGACCGGCGAGTGCGCTGCCGATCGCCGACGTCGAAACCCGGCGTTGCGACACGCCGATGATTTTGTAAAATCGGCTGTCGACTTGAACGGCTTGTCCCACGGGTTCTTCGAACGGAAACAACGTGTCTGCGACGTCGGCTCCCAGGACGCAGACGTTCGCCATCGTCTCCTGATCGCGATCCTCGACGAATCTTCCGCTGCGAATGTTCAGATGATTCACTCGCATGTAATCGTTCGTGCAACCGACCAGTCGGCCGTTCAGTGTATGATGGCGGTTGCGAAATTCCATCGTCGCTTCGCGGATGGGAATGGCGTTGACGAGCGTGGGGATGTTCTCGGACAGCAATTGGAAGTCTTTCCGCAACAGGCCATATCGATTGACGTTTCGCCCGCCGCTGCCGTTGGACGACTCGATCGGCGGCTTGACGCTGCGGACGAGAATATTCGTGGCACCAAGCTGCAAGACCTGTTGCTGTGCCTGTTCGCTCGCCCCTTCGCCGATCGCCAGCATGGCAATGACCGAAAACACGCCGAACACAATCCCCAGCATCGTGAGACCCGAGCGGAGCTTGTGCAGCAGAATGCTCTTCAGCGCCAGTTGAACCGTGCGTATGAGACGAAAAAACGACATATTTTACATTTCATAATTCGACGCGCTCCGCTGCGGAGACCCTGCGCGTCGCGGCTAACCTAAAAACATCTTCAATTTGAAAAGTTCATATAGATCATTCACGAGTCGTGAACGGCTCCTTCATCGTCAACGAGACCGTCTTTCATATGAATCTGCCGACGGGCATAGCGAGCGATATCGGTTTCGTGGGTCACCATCACGATCGTTCGTCCCTGCTCGTTCAACTTGACGAAGAGATCCATGATCTCCTGGGCGGTCTTGGAATCGAGGTTTCCCGTCGGCTCGTCGGCCAACAGGATCGCCGGGTTGTTGACGAGCGAACGGGCAACGGCGACGCGCTGTTGCTGACCGCCGGAGAGCTGAAATGGACGGTGGTCCAGACGCTCGCTGAGTCCGACGTCGGCGGCAAGTTCCAGGCAACGCTCGCGATCTTCTGAACTGATCGACGGAGCACCCGGGCGGTACAGCAATGGAACTTCGATATTTTCGAGCACCGTATATTGCGAAATCAGGTTGTACGATTGGAAGACGAAACCGATCAGTTGATTGCGTGCGTACGAGAGTTCGTCATCCGAGAGTTGCGAGACATCCTGCCCCGAAAGAATGTATTGTCCCGCCGTCGGTCGATCCAGCCCCCCCAGCACGTTCAGGAGCGTACTTTTTCCGCTTCCCGATGAGCCCATGACCGCCACGAAGTCCCCGGTCGGAAATGTGATGTTCACTCCATTCAGGGCGCGAACCGTTCCACCGGCGAGAAAATAATGCTTGTGGAGATCGATCAACTGCGCAGCCGGTTTCATGGCGACGCGTCCCCGCCCGACTTTTCGCCGCCACCCCGGCGACCGCGCCGGCCACCCTCACCCCCTTCGCCGGAGCCACCGTCAGCAGGTCGGCCGCCGCCAAAGCGGTTGCGTATATCTTCGATGGCTTTCGTGTATTCTTCCTGCTGAATGAGTCCATCGGCATTGGCGTCGATAGCCGAGAACAAGGGCCGCATTCGTTCGGGGACTTCGTCTTCGGAGAGCGTACCGTCGCCGTTCTTGTCGACATCTGCAAAAGTTCGCGGGCCTCTCCGCGCATTCCCTTGTCCCGGTCCCGCTTCGGGTGATGATCCTGGACCTGCGGCGGACTTCAAATTGTCTCCCTCACCCGACGGGCTCCCTTCCTTCTTCGCTCCATCGCGAGGGGGCCGGGCCTCTTTACCGGGCGCTGCGTTGGAAGCGGGGATCACCACCTGTTCGGCGGCAGCATCGGCTTCAGCCGATCTTTCATTTTTCAAGACCGATTCGAGCTCCTGGATTTCTTCGGCGAAGCGCGTGCGGGGGTTGAGAATGAGTTTTTCCCCTTCGCTCAGTCCTTCCAGAATCTCAACTCCCAGATCGTTGGTTTCGCCGATGACCAGTTGCCTTCGCTGAGGCTTACTATCAGGCGTTGCCACATAAGCGTAACGCGTTTCGCCCACTTGCACGACGGATTGAACCGGCGCTTGCAGAATATTGGCCCGCATGCTGACCATAATTTCGACCTTCGCCGTCAAACCGGGCCGCAGCATGCTCACCTTCTTGATGTCGCGATCGGTGATCGTGACGACGCATTCGTATTCCTTGAGGTCCATGTTCATCCAGTTGCCCGACATGGGGACCGATGCGATCTGTTCGACGACGCCTTCAAACGAGATGTGAGGATAGGCGTCGATGATGACCGACACCGGCAACCCAATGCGAACCTGGCTGATCCGCGACTCGTGAATTTTCGTATCGACCTTCATGTGCGTGTTATCCGGCAGCTTGATGATCGCCTGCCGTTCGTAAACCGATGCGCCCGATTCGATCACTTTCTGATTATTCCCGCTGCGGCGTCCGCTGTCCTGATTGGCGTAGACCACTTCGCCGTCGATGGGGGCCTTCAACTGGCAGGCAGCGATCTGTTCTTTCCAGCGCTTCGCTTTATCCTGCTCGACCTCGTCGGTCATACGTTTCGATTCGTATTCGGCCTTGGCCTGGCTCAACGCGGCCTTCGCTTTGCTTTTAACGCGCTCGAGTTCGCGTTCGAACTCTATGGCGTTGGCTTTCAGTTCCGCGATCTGCCGCACCTTCGAAAATTTAAGCAGCACTCGCAGCTTCTCATCCGTCGAACTGACCTTCAGTTTTGCGCTTTGCACCTTGAGCCGGGAGGCTTCAAGGTCGTTCTGGCTGAGATAGCCTTTTTTCGCCGTCCCCTTGGAAAATTCGTACGATTCCTCAGCTCGAATCAACTCTTCCTTGTCGATAGCAAGCTGCCCTTGCAGTTCGTTCGTCTGTTGGATCAATTCGCCCTCAACATATTTTGTCAGATCTAATCCAGCAAGCTCGACGGCTAACTCGGCTGCGGCGATGTCGCTTTCGTTCTGGTTTTCCTGAATCTTCAGATCTTCAGTCGCCTTGGAGAGGGCGGCGAGCGCCTGAGTGACGTTGATTTCCTGCTGCTTCGCCTTGTCGCGCAAAGCCGATGAATCGAGTTCGCAGACGATGTCTCCCGCTTTGACTTTAGAGCCTTCGGGAACGATGCTGATGATCGTCGTGTTCCCCTCGACAGAACTGCTCAGCGTGACGTTGCGCGAACTGTCGACCGTCCCTTTTTCGACGACGGAGACTTTGAAGGGGCCGCGTTTGACGACGTCAGTCACGAGGTCGTCGGGGAGGGAGGAACTTCCCTTCGTGAGCGACCACGGGTTGGGAATGACGAGCACTCCGATCACCGCGGCGATCATCGTCATCAGCATCCACGGACGAATGATGCTCAGCAGCGACCACCCGCGCGACTTCGATCCGCCTCGGTCTCGATTCGGCAGATGCGAGAACAACTCCTGGTCCATCGTCGACGGGTTTCCGTCCATCGTCGATGCGGTGCTCTCCATATTGTCGGTCGTGATCAGTTGGGATGACACGGCGGGCCCCTTGCGGCATGGAAGGAGTGCTGGCCCCATTGATGACCGGTTTTCCGGTCTGCGACCAGGATTGATAGTAGGCATCGTCCCAGATCCCCTGGGAGTCTATATCCATCATACCCATATCCTGGTAAATGTTAAGTCGATTCTGTTCGTAATTGACCCAAATTCCGATGAATGAGTTCTGCGCATTCAAGATGCTGTTCAAAGCGTTGACCAGATTCAATCCCTGCTGACTTGATGGATTTCCTGCCTGTGCCGGATTTGCCGCATTTTCAACAGCCTGATCGAATTGCACCGATGACGAGCGTATCGTGCGTCGTTGCATTTCGAAATTCTTTTTCAGCACTTTGAGTTGTCGCCAATCTCGTCGTACCTGAATTTTAACTGAATCTTCCGTCTGCATGTATGTTCTGCGCGCCCTTTGATAAGCGATGAGCGCCGCTCGATATTGATTGCGTTGAGAGATCTGATTGAGCGGAGTCGTGAATTGCAAACCGGTGCGAAAGGTGCTGCGGTCGGCTCGAAATTCGAATGGCTTGCTTCCCGGCTTCGTGCCGATGTCCCCTTCGACGACGACGTCGAGAACCCCTTCGAGTTCATTGGCGGCGACTTCAACCGCGCGCCGGGCATCCATCACCGCCGCTCGAGCATTCATTAGGTCCAGGCGGTTTTCGAGCGCGTAGTTCACCGCCTCCTCGAGATCGATATCGAATTTATTGAGTTCGATCATCTCCACGCGAACGCCGACTTGAATCACTTGCAGGTTCTGCGTCGCCTTGAGCAGATCCTCACGCAAGTCGGCCAGTTTTTTATGTTCGCTCTGCCGTTCTTCCTTAGTCAGATTGTCGTTCGACAGTCGTGCTTCAATAAGCCGCCAGTCTCGTTCAATTTCGGCGATGTCGTCCTGCACGCTCTTCAGAACTCTCGTGTCCCTTTCGATGTCCTTTTCAAGACGTTCTTTGTCTTCGGGATCCTTATCGGCGATGATGTGGTCTTTGATCTGATCGAACCGTCGTTTGTCGTCGATGACCAGATTCAATCCCGATTCCTTCACGTGGGCGAGCAAGATTTCAAATTGCCGGCTCGTGTCGCGGAGAGCCTCGATCGGAGGATCGGTCTCGTCCATTTGTCCCCACACATCCACGAAGCTCGTCACTTCCTTTTCGAGAATAAACAGCCGATCGTCGATCAGCGTAAACGGTTCCAGAAACGTTTCATCGAGCGAGAAGGTCATATCGGGAGGAAGACCGAGCTGAAACTTGTACTGATCGAGTTGATTCTGATAGCCGACCTCGCTGCTTCGCAGGGCGTTTCGCAGGTTTGCCAGGTTCGTCTCCAACTGCGTGACTGCGAGGGTCAGCGTTTCGGTATGCAAGCGATCCAGAATATCGTTGACGGCTTTCTGGAAATTTTCGTCGCCACTGAGTTGACGCAGTTCGATTTCCTGATCCTCGGTAATCGACCGATTGACGGTCAACTGCTTGCCCTCAACGTTGTACCTGACTTTGTCGGCAAGCCCGGCGGGTATTTCGACTCCATCGGGGAGCGAATCCAACGCTTCGGAAATGTTTTCGGGAACGTTAGAGGCGAGAACCCGCGAGCGATCGAGAATGACCTCAGTCTGACTGACGTTGTTGGTAGCATTGATAATTCCCTGCCGCGACTGAAACAACGACAAATAATCGGAAACGATATTGGTAAAGAACGTCTGACGGAATCGGGCCAGATCCCGCACCGAATACAACACGTTGCGTTCCTGCTGCGTCAGATTGGCGAGCACGATCTTGCGACCGGCCCCCTGCATCAACGGTTGCACGAGCGAATACGATAACAGACTCGACGTCGACGTCTGATTGTCGCCTGAGAACAACCACAGCGTATTGTTCGACAGTTCGAGAATCCATTGTCCGCCGGTCGGCAGGAGTTGATTGATTCCCGCTCTGGGAGACATCGAGAGTGTGCTGTTCTGTCCGTTGCCGTTCGTGGTTTGATTGAGACCAATCGAAGGAGTTCCCCCGAATCCCAGATAGCGTACGTCGAATTGAAACCGGCTTAACGTCAGTGCCAGCGCTTCGAGGTAGACCTCTTCAATCTGCGTCTGATATTCCCGACTGTGGATCTGCGACAATTCGATCGCCTGCTGAAGCGTCAAGTGTTCGATCTTTGGTTGAAATTCAACTTCGGCATCGGTGACGTTGTCGCTGTCGTGCTCGGTCCCCTCCGAAGGCTCGCCGAGAGGCTCTTCGTATGGCGTGGGATCCGGGGAACCTTCGTCTTCATAGCTTGTCTGTTGAATGCTTCCCCGAGCCTCGGATGCGTCATCCGATTCGGCGAAGTCTCGAAACTTGTTCCGCACGGGGGCCTGTTCGAAGGAGTCGTACCACTGCGGATTTTCCACGCTGAAGGCATCGCCAAACTTGTGCCAGCTTTTGTAGCCGGGAATCCAGTCTGCCTGATGCATGTACTCGTGAGCCGCCGGGTCATCGGGAGGCAACGGCCCCTTGTCGATGGGGTACGGATCGTAAAATCGGCTGCGAGGATCGGGCTCGAGATCGATCCGCGGCAAGTCCCATTGCTCATCAGTCTGCTTCTCGTCCACCAGCGAATACGTATCCTTATCCGCCTGATTTCGCCAGAATTGCCGAGAACAGCCGGGCAAGACGCAGAAGATCGCTGTAACCATAGAAAGAAAAACGAGAGACCGCGACAGGCGATCACCGCATTCTTTTCGGGTAACTCTCAGAAATAAATGTGCTTGTCGCAGCATGAAGTTTGTCGTCAGGTGAAGAATTTCAGGAGGATCGACGGCTTGGAATAAAAATGTAAGACTATTGTATAAAATGATTTACCATGAGTCGTTGCAAAATTTATGGAAGCGGAGTATCCATATCAGCCCCGCGATGAGCCGTTCGCATATCCCTTCATCGGTGAATATCGATGGATGCCTCAATGAATAATCGTCAAAATCGATAAAGCTTACCCAATTCACTTAAAATTAAGGTGTGAATATCGGGCGTTCCGAATGGCTTGCTCGCCAAGTCCGGAGTCGTACATTCGTAGCGATTCCCTTGCTCCCGTTGAACGAGTTGCGTCAAGCCGTTATCCTGTGCAGGGACTTTGCCTTAGAATTCAACTCACAAACTGACATCAAATCCGCGAAGAGGGGACGCCGGGGCGCGTCTCCCTCACTCGAGAGAAGGATCTGACGATGGGATTATTCACCGGGAAAAAAGGGATGGTGTTCGGGATCGCCAACGATCACTCCATCGCCTGGGCCATCACCGAAAAGTTGTTCGCAGAAGGTGCGGAAATCGGCTTCA
>JBJXGP010000097.1:0-3438 GCA_046160425.1 Planctomycetaceae bacterium
GAACTCGACGCCCGGATCGAGAACTTCGAATTGGCAGCCCGCATGCAATTGGAAGCTCCTGGTGTTCTGGATCTATCGAGCGAAACCGAAGCCACCCGGAAAAGTTATGGGCTCGATAATCCGGTGACTGCGAAATACGGAACGCGCTGTTTGATGGCTCGCCGACTGGTCGAATCGGGCGTGCGATTCGTGCAAGTCACGACCAGCCCCGGCCAACCGTGGGACCATCACAACGACATTCAAAAGGGGATGGCTGAAATCGCCACCGCAACCGACCAAGGGGCCACGGCGCTCGTTAAGGATCTGAAAGAACGAGGCCTGTTAGAGAGTACGATCGTGATGTGGGCCGGCGAGTTCGGACGGTTGCCGACGACGCAAAACGGCAAGGGGCGCGACCACAATCGCAATGCGTTTACCATGTGGTTCGCAGGGGGAGGCTTCAAGCCGGGCCTGATTTACGGGGAGACCGACGAGTTCGGCTACAAGAGCGTAGTCAACCGAGTCAGCGTCCCCGACATGATTGCCACAGTTTGCCATCAGTTGGGGCTTGACCACAACAAAGTTCAATTCCCACACGACGGTCGACTGGAAACTCCGACCGACGTTACGGTCACCGGTGCAAAGGTCGTAGGCGATTTGTTAACCGATTCCGTTCGAGTTTGAAACGTTTTTTCCTGGCGATCCCCAATATGATCCATTTTCGATGCCTTCATCACGTGCTGTTGATGTCCGTCGCCTCGGCACTATTTCTGTCATCCGAAGCAGCATGTGAAGAGGACGCGCCCGTCTTTGAAAAGGACGTCCTCCCGATCTTCACTCGCTACTGCTTCAATTGCCACGGCAAGAGTTCTCCGCAATTGGGTCTCGATTTACGGACGGCCCGCCAAACTCTAAAGGGGAGCCAGAACGGGCCGGTCCTTGTGAAGGGATCGCTGGAAAAAAGCCTGCTATGGGAGAAACTTTCCAAGCGAGAGATGCCGCTGGCGATCTTCAAATTGAAGCTCGCGGACGCCGAAATCGAGATCGTGCGAAAGTGGATCCTCGCCGGGGCACCATCCAGTGAGCCGACGGAATTGCCAGCGGACGTGCAGGCACAACTCGATCGCTTCGAGAAAGAGATTCTTCCGATTCTGCATGAGCGCTGCGTCGAATGCCACGGGAAAGACGCTCCTGAAGCAGATCTCGATTTGCGAAGCCTGGCATCGCTGTTGCAAGGGAGCAAACGCGGGCCGGTGATTGTCGAAGGGTTTTCCGACAAGAGCGTCATGGTTCGCAAGATTTCCAGCAAGGCCATGCCCCCGCAGGACGCAGGCGAACCTCTGTCGTCGGATCAAATCGGCAGTATCACTCGCTGGATCGATCAGGGCCGCTTTGCCGATTTCGTCGATATCAATCCCGATGAGGCTTCGAGTGCCGTTTCCGCAGCCGATGAAATTACCGACGAAGATCGGCAATTCTGGGCCTATCAGAAACCGAAGGCCATTCAGCCTCCGGATGTCATGGCCACCGAGCGAATTCGCACGCCCATCGATCAGTTTGTGTTGGCCAGGCTCGAAGCCGAAGGCCTGACGTTTTCGCCGGATGCCTCCAGGCAAACGCTTCTCCGCAGGGCGTATTTCGATCTGACCGGTTTGCCCCCTGCCCCCGAGCAGGCGCTCGCATTTCTGGCGGACGACCGGTCCGATGCCTACGAACGGCTGATCGACGAATTGCTCGATTCGCCGCGGTATGGCGAGCGGTGGGGGAGGCATTGGCTTGACGTCGTGGGCTATGTCGACACGACCGATAAGGATTTCGATCCTAATAGCGTGAATTTATCGGATGGCTATTGGAGATATCGCGACTACGTTATTGCAGCGACCAATAACGACACTCCCTGGGATCGATTTCTGACCGAACAAATCGCGGGCGATGAATTGGTCGATTGGCGAAACGCTCCCAAATACTCGCCAGAGATTTTGGAAAAGCTAATCGCAACCGGGTTCCTCCGTAACGTTTTGGATGCGACCGACGAGGATAT
The DNA here is from genome assembly GCA_046160425.1 of Planctomycetaceae bacterium. Taxonomy (GTDB): domain Bacteria; phylum Planctomycetota; class Planctomycetia; order Planctomycetales; family Planctomycetaceae; genus JAQCEJ01. Next base: position 2,021 of record JBJXGP010000097.1, read on the forward strand.
CTCGGATTTGCCCTTCGATCGTTACGAGGCCATGTTCAAATTGATGGAACGCGTTTCGACTAGTACGATGGGGATGACGTTGGCCTGCGCGCGTTGCCACAGCCACAAGTTCGATCCGATTCCGCAGACCGATTACTATCGATTTCTGTCGCTCTTTACCGCCGCGTACAATCCGTCTCAATGGCTTCCGCCAGCACGTCGCCATTTGTTTCATGTCTCGAAAGTCGAACAGGACGAGATCAATCGGCAGCGCGACGAAGCGACTGTCAAGTTGAACGGCGTCAGGAAGCAGGTGGGCGATCTCCGCGAACCGTACAAACAGAAATTACTCGAACAGAAGCTGTCGCAAATTCCTGAGTCGATTCGCGCCGACGCGAAAGCGGCTGTCGCAGCCGACGCGAATACGCGGACCGAAGTTCAGAAGTATTTGGCTGAAAAATTCGCCACGCTGCTCGCCGTGACGGATGCCGAAGTCGATGCGACGTTCAGCGAAGCCGATCGCCAGAAATTATCGGACTTGCAACAAGAAGTCGCTGCGAGCGACCGACAACTTGCATCAATTCAAATTCATAAGGTGCAGGCGTTGTGGGATGTCGGCAAGACTCCGACGATTCGCTTGCTGCATCGCGGCGACATCGAATTTCCCGGCCCGAAAGTGTCCCCCGGCGTTCTGTCAATTCTGAGTCCCCCCGGCAAGGCAGACGCGATTCCCTCGTCCAACGTTCACGGCGAAACGTCCGGGCTGCGACTGGCGTTCGCCGAGTGGCTGACCAGTCCCGAGCATCCGCTGACGGCACGAGTCATCGTCAACCGTATGTGGCAACATCATTTCGGGTCGGGCATCGTTGCCACCCCCGGAAACTTTGGAGCAACCGGTGCCCGTCCGACTCATCCGGAACTGCTGGACTGGCTCGCCGTCGAATTCATGCAGCAGAGGTGGAGTGCCAAACGTCTGCACAAGTTGATGATGCTCTCGACGGCCTACCGCCAGTCGTCCGCTCGTCCGCCGGAATCGAATGCCATCGCGGCCAATGGTCGAGACGCACAATCCATCGATCCGGGAAATCGATGGCTGTGGCGGATGAACCTGCGGCGGCTGGATGCCGAATCGCTACGGGATTCCGTGATCGCCATCAGCGGAACAGCCGATTACACGATGGAGGGCCCGCCAGTCATGTTGACGACGTCTCAGTCGGGACTTCAATCGGTCCCCGGCGACGGTACGGATGCGGCATCCCGGCGCAGTGTGTACCTTGTCGCTCGAAGATCGAATCCGGTGACGTTTTTGCGGGTGTTCGATTACCCGGTGATCGACGTCAATTGCACGCAGCGATCGGCGTCGGCCACTCCGCTGCAATCATTGACGATGATCAACAGCGAATTCCTGGCGGGAAGCGCAGTCCGTCTGGCGGCGCATG
>JBJXGP010000098.1:0-6707 GCA_046160425.1 Planctomycetaceae bacterium
CGGTCGGAGACCATATCCTGCAGTTTGACGACGGCGACGAGACTTCCCCAGAATGTGACCGCACCGATCAACGCCGACGCGACCGTGGCCACGGTGAATTGCAGCGACGTATCGATGGCATCGTGCAATGCCGCTCCGGCGACGAGAACCGAAGCTCCGCCGCCGAAACCGTTGAGCAGCGCGACCATTTCAGGCATTGCGGTCATCTTCACTTTGAGTGCCAGCACGGCACCGATCGCCGAGCCGACGAGCAATCCGGCGAAAATGATCAAATAACCCGACACGCCGGCATTGATGATCTGGCGGTCGAGCAGCGTGGCGACGATGGCGATCAGCATCCCGACGGAACCGAGCAGATTCCCCTGCACCGCCGTCCGGGGATGAGAGAGTTTCATCAGTCCTATGATGAACAGGACCGAAGCGATCAGATAAGCAAGATTGATGGCGTGCTGCACCGTCTCAGCCCTTTCGCTTGAACATCGCTAACATGCGGTGCGTCACTAGAAATCCGCCGACAACGTTAATCATGGCGAAAACGATGGCAATGAATCCGAGCGCGGTCGTGAAACGATTCGGTGTAGCAACCGAAATCATCGCTCCCACGAGCGTGATCCCGGAAATGGCATTCGATCCCGACATCAAGGGCGTATGCAACAGCGGCGGAACCTTATTGATCACTTCCACGCCGACAAAAATCGCCATCACGAAGATCGTGAACAGCATGATAAAGTCGTCCATAACAGTCTCCCTATGATGCGGCGATTGAGGTCGTCGATAATGGTGCCAAGCCCAGTAACTCCCGGACGCGAGGATGCACGACGTCACCGTTGCGGGTCAACAGCGTACCGGCGACGATTTCATCCGCCACGTCGATGCGCAATTCTCCCTCTTTGGTCAATAATAGCTGCAGAAACGTGGATATGTTCTTGGCATACATCTGGCTCGAATGATACGGCACCGTCGCAGGAAGATTCACCGGGCCGATGATCATCACGCCGTGCTGAATCGTCATCTGGCCCGCCTGTGTCAATTCGCAGTTGCCGCCGCTTTCCGCCGCCAGATCGACGATGACAGAGCCAGGTGACATTCTCTTGACCATGTCTGCATTGATGAGTTGCGGCGCCTGCTTCCCGGGAATCGCCGCGGTACAGATGATGACATCGCTCTCGGCGACGACCTTGGCCATCATCTGCCTCTGGCGTTCGTAAAACGATTCATCAAGAGCAGTGGCGTACCCGCCGGTATCCTCAGCTTGCATTGATTCGAGCGGAAGTTCCACGAATGCCGCTCCCACGCTTTGCACTTGCTCCTTGACGGCGGGTCGGACATCGTAGGCATGAACCACGGCCCCCAGCCGGCGAGCGGTCGCGATTGCCTGCAAACCGGCGACGCCTGCGCCGATCACGAAGACTCTTGCCGGAGTCAAGGTTCCCGCGGCCGTCATCAACATGGGAAATATTTTCGGAAGAGTTTCGGCGGCGACCAGAACCGCCTTGTAGCCCGAGATGGTTGCCATCGACGAAAGGGCATCCATGCTTTGAGCGCGACTGATGCGCGGGATCAATTCCATCGATAACGCCGTCACACCCCGCTGCGCCAGTTGCTCGATGGCGGCTGGTTCGATCAGCGGATCGAGAAACGCAATGAGCGTTTGACCGGGGCGGAACAAATTGAGGTCGGCCTGTCCCGCCTGTCGATTGGCCCCCCATCCCCGAACCTGAAGAATAATATCGGCAGACCGAAAAACCTCCGCGCGATCGCCGGCGATGCGAGCCCCTTTATCACGGTAGGACTCGTCGGGATATCCGGCGGATAGCCCCGCGCTCGATTCGATCACCACCTCCAATTTCAACTTGGTGAGAGTGGAAATGATTGCGGGAACGATCGCGACCCGGTGATCGCCTGGATATGTTTCTTGAGGAACACCAACTATCACAAGCGTCTATGCCTCATGCACCATTAGAGCAGTAGATGTTTGAGGTGCCAACACCCGCCGAGTTTAACAACGGCACGCACCCCTCATGAATCCGAACAAAGCAAAGGGACTATAGCAGATGACAATCCGCTGCGAAAGCAAGTCGCGTCCGGGCGCAGCGTCATTTGCAGCAAGCTGACAAACTTGTCATGTGCGATCCTTGAAATCATTTTGCCAGATGCTGTTCCAAAAATGTTTTGACTTTTCTGCGAGCGAGTTTCGATTCCGGGAGATCGTAATTGAAGACTTGAAAAATGTGCCACATCCCTTCGTACAGGTCGAGTTTGACCGATATCCCCGCGGTGTCCATGACCTGATAATGGCGGACTGCATTGCTCAAGAATATCTCTTTCGTCCCCGCCTGAATCAGCGTCGGCGGATATCCCTTCGAATAATCGCCGTACACCGGCGAGACATAGGGATGCTTCTGATCCTGCGGATCGGCGTAAGCATCGGCACAATGTTTCAGATTTTGCGGATAGTACAGCACGGGGTCCGCATCCGGCAGCGTCGCGTACGTGTCGCCGGTCTCGGTGATGTCGGACCAGGGAGACCACAACACGACGGCGGCGGGAATCCCCAATCCTTGATCCCGCATCTTGAGGACCGCACCCGCGGCGAGACCGCCGCCGGCCGACTCGCCATAAATCGCAATTTGATTCAACTCACGGCCTTCTTTTCGCAATGCCTGTATGACGGAAACGACTTGATCGGTCACTTCCTGCCATTTTGCATGTGGAGCCAGTGTGTAATCGACCGAGATCACGCGCAGCCCTGTATCGTGTGCCATGGGGACCGCACTCATCAATCTCGAACGACTGCTGTAGAGTGCATAGGCCCCGCCGTGCGTGTAAACGAGAACGGTTTTGCTTTCTTTCCAACCTTGAGGTTTAATGTCGAGGACGGGGACATCCCCCAGTTTTCGAGATACGATCGTCGGCTGAAATTTCTCGACGACAAGGGCATTCGCCGCGGCTCGCTTTTCCTCCATCTCGTTCTGGACTTTCTTCCACGCTTCGATGTCATCGGGGGCCGGCATCTGTACGTTACGCGTTTCCCGCCGGAACTGCGACAATGCTTCTTTCGCTTCAGGTGAGATTGTCGAAGGAATAGAAAAATCATCGGCCCATGTGAGTGGCATAGCGACCTCGGACACAAACAAGAAAATGACCGTAAGGAGACTCAGTTTGTCGATCCCCAATTGAGCAAAGTGCGAGTATGGGATTCTCAACGGTGGCATGGTTTTGGTTTCCGCTCGATAAAGGACGTCCGGGCATCGCTTTCACGATTATCCGTTCTGCGGCTCAATAATCAATTCTCGATATCTCGCAACGTCGCCCAACTGGAACTTTCACGGTTGGCAGGGTACGCTGAAACAGTCGATTCGGCACTTTCCCTTTCTCTCAAAGGATGACTATTATGCCCGGCTTCCCCTCCCGAAAAAACGCATACCTGTGGTATTGGCTGCTGGTTTTCTCGATATTCGCCTCTGATCGCGTCGGTGCGTATGAACGGCCCATCCCTTCTACAAAAGGGCAACGAGTTTTTTCGGCCGGTCATAGCTTTCATTACTTCATGCCGCCGATCCTCAGCGACATCGCCAAATCTGCGGGGATTGACGATCATGAATTCGCGGGGCTTTCATCCATCGGCGGATCGCGCGTCATTCAGCATTGGGACGTGGCCGACGAAAAGAATCAGGCTAAGCTCTTGTTGCGGGAAGGGAAACTCGACGTACTGACGCTTTCCCCGATCCACTTGCCAGATCCCGGCATCGAAAACTTTGCCAGACTGGGAATCGAAGGTAACCCCGACATCCGCGTGATGGTTCAGGAATTTTGGCTCCCCTTCGACATTTACGATCCGACATTTACGCTGCGCCCCAAGCAGGTCGATCATAATGCTCCGTCGGCCGATGACCTGCGAAAACTACACGAACCCTACTTCACCGGCATGGACGAGCATATCGTCGAGCTCAATAAAAATTTGGATCACCAAGTCCTATTCGTAGTGCCGGTGGGACAAGCCGTCATTGCACTTCGCGAGAAGATCATCAAAGGCGAAGTGCCGGGCTTGAAACAGCAGCAGGATCTTTTCACCGACCCCATCGGCCATGCGACGCTGCCATTGCAGGCGCTGGTCGCCTATTGCCATTATGCGGCGATCTACGGTCAAAGCCCGGTGGGTTTGCCCATCCCCGCGTGTTTTTCGCATCCGAATTTTGCCAAACTCACCCCTCAATTCGATGAGGAACTCAACCTCATGCTGCAAGAACTCGCCTGGAATGCCGTCACCGAACATCCCCTGAGCGGCGTGAAAAAAGACGAAGGCAAAGCATCCGTTGCAAAAGACTTTTCGACGATTGTCTATGTTTCCAAGTCGCCCGAACAGCAGATTCAGATCTATCGACTCGATTCCGAGGCGAAAACACTGAATGACATCGGAACGTTCGCCGTAGAGGGGACTCCCGGTTCGCTCGCCGTCGATCCGCTGAATCAATTCCTGTACGCTTCGCTTCGGGACATGAGCAAGATCGGAAGTTATCAAATCGATTCTTCGACGGGAAAACTGACGCTGCTCAACACGGTCGCCTTACCCGAAGGTGAAAATGCGGCGTTCGTCGGAACCGATCGTTCGGGCAAGTGGTTGCTCAGCGCATCCTATTCCGCAGGCAAAGTTGTGGTCCACAAGCTCAATGACGATGGCTCGATTGCCTCTCCCGCCATTCAGACTGTCGCGACCGCGAAGACGGCTCATTGCATCGCCGTAAGTCGCGAGAATAGCATCGTCTACGTGCCGCACGTCGCGCCCAACGCCGTCTTTCAATTCGGTTTCGATGAAAAAACCGGCATGCTGACGGAGCTGGGACAAGCCCCCGGCGGTGCCGAGAATGCCGGCCCGCGGCATCTGGCGTTTCATCCCGCGAAACAATTCGCGTTTACATCCGATGAATCCGGGAGCAGCGTAACGGCGTATCAAGTCGACCCGAAAACGGGACTCAAACCGCTGCAAACTCTCTCAACCCTTCCCGCCGACTTCACCGCCGAGAATTCGACCGCCGAGGTGAAGGTCCATCCCAATGGCAAATTCGTCTGGGTCTCGAATCGAGGACACGACAGTCTCGCCGGCTTCGCAATCGACGACGACGGCAAACTGACGGCGCTCGGTCAGACGCTGACGGAGAAAACTCCCCGATCGTTCGACATCGATCCCAGCGGCCGATTCGCTTTCGGAGCAGGTGAAGGATCAGGCAATCTCGCATTCTTCGAGTGCGACCCCGAAACGGGGAAGCTCAAGCGCATCGTGACATACGAAGTCGGCAAGAGTTTGACGTGGGTGCTGGCGGTGCGGCTGGGACAGTGAAAGAAACCAGAACCGTACGGATTGCACATCATGTCGAACGTGAAAATGTTGGTTGGCCTACTGTTACTCATTGGCTGCGGCCAACACGCCGATCCTCCTCGTCGGGAAGCCACCGCGACCGAAAACGTCGCGACAAATCAACCTCCCGAAAGTACGGATGCTTCTCTCTCAAAACAACCTGCCGCGGCCTGGGAAACGCCTGCAAAACTCGCCGAGTTCGCGGCCCTCTCGTTGCACGATGATTTGGTCGATATCAACGGCCTTATCGAGCTAGGCGAAGCCCTTGCCGAATCGGGAGATGAAATGCAAGCCACGATCGTGTTCACGAAAGCTCTCGAAAGGCATCGAAAGCTAGATTACTTCATTTCAAACTTAAGCGATCTTTTTAAGATTAGCGCCGGACTGCGAAAAGCGGGAAACGAAACCGCGGCAGACGCGGTCCTGAACGAAGCTTTGAAGTCTGCTAAGGCGAACGATGTGCCGGACACCAGGCAACGTGAATTGCTTGAGGTCGTCGTTCCGCTGGACCGCGCGGGACAACGAGAAAAAGCACGAGAAATTCTAAATGAAATTTTCGAAGGGGCGAAGGGCGATCCTGAAGTCAGCACCTATTTGTTGAAAGATTTAGCCCGAGCATTCGCCAAGACCGGTCATCGCGATCGCGCCCTGGAAGTTGCCGAGATGATCTCCGATCCCGACGACAAGGCGTACCTGCTCGATGACATAGTCCAAGGGTTAGCTGATGCCGGCCTTCACGATGCGGCACTGGGAGTCGCCGAGACGATTGTCGACTGGCTGACAAAGACATCCGCCATCGCCAGCGTGTGCGAATCGCTGGCCGATGCGGGAAAATTCGATCGAGCACGTACGGTCGCCGAAAGTATCGAAAGCGTCGATTATCGTGTCGCTGCTTTGAATCACATCGCAGCGGCGCAGGCGAAGCAGGGACATCGCGAAGAGGCCATACGACTGCTGGACGAGCTGATCGCGTCGGACGAACCGACCGAGTTCAAGAACTACTACGATCAGACGCTGATGGAGATGATCAAGACTCTCTGCAATCTTGGCGAAATCGAGAAGGCATCTAACCTTTTGAAATACATGGATGAGAGCGAATTGAAGGCAATTGCCGTTAAAGCGATTGTTCGATCGTTCGCTCAATCGGGTAAGGCTCAACAGGCACTGGAATTGGTCCCGAGGATTAAGCATGAACCGCATCGGCTGACGGCCGTTAATGTCGTTGCCATCGACATTGCATTTGCCGGAGACCGCAAACAAGCACGCGCGTTGCTACAACAACGATTGAAATTCGCCGAAAAGATCCACCGACCCGGTTCGAAGGCCTTGGTGCTGTCTCAAATCGCCGAAG
>JBJXGP010000099.1:0-3448 GCA_046160425.1 Planctomycetaceae bacterium
CCCCTGCAACAATCTTTGCCCCCGTCCCGACGGCCTGCCCTGCGAAATCAAGCCAGGCTCGAGAACGCCAGAATGCCCTGAAGAAATCAAGTTGAGCGATCAACTCTACAGCGGGCGATTTGTTGAGGAAAACTGTTTCAATTGGGAACCTGCGAATATTTTCTCTCATCCGCTCTATTTTGAAGATGCGGCGCTGGAGAGAACAGGGCAAACCCATCACGACGTCGTGCAACCCTTTGTTTCGGTTGGCAAATTCGGAACGCAATTGATAGGATTACCTTATCAGATGGTGCTGGACCATCCGTGCAAAAAGGTTTATCCGGTGGGTTGGTATCGCGCTGGAGATTGCGCACCGAAACGGATCACTTTCTTCCCTTGGAACACCGAAGCCGCACTTGTTCAGGCGGCGGCCGTTACCGGGGTAATTTTTCTGTTTCCTTGAACTCCCATGCAGTCGTGCCAACCGCCATAACATTCAACGCAAATCATCGTTCATTATGGTTGAGCAACTCACGACGACGGCCGAGACACTGGTTAACACGATCATCGATCACATCGACTCGCTGATCGTGCAGGCGGAATCAGAAACCCGGCCGCTGGAAATCGAACCCTTCCGCAGCCAGTTGTTCGAACTCTTCGTCCTTGCCGACGGGGCAGGGTATCTCGAACAGAACGCCGAACGTGATTTGACCGCCGACAGTTTGTGCCGGGCACTGTCACAACGCTGGGGGCTATCGGATGCCGCACAAGCCGCGGCCCAGCAGCAGACGCGTCTTCAGTCCGAACATCTATCGAAAATGCGTCTGTTGTGGTCGCTGATGCGGATGTGGATGGAATGGACCTATGCCTGGCAACGCTGGGCTGAATTTCATGCCGAAAACGATACACGTGCAGCAAAAGGCAACGCAAACACATAGTTATATCTCCTTGGATTGAGTCTCTTGTGTTCTGACATTCAATGGCAGATGAGAAACCGCGATATGATCTGCAATCACGCAGATGATACTGTGGGATTATGGGCATAAGTGGAAAATGCCCGCCCGTATGAGCGTCAGATAAATTGAGCGAGATTGGCAGGGTTTTTCCTCGTGGGGAAAATGCATCAAAACTGCCGGTAATGTTTCTGTGGTGGCTGGGGTCAGGTCACCAATGCCTCAACGATGCACGGCGCACGGCTGAGGCTTTTACGCGTGAGTACGTCTCGTCACCGCGTCGGGTACGTGTTTGCACCTGAAAGCGTATTCTTCCGGCGGGCCGGGTCATCGTTTTTTCAAGTCTTTGGGGGCCATAAACCATACCCATTGAGAGTACGTCATGGATCGTTGTTTATTGCGAATTGCACGAGCAAGGCTGTGTTCGTTTGGCAAAGGCCGTTTGACCGGCGTTCTGTTGGTCGCGATGATCATGGCAGGTTCCATCGAGGTAGTCACCGCTCAACCGGCTGCGCCGGCCAATTGCGTGTTTCTCGAAGTCTTTGTGAAGACTGACTGCAAAGAGTGCGCCGATTACGAGAAAGCTCTCGTCGACTTTGCCTCGAAGCGCGACGGGTTAAAAGTCAGAACGATCAATATCGACGCCGACCCAAAAAACCTCGAACGTCTCGATAAAGTCCGCAAGCACTTCAAACTCGAAAATGCGACCGTCCCCATCGTCTACGGCTGTAATTCTTTTCTCCATAACTTTGATACCGAGAAAAAGATGCTGGCCGGCGTCGAGCGCATGCTGACGATCAATGCTTACGTGAGGGAAGGATGTCCCCATTGCGCCGCCGCCAAACAGTTTCTGCCCGACCTGGCTCGGCGATACCCGGCGTTCCGGCTGCAATTTCACGACGTCGTCGCCGATGAACGCGCTCTCGAACGCATGGAAGCCGTCATCGAAAAATACCGGCGTCAGGCCTCGAGCCTGCCGGTGATTCAAATCTGCAATCAACTTGTCATCGGCTACGACGAAGATGAAACGACCGGAAAACGCCTCGAATCGATCCTGAAATACTGGAGCAGCCGCTGCCCCGCCGAAAAACCTGCGGCCCGACCGGCGACTCCAAAAACTTCATCAAAGCCGAATGCCTTCATTCCCGTGGCACGTAGTTCGGCCACCGGAGCGCGAATTCAAGCGGCGGCCGTCCCCTTGTATATCGTCACGCTGCTGGCGCTGCTGAGTCAGACGGAACTCGAGGATGCGGGAAATGACGATCCCGTCCCCGATAGTGATCCGGTACCGGAGACATCCTTTTCGGGCGGAGACGAAGCGCCGCCTCCTCCGCTGGGAAGCGACGACGATTCGGATCTGGCGCCGATCGGACTCGCCGACGATCTCCCCATTCCCTCCGAAAATTCGGGCGGCTCGGTCAGCGAGGCGATGGATGTCCCGGTCTTCGGGAGTTTAAGTCCTCGCAATCTCGGCATGCCGACATTTACGTTCATGGTAGGGCTTGTCGACGGCTTTAATCCCTGTGCCATGTGGGTGCTCATGTTTTTGCTGTCGCTGCTGGTCAACCTCAAAAGCCGCGCGAAAATTCTCGCCGTCGCGGGGACGTTTGTGATCATCAGCGGTCTGGCATATTTCGCGTTCATGTCGGCCTGGCTGAACGTGTTCCTGCTGATCGGTTATTTGCGACCGGCTCAGATCACGTTGGGCGTCATGTCGATCTGCGTCGGTTCGGTGCATATCAAAGATTTTCTGGCGCCTGGGCGAGGAGTTTCGCTTTCGATACCTGATGCGGCCAAGCCAGGGATTTACGACCGCGTCCGAAAGATCGTCATGGCTGAAAACCTGACCGGGGCAGTCGCCGGCGCCATTGTACTCGCCGTATTGGTCAACGTCATCGAACTCTTATGCACGGCGGGACTACCCGCGATGTATACCCAGATTCTGACCATGCAGGATTACCCTCCCTGGAAAAACTACGCGATGCTCGGCTTGTACAATCTCGCCTACATGCTCGATGACAGCCTGATGGTCGGGATCGTGGTGATCACCCTCGGCAAACACAAACTTCAGGAAAACGAAGGCCGCTGGCTCAAACTCTTCAGCGGCCTGGTCGTGTTGACGCTGGGCGTGGTGATGATCTTCACGCCGGAGATGCTGAAGTAGAGTGCCGTGACGTTTGGTGCCGGATTGTGAATCGGCTAGCTCCGGTTGATCGTCAGCCAGAGTCGCGTAGCAATGGGAGTCATCAAGCCTCGGTGCGTAAGATGTGGCGTTACCTGCCTCCGAATACGGCGCAATGCCGAAACCGCTTATACCCCGCCGCCCAGCGTTGAAATGAAAAAGGATCAATTTGTCGTGAATGTTCCGCCCGTGCCAGAATGTCGCCATATGGACTTACCCACAAATGGTGGGCGCCTTGAGAAGAGTGTAAACTCTGAGACAAGGAGCAGACATCATGAGTGGTTCACGACGGTCGTATACGCTGGAATTCAAACGCGAAGCGGTGTCCTTGGTC
>JBJXGP010000100.1:0-12372 GCA_046160425.1 Planctomycetaceae bacterium
TCGCGACGGAATCGTCATTGTCCCGAAAGATACAATTCTCCCCGACGATTGGTCGCTGATGAACCGGCTCAAAGCGAAGTGAGATCTGTTGAAAACCTGTTCAAGTATTTCTGGGAGCCGGCATTGTATTTCATATGAATTGCATCAAGGCAGGAAATGGTGAATAGTGCAGTACGTTGGGGACAACGATGAATCAAATCGAATAGTTGTGTGTCAGTTATTCAGATGGAGACATGTGTTGTCGCAAGTAATCCCTTCAATTGAAATCTTATTCAGAAGAGATGTTCTTTCAAGAAGTAGCGGTCTGTTGATTGTAGGCTGTCTGGTCAGGCCGTATAATCGGACTCCGAATTTCTCATCAACGTACATTGAATCCGCAGATTACGTGATGCCGTCCTAAATTCACTTCGTATCCAATGCCGTCTTATGTCGAGCGTCTGTCGACAAGTATCATTTCCGGTATGAGGCTGCTTTGGTGCTACTAATGTGAGTTTGTCCTTCGTGAATCGTCTGGAGTTAGTCCTGTCGTTTGGTAAAAGTCAATAAACATGATCATGGATAGTCCTATGTCACGCCCTTTCCTGCTGCAAAAACATATCCCAAAGATAAGTATTTTTAATCAACGCTCTGAAGCGAAGGTCAGCGTTGTGTTGCTCGCTACGATCGCTTCGATCCTGTCGAACTCAGGGTGCGAATCCTCGGCCCCTGTAGTTGCGGAACAACCTGTTCCTAAGGTGACCATAGCGGCGGTTATCGCGCAGGAAGTCACCGACTACGACGACTACACCGGACGTACCGAAGCCTCGGAAATCGTCGAGGTCCGTCCCAGGGTATTTGGATACCTCACCGACACCCATTTTCAGGATGGCGATCTCGTCAAGGAAGGGCAAACTCTGTTTACAATTGAATCGGATGAATACGATGCGATTCACAAGCAATCGCTTTCCAAAATTGCGTTATGGGAAGCGAAGGCCGAGTTGGCCAAAGCCAATCTCGCTCGCCGTGACAAACTGCTGGCAAGTCAAGTGATCACGCAGGAAGAGCACGAAGAATATTCGGCGGCGGTACGCGAAGCCAATGCGGCCACTGAGGCTGCCCGCGCCGATGCCAATCGAACGGCAGTGGACCTCAAATACACTGATGTCAAGGCTCAAATCAATGGGCGGGTGGATCGAGCATTGGTTTCCAAGGGAAACCTGCTGACAGGGGGATTATCTTCCGGTACGCTGCTGACGAAGATCGTCAACGAACAGCCGATGTATGTCTATTTTGACGTCGACGAGCGGTCGATGTTGCGGTACATGCGACAACGCAAGGAAAATCGAGATTCGGCGCCTGGCAGCTTGCGCGAACTTGATATTGCCTGTTATCTTCAACTGGCGGATGAAAAAGATTTTCCGCACGAGGGAAAGCTCGATTTTGCAGCGAGTGAGGTCGACGTCGGCACGGGAACAGCGAGACTGCGCGGCGTATTTACCAATGAGAATCGAGCATTGATCAGCGGCATGTTCGTTCGGGTTCGGGTTCCCGTCAGCAAGCCCTATCAGGCGTTACTTGTTCCCGAAAGCTCGCTCGGAGCCGATCAGGATGTGAAGTATTTGTACGTCGTCGAAAAAGATGGTACCGCCACCCGTCGTCCGGTGGAATTGGGCGCTCAACGAGGTGAGTTGAGAATCGTCAAAAGCGGCGTGCAATCCGGCGAACAGGTGATCGTGAAAGGGCTGCAACGAGTGCGCCCCGGCCAAAAAGTTGAAGCCGAAGTGGAAAAACAACCGGCCGCCGTCTCGGTTCCCCAAGCGACTGAAGAAACCAAGCCGACCATACCTCAAGATGAAAAACGACAGGAGCGTTAGTCGGCATGGCGAAAATTTTCATCAACCGCCCCATTTTGGCCGCGGTCATCTCGATCATCATTACTCTCGCGGGAGGCGTTGCCGTCACGACGCTGCCGATTGCGCAATATCCTGAGATCACTCCTCCGACCGTGCAGGTGACCTGCAATTACCCTGGTGCCAACGCCAAAGTCGTGGCTGATACCGTAGCCGCCCCGATCGAACAGCAGGTCATCGGCGTGGAAAATATGCTGTACATGAACTCTCAGAGCACGAACGACGGCGGATATAACCTGACCGTCACGTTCGAAGTCGGGACGAACCTCGACATGGCGCAGGTTCTGGTCCAGAATCGCGTCAATCTGGCGATTCCTTCCCTGCCAAGCGAGGTCAAGCAGACCGGCGTCAGCGTGAAAAAGAAATCACCCAGCATTCTGCTGGTGGTCAATCTCATCTCACCGAATCAGACCTATAACCAACTCTATCTGAGTAATTATGCCACGATCCAGTTGCGCGACGAACTGGCTCAAGTCAAGGGGGTCGGAGACGTCACGTATCTCGGTCAACTCGATTACAGCATGCGGGTCTGGCTTGATCCGCAACGCATGTCGGATAGAAACTTAACGGCAAGCGACGTCGTAACGGCACTCCGCGAGCAGAACGTGCAGGTGGCCGCCGGAGCGCTGTCACGCCCTCCTGTTCCACAAGGACAGGCCTTTCAATACACGTTGAGCACTCAGGGGCGATTGATCGAACCGCAACAATTCGCTGAGATCGTGATCAAGACCGGCGAAGACGACCAGCTCACTCGGTTGAGGGATGTGGTCAGCGACGTTCGTACCGTCGACAGCCGGACCGTCATAGGAGGCATTCAACTCGGAGCCAAAAACGAAGATACATCATGCTATCTCAACGGAAAACCTACGATCGGACTCACCATCTTTCAGCAGCCTGGCTCTAACGCGCTCGATACGGCAGATCGCATCCGCCAACGCATGGAACAGCTCAAACGCAGTTTTCCCCCCGACGTCGATTATGCGATTGTTTACGACACGACGCCGTTCATTGATGAATCGATTCATGAAGTCTTCAAGGCGCTGCGCGATGCGATCATTCTCGTGGCCATCGTGGTGTTGGCATTTCTACAATCGTGGCGCGCCACGATTATCCCGTTGATCGCCGTCCCCGTGGCCATCGTTGGCACGTTTGCCGTCATGGCCGGCATGGGATTCAGCCTCAACAATCTGTCGTTGTTCGGTCTGGTGCTGGCAATCGGTATTGTGGTGGATGATGCCATCGTGGTCGTGGAAGCGATCGAGCATCATCTGGAACGTGGATTATCGTCTAAAGATGCGGCCTTCGCTGCGATGAATGAAGTGACCGGTCCGATTATTGCGATTTCACTCGTATTGATGTGCGTGTTCATACCGTGTGCGTTCATCTCCGGAATCACGGGACAGTTCTTTAGGCAGTTTGCGTTAACGATCGCCGTTTCGACGTTCTTTTCGGCAGTGAACTCGTTGACGTTGAGTCCGGCGCTATGCGCTCTGTTGCTCAAACCCAAAGATCAGCAGCGGGATCTGTTGACGCGGGGCATGAATTTGCTGCTGGGGTGGTTCTTCAGACTTTTCAATCACGGATTCCAATGGACCGCTAATGTTTATTCCCGTTTTGTCGGCATGATGTTGCGAGTCAGTCTGATCGTGCTGATGATCTATGGCGGATTGTTGTACCTGACGTACTTCAGTTTTACCCATGTCCCGACAGGTTTTATTCCCTCACAGGATAAAGGTTACCTGCTGGTCGATGTGCGGCTCCCTGATTCTGCCTCGCTGGAACGAACTTCCCGAGTCATGCAACAGATTGAAAAGATCGCAAAAGGATCTGAAGGTGTGCATGATGCGGAGGGACATCACAATGAGGCAGGACGCATTCCCGGCATTGCGCATACAATTTCCATTGCGGGACAGTCCCTCGTACAGAATGCGATCGGCTCCAATTATGGGTCGGTATACGTGATTCTTGACGAATTTCATTATCGACACGGTTCCGAAATGGGTGCCGATGCAATCGCGTCCAAGTTGCGGGCCGCTTGTTACCGCGAAGTACAGGAAGCCTCGGTCGCCGTGTTTGGAGCACCTGCGGTTGACGGCTTGGGAAACGCCGGAGGATTCAAAGTGATGGTGCGCGACGTCGGTAACCTCGGCCTGGATGCCTTACAAGAGGCCACCGATGGCTTGTCCGTCAGCGGTAATCAACAGCCAGGACTATTGGGAATGTTCAGCGCGTTCAGTGCGCGCACTCCGCAAATGTACGTCGACGTCGATCGCGAGCGATGCCAGGCGCTGAATGTACCTCTGTCGGAGGTCTTCCTGACATTGCAACTTTATCTGGGGGGATACTACACGAACGACTTCAACCAGTTCGGGCGGACATGGCAAGTCAATTTGCAGGCCGACCCGATATTCCGATTGACCCCTGACCAGGTGCGAAGCTTGAAAGTCCGTAGCCGCACAGGGGACATGGTACCGCTTGGCAGCCTCTCTCGAGTCATTGAGTCGGGCGGCCCCGGCTTAGTCATCCGGTATAACGGCGTTACCGCCGCCGCCATCAATGGTGGTTCACTACCCGGCGTGAGTACCGGGACTGTGATAAAGTCTGTGGAAGGCGTCGCCGAGCGGGAATTACCGCAGGGAATGAACATTCAATGGACCGAACTCACGCTCTTGCAGATTCTTGCGGGGAACACGGCGATTATTGTATTCGGTATCGCCGTGATTCTTGTGTTTCTGGTTCTGGCGGCACAATATGAAAGTCTGAGCCTGCCGTTTGCCGTTATTCTCGTCGTTCCGATGTGTCTGCTAAGTTCCGTGTGCGGCGTGGCGCTGGCCTCGCTGGACATCAATATTTTCGTGCAGATCGGCTTCATCGTACTCGTAGGTTTGGCGAGCAAGAATGCCATTCTGATCGTGGAATTTGCGAAAGAGAAGTCAGCTCAAGGTGTCCCACCCATTGAGGCGACGGTCGAAGCCTGCCGACTGCGTCTGCGACCGATCATCATGACGTCGCTCGCATTCATTCTCGGCGTCGTGCCTCTGGCCGTGGCCGTTGGAGCCGGTGCCGAGATGCGACGGACCCTCGGCATCGCCGTGTTTTCAGGGATGCTGGGCGTGACCATATTCGGTATTTTCCTGACACCGGTTTTCTATTATGTCGTGGTACGGCTGTTTGGTCCAAAGCCGATTGCCGCCGCTCATGTCAGCGATGATATCCAACAGAAGAATCTTGAGGCAGAGGGATAACACAATCATTTGGTCTGGATACTGGACTCTGCTGGATAACGAGTGTTGCACCGTATTGATTTGCGATCACTTCGTTTCGTGAGAAGCGTCGCTTTTAGCGGCTATTCACGCCGAAGTTCGTTGCAGGCTCAATGCTGCTAATCCAAGATATGCGGCAAAAAAATCATCAAACCGATGATCGCCGCCCCAATCGCGGTGAGGAGTACCGCCGCGGAGGCGATATCTTTGGTTTTCTCGGCCAGCGGATGAAATTCTGGTGAGACCAGGTCGGTGAGCGATTCGATCGCCGTGTTGAACGCTTCGGTGGTCCAGACGGCGAAGATCGCCGCGACGATCCAGCACCATTCGAAACGTGAAAGACCTACATACCATCCGGCAATCGTCACCAGGAATGTTGCCAGTGCATGAATTCGCGAGTTGGGTTCCGATACCAATAGTACGGCGATCCCGCGGAATGCGTATCGAAAACTGTTGAGTCTCGAAGAGAACGTAAAACGGGAGTTGGCGTTCATCATGGTTCCGTGATGAGTGAAGCGTGAGCGACAGAATCGTCGAACTCAATGCACCAACCGGCGACGATTTCACTCGCACCAGTATATCACGAAGCCTTCATCGCAACACATGCATCGGATCGTATCCTGAGAGCTACAGCAACTCGGGAATCGGCTTCCCCTCGTACAGAATGGGGACCGGGCGGTCTTCGTGGTCGTGCAGCATCGCATCTAACGGCATTCCCATCTGCTGATAGATCGTCGCGAAGACTTCGTTATAGTGGACCGGTCGATCGTGCGGGACTTCCGCGCGGGGATTACTCGTCCCCAGCACCTGTCCCTTCGACAAGCCACCGCCGGCCATCATGATCGAAAACACGTCCGACCAGTGGTCCCGTCCGTTGGTATTATTGATTTTCGGCGTGCGGCCGAATTCCGAGAGGACGACCACGAGTGTACTCTCCAGCAAGCCGCGTTCATCAAGATCGTCAATCAGTGTGGTCACGGCCTGTTCCATCGTCGGGAGTAGCCGTTCTTTGAGTTGGCGGAAGTTATCGCCGTGCGTGTCCCATTCCTGATTGCGCGAGAAGTTGACGAGCGTGAACGGAATCCCCGCTTCCGCCAGACGTCGCGCGAGCAAAGCCTGCTGACCGACGCGATGGTTGCCGTATCGCAATCGCATTTCTGGAGTTTCCTGCGTCAGGTCGAAGGCTTGGCGCGTCGTATCGTGCGCGAGAAGTTCGTAGGCCTGACGATTGAACGTGTCGATACCGGACATCACTCCCGATGCATCGAGTTGCCGCGGCATCTGATCGAGGTCGCGAAGCAGTTTTTGACGATGGTCGAATCGAGTTAAATCGATATCCGACGGCAAGGTTAAATTCGGCGGAACGCTGAAGGGCGATTTCGCGTCGGTCGGCGTCTCACGCGATTCAAACGGGTCGAAGGCCATTCCCAGAAACGATGATCCCGCGTAACGGACGCGATCGCCGAGTTGACCTTTATCCGGAATGCAGACATACGGCGGAAGGCCCGCTTGAGTCGACCCTTTGAGCTTGGCGACGACCGATCCCATTCCAGGACGGATATTCCGGTTTTTTGTGGTAGTGTTCGCCTCGGGATAATAATACCCCGTCAATACCCAGTGAATCGCCGCCTCATGGCTCGGAGTCAGGTGATAGACGCTCCGCAGAATATTCACTTTATGGGCATGCTGAGCCATCAAAGGCATGTGTTCGCTGATGAAGTATCCTGGAACGGTCGTCGGTATCGGACGAAATTCACCGCGATATTCGCTGGGAGCATCGGGCTTCAAATCATAGGAATCGAGCTGCGAAACGCCCCCTTGCAGCAGGATCATGATGACCTGTTTGGCAGGGACATCAGACTTTCCTTCGCGAGCGCGTAAGGCTTGTGGCAAAGCCAGCGCACTCAGCGAAAGTCCAGTCGCAGAAATCGCTTGCCGTCGGTTCAACATCAGCACGGCCTCTCGAATTTCGTACACGCATACAGACACGACAACGAATATGTATTCGTCGATGCGTTCAGTCTGACTTTAACGTTTATGGATAGGGCAGGTCAACAGTAACTCGTTCCACAGGGGGAGAGGTAGCACAAATTCCGTTACCATACGAATGATGTAAATCTGAGAGAATAGGAGTGTATCTCGTGCCTTGCCAATGAATTACGGGCCAACAATTGAAGTGTGAGCACGGTTTCGGTACATATCAAGTTCAAGTTAAGGGACATTTTAAGGGACATTTGAGATTTCTGAACGATGAATCCCCAGCGCAGGACAGTTCGATGAAAATATCCTCGTTGTGTACCCCGGCGATTTCCAGCGTTCACAAGATCTGCGTTTTTGTTGCTGCCATGATCGCGATTCTTGGGATCGCTTTATCGCAGCTTCCGGCGGCCGAATTTCAACTGGCCACATTCTCGGCCGATGCGACTCCTCCATTCGGGCATCCGCTAATCGGCGGAGCATCATCGGTTGCTCCGGTCAGCCGCGTCGACGATCCGCAATTCGCCAAGGGATTCGTATTGCTGGGGGGAGAACAACCGATTGTTTTCGTGGCCATCGACTGGTGCGAAATTCGTAACGACGCCTACGATCGCTGGCGAGACATTCTCGCCGAAGCGGCGGAGACCGATCACCGACGGGTACTCGTCACCTGCGTCCATCAGCACGATGCCCCGCTTTTCGACCTGGAAGCAGAACGCATTCTCCGCAAGCACAACGCCGTTTCGAGCGTCTGCGATTTGAAATTCCATGAAGATTGCATTCAGCGGACCGCCGAGGCGTTGCGCCAAAGTCTGAAACAACCGCGACGAATTACTCACATCGGCACCAGCCAGGCTTCTGTGAAAGAGGTCGCATCCAATCGCCGATACGTCGGTGCCGACGGCGAGATATATTTCGACCGTTCGAGCATGAGCGGCGGCAATGCGACAAAGCGAAATGCCGATGCCGGGATTATCGATCCCATGTTGAAAGCCATCACGTTTTGGGATGGCGATGAGATGGTTTGCGCATTGAGCAGCTACGCGGTTCATCCCATGAGTTTCTGGGGAACGAGTTGGGTCACCTCCGATTTTCCCGGACTCGCCCGTGAACGGATGCAAGCCCAGAACGAAAAGGTCTTCCAGATATATGCCTCAGGCGCAAGCGGCAACGTGACCGCCGGGAAATACAACGATGGCAGTCACGACAATCGCCCCATCTTGACGCAAAAGATATTCGTCGCGATGAAAGAGGCACAGAAAAACGTTGATCGACACCCGCTGAAAGACGTCGGTTTTCGCTGCGAACCGTTGCGATTTGAACCGCGCAAAGAAGAAGAGTTTTCCGTTGAAAACCTGACGAAGCAGCTCAGCGACCCCATTCCCAGAAAACAATCGGCGGCGGCGTTGGGACTTTCCTGGCGAAAGGTCGCCGACAGCGGCGGAACCGTCGATCTTCCCGCCATCGATCTCGGGCCGGCGCAGATCATCCTGCTCCCCGGAGAAACCTACGTCGAATATCAATTGTACGCTCAACAATTGCGTCCCGATGCGTTTGTAATGGTCATCGGCTACGGCGAAAGCGCAACGGGATTTATCCCTTTGGAAAAGCATTGGGAAGAAAACGACGGGAACCTCGATTCCTGGTGCTGGATCGCTCCCGGAGCCGAGGCCGTCCTGAAAAAAGGAATTCGCGATGTGTTGATGCCGAAGGCCGAATAGCGATTACTTCTCGAGCGATCCGTGTTAAGATTGCCGGTGTTAGCCGATGATGGTTCACGATGTTGCAACTCGATG
Source organism: Planctomycetaceae bacterium (assembly GCA_046160425.1). Classification (GTDB taxonomy): domain Bacteria; phylum Planctomycetota; class Planctomycetia; order Planctomycetales; family Planctomycetaceae; genus JAQCEJ01. The sequence goes on from JBJXGP010000100.1 coordinate 8,926, forward strand.
CATGATGATAGGAGCTACCGATGAATTTTCGACCGTGTCACCTGCTTTGTTGCCTTGCCGCGATGGCATTCTTATTCATTAATTCTGTGAGCGACGCTGCCGAGCCGTCGGTCGGCTTCAAGGTTCAACTCGATACGGTTCATAAAGAGTTGAGTCCCGATTATTGCTGGTTCCATCCTCGCGTGACGGCGATCCCCGGCGCGGGGCAGGATGGTCAACCGTCGATCCTGTTGACGCTGCAAAAACATTTGCGGGTCTCCGACCATTATTCGGGTCTGTACTACATGATCTCTGACGATGGGGGAAAAACCTGGACCAAGCCGGTCCTGCCGCCGGAACTCGATTGGCAGAAGGAATCGGAGGACGTCACCATCGCCGTCTGCGATGTCACTCCCGGCTGGCATCCGCATACTCAAAAAGCCGTGGCCATCGGTGTGAAGCTTCGGTACGGCAAAAACGGTGAACACCTCTACGACAAGCCTCGCTCGCACGAATGCGCGTATGCGATCTTCGATCCCAAAACCAAAGTGTGGTCGAACTGGAAGTTCGTCGAGACGCCATTGACCGATGAGCAGTTTTATCTGCTGGTCCCCGGATGCGTACAATGGATCGTGCGACCCGACGGCACGCTGCTCATTCCCGTTTACACCAAAGGTTCGACGGGGGAAATCTATTCCACCACGATCATGCATTGCAGCTTCGACGGCGAGACGATGAAGTATCTCGGCAACGGCGACACCATCGCGCTCAACGATGGCCGGGGAGTCTACGAGCCGTCGATGGTGTTCTACAACGGATTATATTATCTCACGCTGCGCAACGATTCTCGCGGATACGTCACCACCAGCCAGGACGGTCTGCATTTCGAGCCGATCAAAGCGTGGACGTTCGATGACGGGCAGCCGCTCGGAAGCTACAACACGCAGCAACATTGGCTGACGCACAGCGACGGGCTGTTTCTGTCGTACACGCGGACCGGTTACAACAACGATCACATTCCCCGCCATCGGGCACCGATATTTCTTGCGCAGGTCAATCCCGAAACATTGCAGGTAATTCGCGAAACCGAGCAGGTGGTGATTCCCGAAAAAGGAGTCATGCTCGGAAACTTCGGCGCGACGGCAATCTCTCCCGATGAATCGTGGGTCACCGACGCCGAGTACATCCTCTCGGCGACGCCCGATCCGAAAGGAGCCGACGGTAGCGTTTTCGCATCCCGCGTGATCTGGTCGAAGCCCAATCTGCTCGCGCGGACCACATCGGCGCTACGCATCGTAACGCTGGGGGATTCGATCACCGAGGGTGTGCGCAAGGAGGTCGAAGAGAATCAGACGTTTGCCTCTCTTCTCGGAGAAAAACTGAAAGCCGCGAATTATAACGTCGAAGTCATCAACGTCGGCAAAGGGGGAGAGAGGACCGAACAGGCGGTTAAACGTCTGGTCCGTGACGTGATTTCTCAGGAACCGACCATTGTGACGATCATGTACGGCACCAACGACAGCTATGTCGACAAGGGCGAAAAGGATTCACGGCTCTCCAAAGACAAATATCGTGAATACCTGACGCAAATCGTGAAGCGATTACAGCAGGCGGGAATTCGACCGGTCCTGATGACCGAACCGCGCTGGGGCGACAAGGCAGTCAACGGGATCGGCGAGAATCCCAACGTCCGGCTCGAAGCCTATCTCGATTCGTGCCGGCAGGTCGCCAAAGAACTCGATGTTCCGCTCGTCGAACATTACGCCAAGTGGAGCAAAGCCCGCGAGGAAGGAAAGGACATCGGCGCATGGACGACCGATCAATGCCATCCCAACGTCGAAGGCCACGCGATCATGGCCGAGACGATCTATCCTGTGGTGGAGAAGGAGTTGGCGAAGATTTTGAATCGTGAAGTCGCGAAGTAGGGGTACCCGGAAAAATTTGCTTCGGAAAGAGTCCCTTATGATTGCCACAAACGCGTTAGCTTTCGTCGTTACTCATGAAGATATAAGGTCGCATATCTCCGAAAGTCGCAGCCCCAGATGGTTGCTGTGTCGGCGGATTTTCTTGGGATTGATGGTAATTCTCAACATCGGGTTGCTGATGACCTTCTTGCTGATGGATGATGTGTTCAAGTTTGGGCTATTCTTGCTGACGTGTTTCTACACGATCGAACTGATCGTTCCGGATTATATCTCTACATTGGTCATCCCTCGGGCGAGGATGGGTAACGGCATTCCAATGAATATTGCTTGGGATGACGAAGGGATTTCGGTCAATTCATCGGGTGCTGTGCAACGGTATCAATGGCAATCGTTCGCGAAATATGGGACCGTCAAAGAGACCGCTCATTTTTTCGACCTGACGTGCGGACGCGGGAGTGTCATCATCCCCAAACGGGCGTTTGTGACCAGCGAACAACTGGCTGAATTCCGCACATTTGTCGCCGAGAAGGTGTGTTGATCACCACAAGACATTATTTGTCTTCGGGCCGTGTGATCGTTACGTCTTTGGGATATTCGATTCCCAAACGAACTTTGCCATCAGCGATGCGGATAACGACGAGACTCACCTCATAAGGCAAGTCCATCCGTTGATTGACGCCGAGGGTCATGGGGCGCTGCTTTTCACTCGTGGGTGGAGTGATCACGATTTCGATGAAATCGCGCCCAACCACGATGACTGTCAGCAGCAATTCATCATTGATCAGTAAGCTTTTGCCGACGGTGCGGGATAAGACGAGCATGATGACCTCCAGCCATTGACCATGCAAATGCAATGCGCTCGACGTCCCCTCAACCGAACAGATCGGCGATCGGGCTTGCCCGATACAGTTCGTGCGGGCGGCCGTCGAAGTCGAGCCACATGGTTTCGTGCGGAATTCCCAGCGTGTGGAAGATCGTCGCCGCTATGTTTTCAGGGGTCTGCTTGTCGGAGATCGGGTACGCGGCGATGTCGTCGGTCGCGCCGATCACTTTTCCCCCCTGCACTCCCGCGCCGGCGAACAGTGAGGTCATCGTCGGTCCCCAATGATCGCGGCCACCGTCGGGGTTGATGTTGGGCGTCCGGCCGAATTCGCCGCTGATGATCACGAGCGTCGATTCGAGCATGCCGCTTTCTTCGAGATCATCGAGCAGTGCCGTCAAGCCGCGGTCCATATACGGAAGCAAGTTGTCTTTCAAGTTGGGAAAATTTCGCCGATGTGTGTCGAACGAGGAGTTTTTACCCAAGTTGACCTGCACCAGCCGCACTCCCGCTTCGACCAGCCGGCGGGCCATCAGGAGCGACAAGCCGAATTTGTTCTTGCCGTAGCGTTCGAGAACTTCGGGTGCCGAATTCTCAACGTCGAATGCGGTACGCACCGACTCGTCGGCGAGCACATTGATTGCCTGTTGCCGATACCTGCCGAGTTGTGCCACCGTCGCCGCGCATTCCAGAGAGGCTTGCTGAAATTCAATCGTCGAGAGC
>JBJXGP010000101.1:0-4574 GCA_046160425.1 Planctomycetaceae bacterium
CGGAATTACTGGCTGGTCAAAGTAAAATCGAAGGTGTTTTCTCCCGCTTTGACGTCCGCCGTCAATTCGGTGTTGATATTGTACCGTTCGTGTATTTTGGCTGTCGATGCCGTCTTGGAGGCGTCCGACCCCGCGGCGAGATTTCCGGTTGTAATGCGCACTTTGTGCGTTCCAATCGTAGCGCCGGCATTTTCGTGGTCGAACATGAGTGAGTACTTGCCTTCCGGGTCAGTCTGCCCGACAGAACTTCGGGATTTTTCGGGAGCGAACTCGACCTGTGCCCCGGCGAGCGGTTTCCCATCGAGGGTCACAACACCGGTGACCGTTCCCAATTCCGGTGCCGTACCACTACCACCGCCACACCCACTCAGGGAAATCACAACAGCCATCCATGTCAGAAAGAAGCAACTTCGTTTCATTCGCAGTAACTCCAGCATGATGAGCGACGTCATTGAGGACATTTGAGGAAAGGGCGGGCGATCATTGGAATGGATCACCCGCCCATGGAAGTTTAATCGGCTTACCTTATTGGGGAGTTAATTAGAGTTCCCCAACAATTTCGCCGCCGTTCACCGTCATGATGTAGGCGAGCACGGTATTCGACATGTTGGCGCTGAAGAATCGCACGGCACCATCACCCATGACCGCATGGCAACCGCCATCATGCAGGCTTCCCGCACCCTGCCAATAGGGAACGAGTGGGGGATATCCCGGTGCGGTGCTGTTGATGCCACGAAGTGTCGGCACCGTGTCTTGAGCGTATGTCCAGGTATGCAGCCAAGGTCCATAATGCGGGTACGTCTTGTGAAACGGGGACTCCATTAACGCCAAGGTATTACTCGTCCCGTCACGGATCTCACTGATTTTAGCCGCCCCATTGACGCCAAACATGGTAGACGTTGTTCCGAATTCATCACCGTAATTGCCCATCGAATCCGCATTAGTTCGAATGACGAAACCATAGCTGACGCGCCAGCCATTGGTGATGCGGTAATTGACGTCACTGGCCCCTTGATTATGCGGTTCCAGATACTGCACATCAGTGGGACAGCGGAAGACTTCCAGTTTCCTGCTGATCGTTGCGGACTGTGAATCATCGAGGGGAGCAGTCTGACCTGTCGTACAACCGGACATTGAGGTGTTCCCCGTGGGGAGGCTGAAGTTGATCAGGTTGTACAAGTTCGCTTGATCGACGAAAGGCAGCATGAAAAGATAACCGGGAATATTTCGCGCAGTACCGACGCCGCCGGGACATGTCCCCGATCCCGGGTTGATCACATACGGCATGAAGATGCGGTGCGAATCGTGGTAGGTATGCAACGCCAAGCCTATCTGCTTCAAATTGTTACGACACTGCGTACGACGGGCCGCTTCACGCGCCTGCTGGACGGCGGGCAGCAACAAGGCAATCAACACGGCGATAATTGCAATCACCACCAGAAGTTCGATCAGTGTAAAACCAAGTCGTCGACGGTCCAAACCAGGTCTCTTCATCATCTTCTCCTAAATAAGTGTAAACAAGAAAATACCCGAACGTAGAAGTTGCCAGCAACTTTTCATGCGTTGAGAAAATTAAATCGAATTTTTTGGGAAGTGAAATCGAAATCACAACGCTTGCATCATGAAATGTGCAAACTGAATTCGTGATCCATTGAAACATTCCCTATTGTGAATTTCAAGAGAGAAACACGAATATTCATGAGACAGCCAAAAATCACGGACGCTCACAAGGCGGTTTAACGGATTGAATCCAGCGAAAATTCAAGATTCGGCGGGAGAACATACCTCGTCCCCCGTTCCGGTCGGCCAAATTTGTAACGGAGAGAGGCGTCCGGCCACAAAAATCACTCCTGAAACTGAAACGAATACAGATCTGCGTCGCTGAGAACGATCCGCAGACGCACCGGCTTCCCGGCGAGCGAATCGACGTCGGTCTTGTTCTTCCAGCTCACGTTTTGGGCAACTGAGTCGCCGTAGAGTTCATCGGCGTCGGCTAACGAAAATCCTGGGTACGCCTCGCCTTTGTCGTTTTGCAATTCGATGCGGACGCTTCCGGCGGCGGAGGTCGAGTAATTGATCTCCAGTGTTTCCCCCGCGAATGTCAGGGACTTCGTGATCACTTCGCCGCCGGAGAGCGGGGCGTTGAGCGAGACGAACCCATCCAGCCGGACCGTGTACCGCCGCAACCCGCATTCCTCGTCGCGCCACGAACCTTCATTGAAGTGCAGCGAGATTTCGTTCGGCGAACCGGGGATCTCGGATTGCGTTTCGAACAGGCCGTAACTCTGATAGTTGTCGCCGTACAACCAGCGGCCTTCGGACTGCAATCCCGGCCGGAGAAACGCTTCATCCCAACGGCGGAAAGAAACACCATCCCGGCTTGCCATGAACAGTCCATCGGTGAGGTCGGTCCCCACGCGTTCGGCGGCATTTGTCAGCGCGGTTCGCAACGGAACCGGATCGAGCTTCTTCACATGTTCGGTGAGCGGCCTGGCGACGTATCGCGTCGGGAAGCCCATCAGAATATGCGGTGCCCGCAGATAAGGGCCGATCTGATTTGTATACATCTGCTGGGGAGGCGAATCGGGATACACGAGCGGGACGGGATCGGTCCACGTCAGCATGTCGGGCGAAGTCGCGGTTCCGATCATTCGCAAGCCTTGAAACTCGGCTTCGCTGAAATAGCGAAAGAACATCGTATAACAGCCGCGGTTGTTATCCCAGAAGGCCGTGTTGTGCGAATCGAAAACTCCTTTGGTGAAGACCGGTTGTTCGCCGATTTTTTTCCAGTGGATGCCATCGGGTGATTTGAAGGCGAGTAGCCCTTTGCTGGTAACGGTTCCTCCGAGAGCCTTGTACCGTTCATCCGCTGGACAGGCGGGATTGGCGTCGATGAACGGGGCGAAGTTGTGCGTTTCGGGGCCACCCATCCAGATGATGTTATTCTCTTTCGAGCCGTTCCAGGGGAAGAGACCCAGATTCGGCTTCGTCCACTGAATGCCGTCGCTGCTCTCGGCGTAACAGACCACTTCGCCTTGCGCCTGCTCCAGGACTTTGCCGTCGACGACGTATTTGTGTCCGCGATACCACATGCGATAGCGGTCGCCGTCTTTCAGAACGGTCGGATACCCGCTGGCATTCCCTTCCCACGGCTGATCGAATCGCATGGCGATCTCGCGCGCGACGGGTTGATGCAATTGTTGCGTGGCTTTCCCTGCAAATTGTTCGATCAGATAACCATCGACGAACAATTCCCGCCGCGAACCGACATCGATGGGTTTGTCATCCGCGGCCTGGAGTTCGTATACGAAAGATGTTAGCGCAATGGCTGCGCAGAGGGTCATCCATCGACGAGAAATCAGATTTGTGTGCATGGTGTTGGATCTCCGGAGTCTGTGTTGTTCGACGTTTGTTTTGTTCGTAGTTCATTTTTTCGATTGATTGCCGTGTTCGTTTCGCCACCAGCGGATTTCTCCCGGGTTCCCCGTCGTTCCGGCGACCAGATCCGCACAGCCGTCGCCGTCGAGATCGGCGGAGATGATCTGATTCGCGCGGGGCCAGTCGCTTTTCAGTTCATGACGCGCCCATGCTCCCCGCGCATCGCCGGGGTTTTGCAGCCAGAACGCCCCGCCGTGCGGCGATGTATAACTCGTCGCGGCAACGTCGAGATGACCGTCTGCGTTGATGTCGACGGCAATCGCTTCAAACGCATCGTCCACGTTATCGGCGAGGACTCGCTTTTTCCATTCGTTCGCGTGGCCCGGTTCGCCGGCGTTTTCATACCAGGCGCTTTCTCGCGTCCCCGTTTCCTGCGCGTGGGAGTTCATTCCCAACGCCATCACCACGTCGAGGTCGCCGGCGGCATCGAGATCGGCGGGCATGCCGTGTCCGGGACCGATCGATTGATTGTCGATGTCGTGCCGAGTCCACGTGTTCGTTCGCGCGTCGACGGGGTTCTCGTACCACATGACGACATTGGCGGTGAAGGCGGTCCCCAGTAAATCGGGCCGGCCGTCGCCGTTGAAATCCGCGATGCGGACGGTTCGCGGCTCGGCGATATTTTCTTCGATGAGATGGAGTTGCCAACTCTCCGCCGATTCATGCTCGCCGGGGTTCTCGAACCAGACGAACTTGTTGCTGAGCCGCCAGGTCGAGACGGCGACATCCATGTCGTGATCGCCGTCGAAGTCGGCGAGTGCAACATCGTATGCGCCGGGGATCGTCTTGCTCGTGATCGAGTACCGCTGCCAGACCGGATCATTCGCCGGAGTGCCGCTGTTCTTGTACCAATACACATCGCCGTAAAGGTTCTCGACGATCACGACGTCGTTGTGTCCGTCGGCGTCGACGTCGCCGATCATCAGGCGTTCGAGCCGGGGGGTCTTGAACCAGCGATTGTAGGTCTCGTCGCCGACAGTGGAGTTGGCAAGCGCGGCCCCCGTGATGTCGCCGAAGATATCGAGCCGATCGCCGTCTTCGACCAGATGTTCGGCGAACGTTCCCACTCCGTCGTTCTCGAACCAGTACAGTTTGAAGTTGCGTGTGTCGCAGCCGGCGAGATCGAGATCGCCGTC
>JBJXGP010000102.1:0-19288 GCA_046160425.1 Planctomycetaceae bacterium
CAGGAAGACGCAAAAACTGCTTAGCGCAAACGACAGGATCGCCGCCATGCGAAAACAATCGGACGACGTCGGAGTCGGCAACCAATCGAGGAATCCCGCCAATCGATGCCAGGCATTTTCCCCCGCGGGAATGGAGTCCCGCAGCCAACTCAATACGTCGGCTTGCCCCAGCCAGCACGACAGCGACAATCCGGCGAGCATCCAGCCGACGGTCCCCCAGACCCGCACCTTTCCGAATTGCGATTGCGGATCGGACATATGGCGGAAACTGAGCGAACTCGCCAGCGCCACCGTAGGAAAATAGGCGACCGCATACAGGCCAACCAGCCCCATCAGCACCAGAAAGTTGGAATTGGTCTCCTGAAAAACGCGGGTGGCATATGGGAGGCAACTGAGCGTCACCCCCCCCACAAAATGACTGAGCGCCAGATAGCGTTCCGTCGCCAGCCAGCGGTCGGCGACCTGACCGACCAGCAGCGGAGCGACCCACAAGCCGATGGCCGTCACCGCCATCAATTGCCCCTGCTGATCGGCATTGAGTCCGCTTTGCGTCAGGTACAACGGCAGATAAGTGAGAATCGTCCCCGTGATCCCCCACTGCAAGGCCCAGAGGATCGACAATCGCCATCGTACTGTCCACGGAAGTCGAGCCGACATTGGCAGGTACCCTGCGATTTCTGGCCGACCGAAGCCTTGAGGCGCTTCACGCCGGGAGATGTTCCGTTGAAATTCAGTCTTGTGGAATCGATGCGGCTTCGACTTGCGGGGGATTTGCGTTTTCCGGTTTGTCATCGGCGACGTCGAACATGAGTGCGAATACAATCAATGATATCACGACCCCGACACAGGGGACGAGCCAGAACATCCGCCAATTGGTCGTTTTTGTGATAACTCCCGTCGCGGGATCCCGTGATTCTTTCGTGAAGTAATGATTCAGCCACCCCGACGCTTCGGTCCCGATCCACATCCCCAACCCATACGTCAAGACGGCGAACAGCGATTGACCGCTGGCTTGAATGTCCTTGGGAGCCGTGTTCTCAACGTGAATGAAACCCGCCGCGAAGAAGAAGTCGAAGCAAATGCCATGCAGCGCCACTCCGAGGAGTATTAACGCAAAAGGCTTTTCAGCAGAGAAGAAGAGATACCGCAATCCCCACGCCGCCATCCCGACGAGAATCACATTTTTCATGCCCCATTCGTCGAGAAACCATTCGAGATTGAACAGGAAATAGATCTCGACGAGTTGGCCGATCGACATGATGGGGCCGACGTTCTCGGATTTGACTTTGACTTCCTGTTCGAGGAACAGCGACGTGAAACTGAAATAAAAGGCCAGCGCAATCGTGATGAAGAACGAGACGCTGTAAAAGACCGCGAACGATGGATCGGCGAGCAACTTCATCGCCTTGACGAATGGAATCTCGCCCGTCGCATCGGGACTCGGCGGAGTATGCGGCAGAAAGAACGAATAGATCCCCAGCACGAGTGACAAGCCAGCCGCCATGATGAGCGGGCGGTTATTGACCGGCTGGCCCGGTTTGATCAGAAACTTGAGCGACCAGCCGGCGAGAATCCAGCCGATCGTTCCCAGCACGCGAATCGTCGGGAAATCGCGAGCAGCATCCTTAACATGTGCGAAGACAATCGAATTCACCAGCGCCAACGTCGGTGCAAATGCCAACGCATAACCGAGGGCGGCGATGAAGAAAAGCTTCGGAGTCTTGATCTGCGACATCGCATACAACAGCACCGCACCGACCAGATGCGAGACGGCGATGACATGCTCGGTCGCAAAATAACGGTCGGCGATCGTCCCCACGAACATCGGTGCAATCACCGAACCGATCGAGATCGTCGAGTAGATTCGCCCGATATCCTTTCGCGAAAACTGGAGTGAATTGAGATAGTTCCCCAGCACGACGAACCAGGATCCCCAGATGGCGAATTCGAGGAAATGCAGCACCGAAAACGGAATCCGCAACTTCATATCCAACGGAGGTATCACCGGGTCGGCGGCGAGCAATAACGACTCGAACATGATCTATGCACCTTTCCCGAATCCATACAACTCGGTTTCATTCCACGAATTCTATTTGCGTCGCGACAATTTTTGCTCTCCGATGATGCCGAGTGCAGAGTCGCGAAACAAGTGTCCCATTCGAACCCCAAGTGAAATTCGAGTAATTCACATCGATTATCTCTGATTAATCTTCCGTGTAAGACACCGGGTGGACAAGCCACCCGGCTCAGGAGTTTGCACATTTGATTATTCTTCAAGTGGTGGCTAGATGTGGAGAAGCGTTACAATCGATAAATTTGGAAAAATCGTTACAATCCACACAATCGCTATATTTACTATATTCACTATTTTATCTATAATTCCAGACATCGTGAATTTGAGGAGGATCCCAGACAAATTGAATGAGGTGATGTTATGTCTTATCTCACAAGACTTTGGAACGATGAAACAGGGGCCGTCCTGTCGGCGGAAGCGGTCATGGTGGGAACGATCGGGGTGGTGGCGGTATCCGCCGGCCTCAAGATGGCATCATCGGCCGTCCACGATGAAATGACCGAAGTGGCCCATGCGATCCGTAGTCTGGACCAAAGCTACAGCTTCGAAGGCTATCAGACTGAGCGAGCGTTTACCGCTTCTTCCAGCTATCGCCAGCGTGATGTCGAGGAATCTCTGAAGGATCTTTGCGGCGATGAAGGGGACAAGACCCCAACTCCGGTAGATGAAGAATCATCAGTCGACGACAAGCCCTCGACCGGCCGGTTGCTCACCCCGACTCCTCCGGAAGACCCCTCGAATGAGGACGCCGCACCGCAAGTCGATCCGCAGCCGACCGCTCCCAGTGCGTGACAGCGATAACGCGCGCGGTGATTTCAACGATTCCGCATTGCAGGAAGCACCGGTTCGTATTACAAGGTCCGCGGCTCGATCGAACTTCGATTACACAAGGATGTGTCGACCACGGATGGAAACTTCACTGCACCGCGAATTGAAATTGCTCTATGCCGAGGTTCCCGAGGCCTGCGAGGTGCAGCTCGACGGGTTTCGAATCGATGCGATCGCCGACGGCGAGTTGATCGAAATCCAGCACGGTTCTCTGGGAGCCATCCGCAACAAAGTGCAGGCATTGCTCTCGCGCGGCCACGTGCTGAGAATCGTCAAGCCGCTCGCGATGAAGAAGTTTCTGATCAACTACCCGAAAAAAGGGGCGACTCCGGAAAGTCAGCGGTACAGCCCGAAAAAGTCGTCTCCGCTCGAAATCTTTCGCGACCTCGTGCATTTCATGTCGGTCTTTCCGCACCCGGCGCTGACGATCGAAATCGTGATGACCGAGCAGGAAGAACATCGCCGCCCGCGAAAGAAAACCCGCCGGTTCGGCAAGAATTATCGACAATTCGACCTGCGCCTGCGTCAAGTCTTTTCGCGCGTATCGATCAAGACCGCCGACGATCTCTGGCGACTGATCGATCCGGGGGAGCTACCCGACCCGTTCACGTCGCGCGACCTGGCGGGTGCGATCTCACAACCCTGCTGGCTTGCGCAAAAGATGACGTATTGCCTGCGAAAATCAGGAAGCGTATCGATCGCCGGTAAGCGAGGAAACGCCGTGCTCTATCAGCGGCAAGCCGATCCGCCGGTTGAAATCATCGCGGCGAAAGAACCGGTTGCAAAGAGTCGTGCGGCGAAAAAACGAACTCGCCGCGCAGCATGATACGACCAGGCTTTCGGGTGGCACTGGCGGCTTGCCCGCCAGTGGAATGAACGATCGACAAGCATCAGGAGAAGCGGAAGCTCTCGAAGACTTGCGTTCCCAAGCGGAAGCTCGGAAACGAGATCAATCCGCGACGGATGCGATCAGTTCATCGGCGACCGATTCCACATCGTTACCTGAGATCTCCGTCAGGCCGTCGGCGTAACCGACCAGAAGCGCCAGATCGCAGAGGCGATTGATTTTCCGCGGCAGTCCGCCGGTCAGTTCCGCAATCGCCGTACAGGCATCGTCGTTGAAGATCTGCTGTTCTCCGCCGGCGACAGTGAGGCGATGACGGATGTAATCGGCGGTGTCCCCTTCGGAGAGGGGCTTGATCATCGTCTTGATCGCCATGCGATCTTCGAGTTCGGCGATCCGCATGATCTGAGTCAGCAACACGGGGGTGCCGACGAGCAGGAGCGTCAATTCCACCTGCCCTACGACGCGCAAATTCAACAATCCGCGAATGGCGTGCATCACCTGGCGATCTTCGATCAGGTGCGCATCCTCGAAGATGATCAGCGGCGGAGTGTTCTTCGCCGTCAGTTCGAGCAGCGTTTCTCGCAAGCCATGTAGCAGCCGATCGAGTCCGACTTCGTCGGCATCGACGTTGAGTTCGGGGACCGAGAGTTGAAACGCGATGTCATGGATCAATTCGCGCGGCGAGAACTGCGGCGAGAGGACTCTCACGACCGGTTGATCGCGTTCCTGCAATTCGGCTTCGAGCACGTAGGTCATCAAGGTCTTGCCGATTCCCGAAGGGCCGACCAACATGCCGGCCCCTTGCCGAGAATCGATCAGATAACGCAGCTTCAGCAGCGAGGCATGATGGCTGTGTCCGGAAAAAAACCAGGCCGGGTTGGCGTGATCGGTAAATGGAGGGTGTGCCAAACCCCAAAAGGATTCGTACATCGAAGTGTTTGACCTCCCTCATATGACAAAGTGTCTCGACAGCTTTCAACGTACCCCAAGCAGCCCGTTGTAAAATGATCAAAGATTTCTTTCGTGTGCCACGGGTGGCTTGTCCACCCGTGTTTTTTCCGACGGATATCGATCTCACTGCTGGGCAAGCCAGCAGTGGCACCCTCTTTCAACGGCCTGCTAGCGGGAATATTCTCCGGGAACGACTGAAATGGCATGACCCTGATTCTGGCCGCTCGACGGTTGCGGCGGCGCAAAGTCGATGTGCGATTCTGTTCGCGAGGATTCCCCCGAGTGACCTTTCGATGTCGAGTCTTCTTCGTCCGCAGGGATCTCTTCAATCACGCCGATCAACTTCGCACCCTCATGTGTTCTGCCGTGTTGTCGTCCCGTGTGATCAATCGGTGACGCACCGTGGCCGTCGATTCCTTCTGGTAGCCTGGCGATCTGTTCGCTGCCATTCTCTGTGGTGAATAATGCCGGCCCTGGAAGGGATCGCCCGCTTTCCCCCTTCATGAGATCCAACTCATCATCCGGCGTGGATTCAGTTGTTTCCATGACTTCGCGTCGCGGGTACGGGCCTTCGAGTTCCGGTTCGACGGAGTTGAAATCGGCCGGATCCCATTCGTCCAATCCGACGGTCTGAACGTCAACCCGGTCCGTTTTTTGCCACCATAAACCGGTGCCGACGACCAGCGCCGCAAGCCCGAGACCGAGGCCCACGCCCCATGTCAGGGGACGCCGCCATCCTCGTAGGGATGACTGATGCTCTGCATCCCCGGATAGGGAAGGGATGTATTGTTTCAAATGGGAGCGGAGTCCATCGACTCGAAAATCCATTTCCTGACTCCGACGCGAATCGCTACGGTGAAAATCAAAAATCAAGAGGTAACAACAGAAGGAGGCTCAAGTTGCATCGATCAAGATCGCGTGCGCGGGCGTATCATCTGCAAAAGCATAGGGATGCGCACGCACAAAGAATCCTCGTTCATCCGAGAATTCCCTCTCAGCCTTGATCGGCATTCATCAGGGGGGAGCTTGAGGATTTTTCCGATTTTGCGGGGCGGGATTGCAGATTATCGACCGCAAATCGATTCACAACCCCAGCACGTCGGCCATCGAGTACACGCCGGCTCCTTTGGTAGCGACGAATTTCGCCGCCGCCAATGCTCCGTAGGCATAGCTGTCGCGGGTCGTCCCCCGGACGTGAAACTCGAGAGACTCTCCCATCATTCCGAAGACGATCGTATGTTCTCCGACGTTGTCGCCGACTCGCAAGGCGTGATATCCGATCTGGTGCTGAGGCCGGACGCCGGTTCGACCCTGACGGCCGTGAACGTGTTCGGTGATTCCCATTTCGTCGGCGATGATCTTGCCGAATTGGAGCGCCGTCCCGCTGGGGGCGTCTTCCTTGAAGCGATGATGCCGCTCGATGATTTCGACGTCGACTCCGCCGGGCAAACCTTTGGCGATGCTCGCCGCCTCGCGGACGATCTTCATCATCAGATTGACGGCGAGGCTCATGTTGGGCGCGAAGACGATGGGAGTCGTCTGCGCCGCCGCCAGCACGATCTCCTTCTGTTCGGGCTCGAGTCCCGTCGTGGCGGCGACGAGCGGAATCTGACGCTCGCCGCAAATCCTGGCGATTTCGACCAGACCTCCGGGAGTCGAGAAATCGATCACCACGTCGACGCGATCGGTCAACTGCGGCATGAGTTTGACGTCGATCGCCCCCAACCCGGCGATCTCACCGATATCCCGCCCCTGCAACGGGTGGGCCACATTTTCGAGGGCGGCGGCCACTTGCATCTCGGGATCCTGATGCACCAGCGCCACGATGCGCTGCCCCATCCGTCCGGCGGCTCCGTTCACTCCAACACGCAACTTTTGCTGACTCATGGTTGACCTTCCCCTGCCGACGTTGAACGGACTGAATACGAGACCATCGATAATTGACCGAGGGCACGTTGAATTTCTTCGATGACCTCCCCATTCTGTTCGACGGAGAGTTGCTTTTGCAACAGTGCGACGATTTCACTGACCCGAAGCAGCGGTTTTTCGGGAAAATTTGTAGCGACCCCCGACGAATAGTCCAGCTCCCCCAATGCCCAGGCCGAGGCCCCGCGAACCAGCGGTTCGGCGTGTGTGAGCACTTTCAGTAAGGCATAGGCAGATTCCACGCGTCGCTGATTCCCCAGCACGATCGCCGCGTTCCGCAGCAACGCCGGCCATCCCGTCCGATAGAACGGCGTGTGACGAAACCGTTGCTTGAATTCGTGCGCGGTGATCACCAATAACTCCTGCAATTCAATGCGAGACATGGTATCGACCGGATGGAATGTCGGCTCGGCACTGCGGGGAGCTTTACGATTCCAGGGACAGACATCCTGACACAGGTCGCAGCCGAATAACCATTCGCCGATGCCGTTCCGCAAGTCGGCTGGGATCGGTTGATCGTGCAGTTCAATCGTCAAGTACGATATACATTTCCGGGCATCGAGCACGTATGGCTTGGGAAATGCATCGGTCGGACAAACATCCAGACAACGAGTACACGTGCCGCAATGATCGGCTTCGAAGGGTCGATCGGCAGGAAGCTCGACATCCAGCAGCAAGGCCGAGAGAAACAACCAGCTTCCTTTCCGTTTGTCGATCAGCATCGTGTTCTTGCCGAACCAACCAAGCCCCGCGAGCCGGGCGAAATCCCGCTCCAGCAGCGGAGCGGTGTCGATGACGCCGCGCCAGCGATGTCCGGGGAGAATCCGTTCGAAACCGGCTCCCAATTCGTTCAGCCGCCGACGCACGAAGTCATGATAATCTTCGTTTCCCCATGCATAACGTGAAACTCGTCCATATCCGCTTTCGAGGGGAACAGGATCGGTCGATTTATAATTCATGCCGAGCATCATGATGCTCTTGACGCCGGAGAGGACCGAGTCGGGATGTCGATAGGCCTCCCGGCGATCGGGAAGGTATTGCATGCGGCCGGCGTAACCCTGCTCGAGCCATGCGAGAAACTCATGGTAACCGAGCGGAGTCACCGCCGGAGCAATCCCGGCGAGGTCGAAACCCAGCCGCGCCGCTTCCTGCTTGAGCGCAGCAGCGACATCGCTCGGCGAGAGAGGCTCGGATGTTGAATTCGTCTCCATCAGGGGAGTTTACACGAATGGTTCGCGGGGTACACTACCCGATGGGGAGTTCGTTTCATCAGGGTGCATCCGTCAAATGGTAGTTCCCTGTTTTCCGGCCCAAAGGGCCAGCACTTCGTCCAGCCCGGTCCGCAGGGCCGGGGAATCGGTCGCACGTAAATTCTCTTCAGGCCCAACGGGCCGGACATTCCATTGCGTGTTCGATCAATGATCAGGCAACAATTCTCGACGAACGGCCGGCCCGTTGGGCCTTCAAAACGTTCGGTAATCGGCATTGACCCGGCCCTGCGGACCGGGCTATAGGAACGGCTGGCCCTTCGGGCCGGAAGACTCCCCACCATTCAACGGATGCACCCGTCACATCACTGCGCGGCGCTCGAACTCGCCTGCAACGCGATCAGTTGCTGTTGGCCGATTTCGCGGATGCGGGCATACGGCCATTTTTCGAGATGCGAGTAACGCGGATGCCGCGATTCTTTGTAGGGATTATTACTCGCGGCGTTGTAACAGCAGATGAACGCCCAGCGGGGTTGATCGCTTTGATTCTGATCCGACCGATGCAGCAGATTGCTGTGAAACAGGACCGCCGAACCCGGTTCGAGTTCGACATGGACGAGTTCCAGCCGTTCGACCGCGACCTGAACGCGTTCGGGGTCGGCGCCGGTCTGTTCGCCGACCTGCTGATGATCGACCCGCCCCAACCGATGCGAGCCTTTGAGCACTTGCAGGCAGCCGTTGGTCTTCGTCGCGCGATCGACGGCGATCAGACAACTGGCGAGATCGGGAAACAAGCAGCCGTTGTGATACCAGTATCCGTAATCCTGATGCCAAGCCCACGCCCCGCCGGTCCGGGGCTCTTTGTAGATCATCTTGTGATGGTAGTGATAGACTTCGCCCCCCAGCAATTGTTCCATCGCCTCGACGAGCGGCTGGTTGCGGACGATCGCCGAATAGATGTCCTCCCGCAGTTCATTCTCGACGAGCAGGCGAATCGCTCCCCCTTCCCCATCGGCTCGCGAAGCTGCCGACTGCAAGCTCGCGCGATCGGCCCGCGCCACCCGGCTGAGAAGTTCGATATCGGCGCGGCTGAGTAATTCATCGACGATCACAAACCCATCGCGAAGAAATGCGGCGTGCTGAGCGGGTGTGAGAGAATGAAAGGGCATCGAGAACCTTCGGTGAATGACGAATGCCTAAGCACGAATGACGAAAGAATGACGAAATTCGAATGTCCAAAATCCACGAACGATCAACATTTCCCCGTGCCCCACGTCATTGGGACATTAGACATTCGGAATCCTTTAGTCATTAGGATTTAGTCATTAGGCATTCCCGACAGGAATCTTTACCGAATACCTCACACCCACTCTTTAATCACCTTGCCGTCGATCAGTTTGATCGGGCGACCGTCGGGGGCGGAGACCACCAAGTCGTTCGGGATGCCGAGCTTCTCGTACACGGTCGCGGCGATATCGGCCGAGATGTATTCGTCCCTGACGGGTCGGCCACCTTCGTCATCGGTGGCTCCGAGAACCGATCCGCCGGGAATTCCGGCCCCCGCCATGACGGCAAAGCCGGCGGTCGCCCAGTGATCGCGTCCGCTCGCCGAGTTAATGTTCGGCGTCCGTCCGAAGTCGGTCAGCCAGAGAACGAGGGTCGTGTCGAGCAGACCCCGTTCGTCGAGGTCGGTCAGCAAGGTCGACAAGCCCTGATCGACGCGCGGCATCAGACCGCTCTTGAGCGAAGCGAAGTTGTTGGCGTGAGTATCCCAGCCCGGATCGGAAACCGTCACGAACCGCACGCCCGATTCGATCAGTCGGCGAGCCAGCAGGCAGCGCTGACCGAAATAATTTCGGCCGTAGCGATCGCGGAGCTTCGGATCCTCTCGATCGATTTCGAAGGCGAGTTTCGTTTCCGGAGCGGTGATCATCTTGAGCGCAGTCTGAAAATGCTGATCGAGAGAACTGAACGCCTCGGGCTGGCGGTCCATATTCACTTGAAGCTGATTGAGAGCCGACAACATGCCGCGCCGGCGATTGACGCGATCCATGTTGATCCCCGCAGGGGGAGTGATGTCGCGCACGCTGAAGTTGGCCCCATTAGGGTCGGCGAGCATCTCGAATGGGTTATAGGGAAGCCCTAAAATTCCCGCTTCACCCCCGTTGAAACTGTGATCGACAGAGCTGCCGAGTTGTACAAACGGAGGAAGAGCGTTCTTGAAGCCTTTTTCGTGAGCGATCACCGAGCCATACGTGGGATAAACCAGCGACGGATTCGGCCGATGCCCCGACATCACCCAATGGTCGGCGAATCCGTGCGAACCGTTTTCGGGGTTCCAGCCTCGCAGCAGCGCAAAACGATTGAGTTCCTGCGCCATCCTCGGCGCGACTTCGGTGAACTTCACGCCGGGAACCGCGGTATCGATCGTCGAGTACTCACCCCGAATCGCGGCAGGGGCCTCGGGCTTGGGGTCGAACGTGTCGTGATGGCTAGTGCCGCCCAGCGTCCAGACCAGAATGCAGTTCACATCGTCGGCGGGCGTGGCTCCGAGCAATTTCTGCTGCGCGAGAAACGAGGGCAACGACAAACCGAGGCCCCCTAGAGCACCGACTTGCAGCATTCCGCGGCGGGTCATACCGGAAAAATCGAGAGGTCGTTGATGATCGTTACCAAGCATGGTGGGTACTCCTGGGCAGGACGAAAATTCGGCGATTGAAAGCACGGACGGTGGGACCATCAGCAGGACATCAGGCGATACTCGAACTCCTCAACACCACAACAGATACAGGCCGTTCTCGCTACCCATAAGAATCGACGATCGCCGATCTCATCGAAAAGTATCGCCGACATCGTCGCTCAAATGAATCGATCTCCGAAAACGGGCGATGATTCGATCCATACAACCATACTATCTTATGAACTCCGGCGAGAGTAATCAATTGAAATTGATATGTCCGCTGGCGAAACCCCTCGTCAAACGAGAACATAAGAACACATCATCCTCGACACAAATTGCGAAATTCGCCGGTTCGGGTGCCGAAATATTCCTGACGAACTCCGTCCGGAATTCGCTTCCTCATATGGAATCATCACCGGACAGATGCAATAATAAAGAATCGATTATGCATTCCTTATCAGCCGTTCTTGTGCGCCCACCTGTTCATCCCGCCTGCTCGAAGCCATTACGGAGGGCTTTCTCTATGTTACATCGCGGCGTACCGACAACGACAACATCGAAAAGGAACGACATGGTGAACCAGAGTTTCAGACTGGGTTGTCTCATGCTGACCTGGCTGATCCCCGGGCTCGCGGCGTTCGGACAAACGGGATTCATCATCCAACCGGCGAATGTCACTCTGCAAGGGCACTTCTCACGAGCACAACTTCTGGTGACCGAAGCCCCCTCGGCCGATCAGGTGACGCCGAGTTCGGTCGATCTGACCGGACAAGCGCAATACAGTTCGTCGGCACCGCAGGTGGTCGCTGTGATTGGTCAGGGAGTCCTTCAGGGGGTGAGCGATGGACAGGCGGAAATCACCGTCACAGTCAACGGTCAAACGGCGAAAGTCCCGGTGACTGTCAGCGGCGTCGCGGGGACTCCGAATATCCGCTTCAACGAAGACGTCATCCCCATTCTGAGCAAAGCGGGATGCAACATGGGGGCCTGCCATGCCAGTCAGTACGGCAAGGGGGGGTTCAAACTCTCGGTCTTCGGATTCGAGCCTGACCAGGACCGCACGTTCATTTTCCGCGATCAGCAGCAGCGCCGCGTGAATTTTCTCGAACCAGAAAAAAGCCTGTTGCTGCAGAAGCCCACGATGGAAGTCCCGCATGGCGGCAGCCGTCGGTTGCACGTCGGGTCGGTCGATTATCAGATGCTGGTCGAATGGATCCGCAACGGAGCACTCGGCCCCAAACCCGATGCGCTGACCGTTACCAAAGTCACCATCACCCCTTCGCAACGTCTCGCCAAATTGAACGACAAACAACAACTGCGCCTCGAAGCGACCTACGGCGACGGCAGCGTGCGCGATGTCACACACTGGGCGAAATTCGATTCGATGGATGAAGCAGTCCTCGCGATCAATCAATATGGCGTCGTCACCGCCATCAGCGAAGGACAGGCGCCGATCATGGCCCGCTTCGAAGGGCAAGCCGAGATCTGCACATTCGTCATTCCGCTCAAATCCGATTTTCAATTGACCGGCTGGGTGAACCAGAACTTCGTCGACGAACTGGCATCGAAGAAATTCGTCGAACTCGGCATCGAACCTTCTCCGCTGTGCGACGATGCGACATTCCTTCGCCGCGCGTATCTCGATGCGACGGGGACTGTCCCCACGCTCGACGCGACCAAAGAATTTCTCGCATCGACCGACCCTAACAAGCGAACGGTTCTCGTCGACAGTTTGCTCGGCATGACGGGGAATCCGCAACTCGACGTGCATAACGACGCCTACGCCGCCTACTGGACGCTCAAATGGTCGGACCTGCTCCGTAACACCAGCCGCAAGGTGGGCGAACAGGGAATGTGGTCGCTGCACAACTGGATGAAGGAAAGCTTCCGCACGAATCAGACGTTCGACAAATTCGTCCGCCAACTCGTGACGGCGAAAGGCTCGACGTTCTCGAACGGGCCGGCGAACTACTACCGCGCCAACGGCGACTTGTACGATCTGACCGAATCGACGGCTCAGTTGTTTCTCGGCGTCCGGCTGCAATGCGCGAAGTGCCACCATCATCCCTTCGAAAAATACAGCCAGGGAGATTACTACAGCTTCGCCGCGTTCTTTTCGCGGGTCGGCAACAAAGGGAGTTCGGAGTTCGGACTCTTCGGCGGCGAATCGGTGATCGTCGTCCGCTCGGCGGGGGGAGTGAACCATCCCAAAACCGGCAAAGTTCTGGAGCCGACTCCGCTGGAAGGGACGCCCATCGATCATCCGCTCGATCGGCGCATTCCGCTGGCAGACTGGCTCACCGCGAAGGACAACGCCTTCTTCGCCAAGTCGATCGTCAATCGTTACGTCTCCTATCTTTTGGGACGCGGACTCGTCGAACCGGTCGACGACATGCGGGCCACCAACCCACCGACCAACGTCGAACTGATGAATGCCCTCGCGAAAGATTTCGCCGACAGCGGCTTCAACGTCAAGCATCTGATGCGCACGATCATGACCTCGCGTTTGTATCAACTCGATTCGCAACCGACGGCCCTGAACCAGAACGATTACAAGTTCTACAGTCACTTCCAGGTGAAGCGTCTGTCGGCTGAGCCGCTGCTTGATGCGATCGACGTCGCCTGCGGAACGCAGACCAAATTCCGAAGCCTGCCGCTGGGGACGAAAGCGATCGAACTCCCGGATGCCGAGTATCCCGATTACTTCCTCACGACGTTCGCCAAGCCGAAGCGGGCGAGCGTCTGCGAATGCGAACGGGTCGCCGACGAAAGCCTCTCACAGGCGCTGCACACGCTCAACGGTGACACGCTCGCGGGAAAAATCGCCGACGGCAACGGCCGCATCGCCAAAGCCCTCGCCGATCCGAATCGCACGCCGACGGATATCATTCAGGAAATCTACATGGGAACATTGTGCCGCAATCCCTCACCGGAAGAAGCAGCGACCTGCCAGCAACTCCTGTCGGAAAGCCCTTCGCCGAAAGAATTCTATGAAGACCTGCTCTGGGCGCTGATGAATTCAAAGCATTTTCTGTTCGTGCATTGATGACACTGTGAATGTAGGATGGGCTGTGCCCACCAGATGATTGTAGCCGAGGGTCTATGACCTCGGTCCGGCCTCATAGAGGCCAGCTACAAAGGGTCAATACACCATGAAATACTATGTTGTTCCAATTCGAATCATTGCCGGCCTGACGATCCTTTTCGCCTGCGGCCAATCCGCTCGCGCGCAGACATCGTACCCGATGCTGATGACGACCCGGCCGATCGCCGTGCAGGCGGGACAGGCTTCCGAAGTCTCGGTCCTTTCGCGGTACAATCTGCACGGCAGCAGCACGGTACTCATTTCCGGTACGGGGATCACGGGCGAAGTCATCCCCCCCGAACAGAAAGAGGGGGAAGCCCCCAAGAATATCGAAAACCTCAAAGTCCGCTTCACGACCGCCGCCGATGCGCTTCCCGGAGTCCGCGACTATCGCCTGCAAACGCCGCGCGGTGCCAGCACCGTCGGCCAGATGGTCGTCGTTCGCGACCCCGTCTTTTTGGAATCGGGTGACAACAACACGCTCGACAAGGGGCAGCCCGTCACCCTGCCGGTCGCCGTCTGCGGCAGCATCGAGGCGGCTGAGGACGTCGATTTCTTCAAGTTCAACGTGACCGCCGGGACAACGCTGACGTTTCACGTACTTTCGCAGCGGTTGCAGGACCGCATTCACGATTTGCAGGTCCACGTCGATCCGATCCTCTTCCTGCGCAACGCCAAAGGGGGGACGCTCGCCTCATCCGACAATTACTTCTACGCCGACCCGCTGCTGACTTACACGTTCGAGCAGGAGGGGGAATACGTGCTGGAAATCCGCGACGTTCGCTATCAGGGAAATACCTTCTGGGACTACTGCATCGAAATCAACGACCGCCCGTTCGCCGTCAATGCGTTTCCTCTGGGAGTGACCGCGGCGAAAGAGACCGAACTCTCGCTGTTCGGTCCCCGATACACTCCGGAATCGATCAGCAAATTCACGTTTCCCGCCGAGACGTCACCGGGAAATCGCTTCGTGCAACTTCCGTTCGGCGATGGGTTGACGAACTCCGTCTCGTTGTACGTGACCGATCTTCCCATCGTGCAGGAAATCGCCGAAGAAAACAACGCCCCCGCGCAAGGACAAATCATAACGCTGCCGACCGGCATCAACGGACGGATCTCGACCGAAGCCGACGTCGATACATTCGCCTTCGAGGCCAAGCAAGGGGAACAGTGGATCTTCGAAGTGATCGCCCGGCGATGTCAGTCGAACCTCGACTCGAACCTGCGCGTGCTCCGATTTGAAGACGGGGTCTCTCTCTTCGAAATCGACGACTTGAACGACTTCAAGATGAGTAATGCCGATTCGATGATCGATACCTGGGTCGTTCCCGCCGACGGCAAGTACGCCGTTGAAATCCGCGATCTGCATCTTCGCGGAGGAAACGATTACCCGTATTTCATCAAGGTCACCAAAGCACAGCCCACGCTGCAAATTTACGCCGACACCGATAAGACGCAAATCTCGCCCGGTTCGTGTGGTGTGTTCTACGTGCATGCCATCCGCAAATATGGTTTCGCGGGAGACGTGCAATTGCAGGTCGACGGGCTTCCCGAAGGGGTCACCGCCTACTGCGGAAAAATCCCCGCGAATCGGCGCGACGGCTGCGTGGTGCTCGAAGCCGCGGCGAATGCCCCGTTCGGGGCGGCGAACATCGACATCAGCGGAATCGGCATTCACACCGACGCCGCCGGCGCGCAGACCATGCTGAACGATGCCGCCACGATCTATCAGGAGGTTTACAGTCCCGGCGGCGGACGCGCCCACTGGCCGGTCGACGTGCATACCGTCAGCGTCGGAGAACCGAACGACATCCGCGCGGTCAAATTGAACGTCTACGAAGTGACGCTCAAGCCGGGTCAATCGCAGCGCATCGACATTCACGTCGAGCGCGCTCCCGAGTTCAAGCAGAACATCACGCTCGATGTCCTGTTCGAACACCTCTCGATCTTCGCCGACCCGCTGCCGGAAGGAGTCACCGTCGACGGCAAGAACAGCAAGAAACTGCTGAGCGGGACCGAAACCGACGGATACATCACATTGACGGCATCGGATAAAGCGGCCCCGGTCGAAAAGATCCAGATCGCCGTTCTGGCGCACGTCTCGATCAACTTCGTGATGAAAACGACGTACAGCAGCCAGCCGGTGTTTGTCACGGTGGCGCCGCCGTAAGGGGGGATTGTTGTAGCCGAGGTCTGCGACCTCGCAGAGGCCGGCTACAGTAGAAATGGAACTCTCCGACGGGTAGCACCGGTTGCTCGCCAACCGGTGTCGCCCAGCGACAAGAGACAATCGGCGCTTAAAACCGCAGTTACAGGCGAGGAAGCAATCGCGCAGACAGGAATGTTTGTGCCACCGGATTATTGTAGCCGAGGTCTGCGACCTCGGTCCGGCCTCGCAGAGGCCGGCTACAAAAAGCCGATCTTCCTCTCTCTCCCCAAGATGAAGTTGCAGAGGGCGAAAGACACTGCTATGATCCCGCGCGCATGAATTCGCGATAAAACACTGCAATTCAACGGCCATCATCCAAATATCATTGTCCTTCACGGATGGAGTGACTCATGTCTAACAACCTGGAACAGGCAATTCGTAACAAGACGGCACGCATCGGGGTCATCGGGCTGGGATACGTCGGGTTGCCTTTGATCCGCGCCTTCACCAAATCGGGATACCGTTGCCTGGGGTTCGACGTCGATCAGTCGAAAGTCGACAAGCTTCTCGCCGGGCAAAGCTACATCAAGCACATCGACGCCGGGCAGATGACTCAGCTCATCGAGCAGAAAAAGTTCGAGCCGACCTCGGACATGTCGCGACTCAAAGAGGCCGATTGCGTCATCATCTGCGTCCCCACGCCGCTCAATGAAAGCCGCGATCCCGATCTGAGTTACATCGAAGGGACCGCTCGTTCGATCGCTAAAACGCTGCGGCCCGATCAACTGGTCGTCCTCGAAAGTACGACGTATCCCACCACCACCCGCGACGTCGTTCTGCCGATCCTCAATGCCACCGGACTCAAAGCGGGACAGGATTACTATCTGGCATTCAGTCCCGAGCGCGAGGATCCGGGGAACCCGAACTTCAGCGCCGAGGGGATCCCCAAGGTCGTCGGAGGATACGATCCCGTGAGCACGAATCTCGCGTGCCTGATGTACGGCGCCGCCGTCGTCAAGGTCGTTCCCGTTTCGAGCATGGAAGTCGCCGAGGCGTGCAAGATCCTCGAAAACACGTACCGCGCGGTGAACATCGCCCTCGTCAACGAACTCAAGATGCTGTACGACAAAATGGGCATCGACGTCTGGGAGGTGATCGAAGCGGCGAAGACCAAGCCGTTCGGTTATCAGGCGTTCTATCCCGGACCCGGCCTCGGCGGACACTGCATTCCCATCGATCCGTTTTATCTCACATGGCTGGCCCGCAAATACGGCGAGACGACGCGATTCATCGAGCTCGCCGGCGAGATCAACATTCACATGCCGTTGTACGTCATCAATCGGCTCGCCGAGTTCCTCAACGACATGAGCCGCCCGATCAAGGGGTCGAAGATCGCCATGCTGGGTGTGGCGTACAAGAAGGACGTGGACGATCCGCGCGAAAGCCCGTCGTTTGAGTTGATGAAAATCCTGATGCAGCGCGGCGCCGTGCTGACCTATAACGATCCTCACGTTCCCGATCTCCCTAAGATGCGGCACTATCCGGATCTCCCGGCGATGAAGAGTCAGCCCCTCACGCCCGAATATCTCGCCGCGCAGGATTGCGTGCTGATCTCGACCGATCATACTTCGTATGATTACGACTTCATCGTCAAGCACTCGCGTCTGGTTCTCGACACGCGCAACGCCACCAAGCATGTGAAGTCGGGCCGCGAGAAAATTTATAAGGCGTGAGTCAGGTATGCTCGATCGTGAATAGTGACCCTCCGCTGAAAATAGTCGTTTTCACCGGCCAATTGACTTATTCCACGCGGAAAGCCATCGTTGAGATCGATCGGATCATCCCGGGACTGTCGTGGCTCATTGTCTTGCATGCGCCGCGAAAAACATTCGGCAAGCTGTTGAGCAACCAGTGGCGAAACTTTCGGCGAAATGGTTTGCGCTGGATACCGCATACCGCAGCCGAACTCTGCCGCAGAATCGCTGCAAGAATCTCGCGCAAATCGCCAGATCCCTTCCCCGGATTTGAATTTCGGTATTCTCCGATCGCATCGCAATCGAACTGGCGCATTGTGACGGTCGAGGACATTCATAGCGAGAGTACCCTGAGTGAGGTGCGGAACCATGCGCCCGACCTAGGGCTTTCCCTGGCAGCGCCGATTTTGCGCGAGCCTCTTTTTTCCATTCCCAGGCTCGGCACCATCAACCTGCATAAAGGCAAAGTTCCCGATTATCGAGGCATGCCCCCTGCTTTCTGGGAACTCTGGAACGATGAGAAATCGGTCGGCTGCACGGTGCATCGGGTCGATAATAAACTTGACACCGGCGCAATGATACGGCAGACAACCGTAGATCGCGAGAAATTTTCGACTGTCCGCGGACTTCAATTGCAGCTTGACGAAGTCGGCGTAGAACTGATGTGCGATGCGGTCAAGCAGATCCTCTTCGAGACACCAGTCGCCACTCCCCAACAGCCAGGAGGAAAAACATATCGCCAACCGACATTGAAGCAGATCGCAATGCTTGAATCCAGTTTGAATCGATTGCAACCCCGCCTTACGTCGTATCCGAAACAAGCATTGAAAAATGTGATTGGATATACTGCGTTTCAACTCTGGCGAATGGGACTTGGCAAATTGCCGGCGCCTCGCGTCACGATCCTGTTATATCATCACGTCACTGACGGTACTCGCGACTTTGTGAGCATAGGTATCGAACAATTCGACCGACAGATGTCGTTGCTGCGCGAGTATTGCCAGCCGGTTTCCATCAACGAGGTTCTCGACTTTCAAACCGTACCCCGCTCGAATAAACCGCTTGTCGCCGTGACCTTCGATGACGGTTACTTCGATAACTTTCTCAATGCTGCACCGATCCTCAAACGCAACGCCATCCCCGCCGCTTTTTTCCTCTCAACCGGAATCGTCGGCACCGCTCAACGCTTTCCCCACGATATCAAGCGTGGAAATCCGCTTTATCCGAATATGAACTGGGATCAGGTCAGAACCATGCAGGACTGGGGCTTCACGATCGGTTCGCATACGGTCAATCACATTGATTGTGCCGCTGTCTCGGAAGAGATTTTGCGTGAGGAACTTGCTCAGTCTCGTGATGATCTCTACCGCGAGTTGGGACTTCAGAACCCGTTATTCGCCTATCCTTACGGTCGTCGCGACAATATGACCCCACGCGGACGCGAACTCGTCAAAGAAGCAGGATATTCCGGATGCCTGTCAGCATATGGCGGTTCAAACATCAGCACAGTCGATCGTTACAACGTGCTACGCGGCGGCATCCACTGGGAATTTTCTGACCAGGAATTTCTGTTCGCATGCCTTGGATTGCGTTAGCAAACGTCACACCTCGATCGGCAGGCCGGCTTCTTTCCAGCCGCGGTAACCGCCGTCCATCGAGATGACATTCGTGAAACCCATCGTGCCGAGATTCCACGCGGCGAGGGCCGAGCGATAACCTCCGCCACAGTAGAGGACGATCGGCGCATTGACGTCGGAGATCGCTTCTTCAATATCCCGTTCGATGA
>JBJXGP010000103.1:0-9715 GCA_046160425.1 Planctomycetaceae bacterium
CCCGCCCTGCTGTGAAAAACCAGAAGGCCCACGGGAAACGGGTTAGATTTCTTGCGTAACGGTCGGCAGACGACTATGCTGATGGAGGTGAATCGCCAATGAAATCGCAACCCTGATCCATTCGCAACCGGATGCAAATTTCGAAATCATCTCCGGGAATCTCGCACGATCCGATGGATCGA
Source organism: Planctomycetaceae bacterium (assembly GCA_046160425.1). Lineage (GTDB taxonomy): Bacteria > Planctomycetota > Planctomycetia > Planctomycetales > Planctomycetaceae > JAQCEJ01. Next base: position 183 of record JBJXGP010000103.1, read on the forward strand.
CACCCGCTCCAAACCGGAAGTTGAAACGCGAGTTACGGCAAACTCGATACAGATAAGACCGCGAAGGATAGTATGGCCATGCAGCGCTCCATCTCGTTTCTATATATCTCTAACACAACCTCTGTACTGCGTAATGTCCTGAAAACATTGAGGCAATTTCGACAGGCACAACCGGTTGTGTCAGGGTTTCCAGGCATTCCGCAAACCCGGTTCCTGCTACTGCTGATTGCCCTCCTCGGCATGTTGACATCGTCGGCTCGCGCGAAAGAGCCGGTGATCGAGTTCGTCGAGGCGCTGCGCGGCCGCGAATACTTCGACTATGCATTGATCTACCTCGATCAGATCGCCGCCGACCCGAACACGTCTGCCGAATTGAAGGAACTTGTTCCCTATCAAAAGGCGGTCACGTTGATGGAAGGGGCCAAGACGCTGCGGACTCCCGACGCGCAGACCCAGCAGCTCGATCAGGCGATGGCCGAACTGGAAAAATTCGCGCAGGCCTCTCCCAATCATCCGCTGGCAGGCCAGGCGAATTCGGAACGCGCCCACATTCTGCTCAACAAGGCCCGCGCCGAAATCTGGCAAGCCCGCTCGCCGAACAATCAGAACAAGAAAGAAGAATTCCAGGCCCGAGCGCGTCAGTTCGTTCAGCAGGGACGCACTATTTTTCAGACCGCCCACGACCAGCATCAGACCTATTTCAAGAGTTTCCCCGTCTACATCGATGAGCAGAAGGATAAAGACAAATACGATGAGCGCGGCAAGGCCGAACTCCGTTACATTCGGGCGCTGCTCGATCTCGCTACGTGTACTTACGAAGAAGCCCAGACGTACGACAAGACCGCGCCCGAGTACAAGACGATTCTGACGAACGCCTCGAAAGAATTCGAAGAGATCCACACCAAGTACCGCAGCCTTGTCGCCGGCCTGCATGCCCGCATGTGGCAGGGAAAATGCTTCGAAGAACAGGATGAGATCGGCAAAGCGCTCGGTATCTACAACGAGATCCTCGGCCATCCGGGGGATTCCCTTTCGCTGAAGAACTTACAGGCCCAGGTGAAACAGTTCCGGTTGATCTGCCTGAATCACGAACAGCGCAACGATTTTCAACTCGTCATTCAGGAAGCGGATGAATGGATCAGCTTCCCCGGAAATCGACGGGCACTGAGATCGAACGTCGGACTGGGAATTCGCTGGGAACTCGTCCGCGCGCTCGATTCCCTCTCCGAAAGCCGCGAAATCGCCAATGACGATAAAGAAAAGCTCTATCGGCAGGCACTCGTGCATGCCAACTTCATCAACCGCTATCCCGGCCAGTACAAAGACGTCTCGACGTTCATCATCAGCCAGCTCCGCGGAAAACTGGGGCGCGGCGAGAAAGACCCCGAAGACTTCGAAACCGCCTACGGCATGGCCCGCACCGACATCAAGAAGGTCAAATCGTTTCAGGATGAAATCAAGGCCGCCGTGGAAGCCGGCAAACCGGCCGCCGACATCGACAAGGTCAAGCAGGATCTGCGCGCCCATCTCGATGAAACCGGCCGGCTGCTGAAACTCGCCTTGCGGCTGACCGATAAAGAAACCGAGATCGACAAGATCCACCATGCCCGCTATCTGCTCGCCTATGTCTATTACCTCTCGCGCATGAACTATGAGGCGGCGGTTCTCGCCGAATTCGTTTCGCAGCACGCGCTCAAGTCGCAATCGCCGATCGCCCTTGATGCCGCCTATCTGTCGGTCATCGCCTTTGTGCAGGCGTACAACGATTCTCCGGCCGAATTCAAAGAGAGCGATCTGACGCTGATTCAAAAAGCGTGTCAGCACGTCACTGCCAACTGGCCTCAAACCGATACCGCCAACGATGCCCGCATGACGCTCGGCCAGATTTACAGCCAGTTGAAGCAACCGGTCGACGCCGCCAGGTGGTATAGCGAAATTCCCGAGAATGCGCCGCAGTATCCCAAGGCCCAATTGGCCGCGGGTCAGGCGTATTGGAATGGCTATCTGAACGCCGCGATACTCGCCGCGGAACTGCGTCCCACCCCTGAAACACTCGCCGAATGGCAGACCAAGGCCGAGTCGCACCTGCAAAGCGGGATCAACCAGACGAAAGGAGCATTACCCGAAACGGCCGCCGCTCCCGACGAGTATATCGCCGCCAAGATTTCGCTGACCCAGGTCTGGCTCAATAAAGGACTCTATAAGGAAGCGATCGACCTGTTGTCGGTCGAACCGCATTCGGTCATCAAGGCGATCACGGTGGCCGATGAAGCGCAGCGTCCTCCCAAGGGATTGCAAAGCGCCGACATGGCAAGTCTGGCCTACCAGTTGCTGTTGCGGGGATACGTCGGCACCCAGCAGATCGATCAGGCCCGCCAGACGATGCAGCAACTCGAATCGGTCGGCGGCAAAGGTGAACACGTCACCGAAATCTATAAGCAACTCGGCCAGAAAATCGAAGAAGAACTCAAGACCCTCAAGGCCTCGGGCAATCAGGAACGGCTGACCGCCGTCCGCAGTTCGCTCGAAACGTTCTTGAACGATCTTTCGACTCGTCCCGACCAGACGTACGGGTCGCTGATCTGGATGGCCGAAACCTATTACGGGCTGGCCCAGGGGATGAGCGACGATCCCGTCAAATCAACCGAATATTACAACAAGGCCTCTGACCAGTACACCAAGATCCTCGATCGCGACGCACAGCAGCCCGAATTCATCAACGATCAGCAGACGACCGGCATTAAACTGCGATTGGTCAATTGTAAGCGGCAACAGAAGGACTTCGAGAAAGCCGAAGAATACGTCAAAGAGATCATCGCCTCCAGTCCCAAGGCGCTCGATGCCCAGGTCGAAGCCTGTTTTGTCTACCAGGATTGGGGAGCCGCCAGCACCGATCAATTCGCCAAGTATTTCACGCAGGCGATCAACGGTTCTCCCAAAGACAAAGCCCCGTATATCTGGGGATGGGTCACCATCGGCAACATGCTGCAGCGCAGCATCGAAGCCGGAACCAAGAATCAGGAATTCACGAAAACCTATAACGATGCCCGTTATTATGCGGCGTATTGCCGACATCAACTCGGTTTGAAACAGACGACGAACGCCAAACGGACCGTCGAACTCGACCGCGCACAAATGGAAATCGAGGCCTTCGCTTCGACGTCGGGGACCGTCGACGATGAAGCGTGGAGTCGCATCGACAAACTCTATCAGCAGGTGCTCACCGATCTGGGAAAAACGCCCACTCCCCTGCCGCGTGCCAAAGCCGTGACCTCACTGGCGAATACCGGAGCGACGAAGGGGGGCAAATCGACAGATGCGTCGACCGATCCATCCACCGAGACGAGTCCGACAAAAACGTCTGCAAAAAAACCGAAGCCCGCTACCCCCCCCGAACCCGCCGGGGGCTCGAGCCTCATGATGATCCTCATGCTGGTCGTGGGTGCGATTGCCGTGGCGGGGGGATCCGTTTATTTCTTCAGAAAGCCGCACAAGGCCTTCCAATCGCAACTGGCGACGGCACCGGCCACGATTTCAATCCCGAAAATCCCGGCACCGGCGCGAACGCGCGCACCGGGCGCCGCAGCAGCCGGCAAATCGGCAGGGACGGCGACGATCGCCCCTTCGATCTCGACGACGGCCACCAAACCGGCCGTCAAGAAACCGGCCGCCAGTGCAGATTCGCCGAAACAACCCGAAGGGGGACCGACGAAACCCGCCGCTCCGCGACCGGCGAAACCCAAGCCTCCACAGGCATCGTCATCCTGAGAACAACAGGTCATCGACCACACACAAATTCATAACGACATACGCATAACCCATCTCATGCGACGTCAGTGCACATGAGATGTCAAAGGACGATCAAGGAGTAGTTCAGCATGTCAGCAACGCGATCATTATCATTGTTCGGTTTGACGGTGATACTCACCTGCACCCTCACGGCGGATTCGCGGGGAGCGATCGTCGTCCGCAAAGGGGGAGCCACAGCCGTTAATGGCGATATCACCGGGATGACCAAAACTGAAGTCACCGTCGACAAGAAAGTCGGCGGGACCGAGGCGGTTCCCGTCAACGAAATCATCGACATCAAATGGGACGATGAACCCCCCAAGCTGAATCTGGCCCGCTCGAATGAGCACGGCGGAAAACTCGAAAATGCTCTGACGCTGTACGACGAAATCAGCAAGGACTCGGCCGGACTCGACGACAAACTCAAGACAGACCTCGAATTCCTGGTCGCCCGCGCGACGGCTCGCATGGCACTCGGCGACCCCTCAAAAATCGATGACGCCTCCAAGAAATTAACGGCATTTCGCAAGACCCATGCGGGTAATTTTCGCGATTTCGAAGCCCTTTCGTGGCTGGGTCAGATCCAGATGGCCAATAAAGATTTCCCCGCCGCGCAGCAAACCTACGAAGAACTCGCCAAGGCCCCCTGGCCCGATTATCAACTCGCATCCCAGGCGGCTCAGGGACGTTTGCTCTTCATGCAGGATAACGTCGATGGGGCCCTCGCCGCCTACGAAGCCGTCTTGAGCATCCAAGCGAAGAACCCTGCCGAAATCTCCCGGCAGCATGAAGCCTTGCTCGGCAAGTCGTCGTGCCTGCTGAAACAGCAGAAATACGACGAAAGTCTGGCGGCCATCGATCAACTCATCAAGGACGTCTCGGCAGAAGATCGGCCCCTCCAGGCCGAAGCCTACTTGCGGCAAGGGGATTGCCTGCTCGCCCAGGCCAAAACCAAGGAAGCGATCATCGCCTATTTGCACGTCGACGTCTTATTCGACAGCGAAAAGGGATTCCATGCCGAGGCGCTCTATCACCTGTCGCAGCTTTGGGGGCAGGTCGGTTACGCCGACCGTGCCACCGACGCTCATGCGACATTGGAATCAGAATACCCCAACAGCGAATGGTTCAAGAAACTGGCTCAGAAGAAATAGCAGCCCATTGAAAAATGATCAAATGCATAGATTCGACTGCCGGGTTCGTGTGCTGGCATCGTGAGCCGGGCGGCTTGACCACCCGGTTTTTTCCCAAAGGTGATAAACTTCACTGCGGGGCAAGCCAGGAAAGTTTAACGACGGATCACGAACGGGAATTCCCGGAAACGAGAGAAATTCGGAAGAAGCCATTGAGTCTCGCGCCGTTCTGCTTCACAATAGGAACTCGTCTCCAAAAGGCCAACATGTCAACCCGAATTCAATCTCGATCTGACATGAACCCGATCGAAATCGATATATTCAGGATGGGATATTCGCCGTTTCCGGGGTATAGAAAAGACAAATAGCAATCAAATGGGAACGCCACGGGTTAAAATCCCGAAATCGATCCCTGCACAAATATCGTGATTCCGCAGCATCACACCGAGTTACCCCCCGTACTACCTGATGAACAGGGTCAAAGCATCTGCCCACAAGAGGAGCGATCAGTCATGTCTTACGTGTTACGCGATGGTTCACTTCCCAACCCGCAACGTACCCGCCTTTGGACCTGGGGTGCGTTATGCTTCGGCCTGCTCATGGCTTCTCTGGTGAGTATCTGGTCGTCTCACGCCCAGGCGTTTCAGGACGAAGCGGAAAAAGCGGATGCCGAAGCACCCGCCGCCGAAGAGGGTGAAGCTGACGCAGACGCCGAGGGGAAAGAGGGCGCCGCGGCTGAAGGGGAAGACGATGCCCCGGTGGATAATCCCCAAACCATGCTGTCGTGGTTCATCACGGCCTCCGGCCCGTTCGGGTTCATGATTTTCGTCTGTTCGTTCATCATGGTGGCGCTGATCGTCATGAACCTCCTGGCAATCCGCAGAGATTCCATGCTCCCCCCGTCATTTCTGGAAGCGTTCGAGCAAAAACTCAACGCCAAGGATTACCAGGGAGCCTATGAATTGGCGAAGAACGACGGTTCGGTCGTCTCTCGCGTTCTCGCCGCCGGACTGAGCCGACTGAATCGCGGCTACGACGATGCGTTGGAAGGGATGCACGACGTCGGCACCGACGAAAACATGGCGCTCGAACACCGGTTGAGCTATCTGGCGATGATCGGGTCGATCGCCCCCATGCTCGGGCTGCTCGGGACAGTGCAGGGTATGATCGCGGCCTTCGCCGTCATCGCAAACTCGACCTCGCAGCCGAAGCCTTCCGAATTGGCGCAAGGGATCATGATGGCGCTGGTCACGACGCTGGAAGGTCTGGTCGTGGCCATTCCCGCGATCGTATTTTTCGGTTTCATGAAAAATCGTTCTATACGTTTCATGTTCGAAATCGGTATGATTAGCGAAGGGTTGATGAATCGATTCTCGACCGTCGGCCGCGGCGCATCGAGCACGACGACCACCGCCACGCAAACGACGCCGGCCTGAGACGACACGGCAAGACACCGATATTCGCGGGTTCGTGCCGACAATGGCTCTTCCGATTTACGCCTGATCGTTTTTGACTGACGAGTTCATTCCATGAAAAAACCGCTGAAGTTATCGAATGTTTTCATCCCTGACGTCGACATGACGCCGATGATCGACGTCGTCTTTCAGTTGTTGACGTTCTTCATGGTCGTGATCAATTTCGAACAGACGCAGGCCGACGAGCGGATCAAACTCCCCAAAGACATGTTGGCCAAGCCCAACGAATCGAAGCGCGAGCACAAGATCGTCGTCAACATGGGTTACATTCGCGATAAATCAGGCAAGATCATCTCCGAACCGGAAGTCCTCCTGATGGGCGAACAGATCCCCGTGCTCAAATTCGGTCCCCGCCTGAAAACCGAAGCCCGCATTTATAAGCAGCGCAATATCAATCCCAAGGAAGTGACGATCCTGGTTCGCGCCGACTCGGAGATTCCTACGGGAATGGTTCAGGAGTTAATCCGCATGGCGCAAGAAGCCGAATTCGAAAAATTCGCCCTCTCCGCCGAACAAGAAGAGAATTAACGTCGGCGTCTCTCGCGACATTAGGAATATTGGAATTCATCACTTTCGAACGATTTGAGCGACGGGATCAATCATGGAAAAAATCGACATTCAAATGACGCCGATGATCGATTGCGTCTTCCAGTTGCTGATTTTCTTCATGCTGCAACTGAAGATCGTCGCTCCTGAAGGGGATTTCAGCGTCAACATGCCGATCTCCGGCGGAGTCGCCGCCGATGACAAGCCCATGCCCGACATCAAGGTCCGTCTCGTCGCCAATGCCGACGGCACGCTCAGCCAGCTTCGCCTCGGCCAGCGCAATCTGGGTAACGATCAGCGAGCCTTCCTGCAACTCAACAGCGAAATCCTCCGCATGATCGGCCGGCCGGGAAACCCGCTCGCCAAGGATATGGAGGTCGAGCTTGATGCGGACTACGGCCTGCACTACCAGTTCATCGTGCGGGCGATCGGTGCGTGTACCGGCCGGCTCGATGGCAAGTCGAAACGGATTGTCCGCTACATCGAAAAAATCAAGTTCGCTCCGCCACGCCGACCGGGGGATGCTCCCCCCGCTTAGCGTCCCGTTGAAAAATGATCAACTGCCGAGATTCATGAGCCGGGTGGTTTATCCACCCGGTGCTTTTCCAACGGTGATAAGCTTTACTGCTGAGCAAGCCAGCAGTGCCACTCTTTTTCAGGGACGTGTCCCCCTCTCCGGCACGAACCGGATACCTCCCCCCATGAAAGTCAAACGCTTTCCCCACGACTTTCAGGTCGAAGAACTCACAAATGTCGCGCCCGGCAAAGGCTCGTATGCCCTCTATCGCATGACGAAAACGTCCATCGGCACGATGGAGGCAATCGACGTCATCACCCGCCGCATGCAACTCGAACGCCGACGGATTTCATACGGCGGACTCAAAGACAAGCATGCCGTGACGCGACAGTTCATCACGATCCAGCAGGGACCGCATCGAAATTTCGAACATGCGCAGATCGAGCTAACGTACCTCGGCCAGACAGCTCGCCCGTTTACCGCCGCCGAGATTGCGGGGAATCGCTTCGAGATCGTCCTTCGCGACCTGACTCCCGCTGCCGCCGCACTCGCGCAGCAGAATCTGACCGACGTCGCCGACTGCGGGGTTCCCAACTATTTCGACGACCAGCGGTTCGGCTCGGTCGGCCAGTCGGGTGAATTCGTCGGGCAAGCCTGGTGCAAAGGGAACTACGAGCGGGCGCTGTGGCTCGCGCTCGCCGACCCGCATCCCTTCGACCGCTCACAAGAGCGTTCGGCGAAACAATTTCTACGCGAGCACTGGGGAGACTGGATCCTCTGCAAAGCCGAGCTGCCGAAATCGCATCGGCGCAGCATCGTCACGTATCTTGTCGATCATCCGACGAATTTTCGCGGCGCGTGGGCACGAGTTCGTGTCGACTTGCGGAGTTTGTATCTCGCCGCGTTTCAAAGTTATTTGTGGAATGTCTTGCTCGAAAACTGGCTGACCGAAAATTGTCCCGTCGATCAGCTCTTCCCGGTGCGCATGCATCTGGGAACCGTACCATATTATTCCCGGCTGTCGGCGGACGCACTGGAAAAAATCGCGACCTTGACGATTCCGCTGCCCTGCGCGCGGCAACATTTGCCCGAAGGCCCCGAACTCGATTTTATCGAACGGGTGCTGGGTAAGCTGGAACTGGCACTGCGGGAGATCCGCGTCAAGTATCCGCGCGACAGCTTCTTTTCCAAAGGCCGGCGAGCGGCGATCATCCGGCCGGGGGAACCGACGGCATCGATCGAGCCTGATGAAGAGTCCCAGGGAAAAATGAAACTCCGCCTCGGATTCTCATTGCCCAAAGGCTCGTACGCAACCGTCGTCATCAAACGCCTCACGGGAGACGTCGAGATCCCCTTCGATGAAATCGAAGAGGAAGAGGAGATCGAGGCGCGTTAGTCCTGTAGGGTGCGTCTCGACGCACCGCAAAAAACGACTTTCGCGAATACCTCTGGTGACACAGATATTCTTGTCTGTGCGAAGGTTCCCCGGCCTCTTGTCGCTGCCCGACCCCGGTTGCGAGCAACCGGGGCTACCCGCTACCCGCTGAGAAGATCGAGGCGCGTTAGAACTTCCATCGGTCCGTCTACCACTCCATCACTCCACCCCTCGACCCCTCATCGCTACGGCTTCACCCCCTCGGGAAGATAAAGCTCGTTGAGCTTATTGGCAAAGATCTCCTGCGGTGTTCCCGCGTCCCACGGCTTGGGGGCATCCTTGTTCTCGTCATAGAGCGATTCCATCGGTTCCCAGACGACGTCGACCTTGTCGGTAAACAAATCGCCGATCAGCAAGTCGGTCACTTTGCCCCTCATTTCCGGATGTTTCCGCATGAAGTTGCCGAAGCTGAAGCCGTCGTAGTATTCGCAGACGAGGCGTCGCATGCGGTCGATCCCTTCGTTGAGCGTCGGCCCCCACTTGCCGAGTTGTTCGCCCGAAAGATTTCCTGTCCGCAGACCTTCGACGACGGCATCGGCGGCCATTTCGCCCGACTTGAGGGCGAGCAGCACTCCTGAGGAATACAGAGGATCGAGGAATCCGAACGCATCGCCGATCATGACCCAGCCGTCACCCGCGAC
>JBJXGP010000104.1:0-8960 GCA_046160425.1 Planctomycetaceae bacterium
CGGAAAAGATATAAATTTTTGATAGTTAGCGATTGAATTCAGATGTGCCGGTCTCGTCGGCAGGTTTAGCCAATCATAGTCGCGTTGTTGCGTGCATTCAAGCGGGATGACTGTCGGATCGGTCATGTATCCTCAGGCCAGGTCGATAATTCTGTGATTTTCAAAAGAATGGCATAAGGCTTGAGTTCCCTCTCCATCAGAGCACACTCAACAACGGATTAGATCGCTCAAACCCCAATTTGTCGCCAATGAACTTCAATCGCATTGTACAATGGCAGATCAGTGAACGAAAAAGATGACGACTCGGCCCGAAAATTCTTGGGAACGCGAACTATGAAAACCAGTCCTCCCCCTTCTCCCAAAAAGAAGCTTCGTCGGATCATGGAATTCAAAGGGACGAGCCTGAAGCAATATCGACACCGCGTCCGCAGCTTGTATGACGGACCCGCCGGCGCCATGCTGGCATTCGGAAGCCTTGTCTCGCTTCATGAACCGCTGATCGGACATATTCTCAAAAGTCGAAAATTCGACATCTCTCGATTCCATCGCATTCTGGATGTCGGCTCGGGCGCCGGACAAATTCTCGGCCACGTCATGAAAGTCACCAGGCCGGACGTGAAAATCGTCGCCTGCGATCTGTCGACGAAGATGCTGCAACGGGCCAGCGACCGCCTGAAAAGCGATCGCCCCTCGTACATCACGGCCGACCTGACAAAACTTCCATTCGCCGACGAATCGTTCGATTGCGTCACTTGCGGCTGGGTCATCGAGCATTTGCCTGATCCCGCTCCCGGTCTCAGCGAAATACATCGCGTGCTTCAACCGGGGGGAAGCGTTCTCATACTCACCACCGAGGACAGCATTCCCGGCCTGATGACCAGCCATACCTGGAAGTGCCGAACCTACAATCGCCAGGAACTGCGGGAAGCGTGTGAAAAAGTTGGTCTGCAATGGAACAAACCGATCTATTTCACTCCCTTTCATCGGCTGCTGAAGATCGGCGGGATCATCGTCGAAGCGGTCAAGACTCCGGTTGGAACGGCGGCACCTCACGATATCGCGGTCGCCGCGCGACACTAATCGACAACGTACCGCACGGGATTCCAATCTTTGGCGAGCGTGCAAAGGCGATCCATCGTCGCACGGTCGGGGCTGCACGCGACGATTCCCGGCAAGCGAAACATGTGCGCCCGCTCGTCCAGCCAGACCTCCGCAAAATTGACCGGCTGGCGATTGTGGACCCAGACCGCATCCCCTCCCAACACGCGGGCAATGTGCAGTGAGACGGGGAAATCGTAAACATTCGGCGAATGGATCAGCGACCCGCCAAAAGTCCCATGCGCCATCAACTCGTAAATACTGCCGGGCATCTCGTCAGGGGGGACTCCCTCCAGTCCGATTTCCGTCACCCGTTTGGCACGGTCGACGTCGTGCTGCTGGAAACCAATCAGATAAACTTTTCTGCCGAGCGACAGATGACTCCGCTCAATTCCCGACATCGACGACAACACATTGACCGCCGGTCGCGATGGATCATCAGGACCGCAGACGATCCGCGAACCGTGTACTTCAACCCACGTTCCATATTCGCCGAGTTCGGGAATCAGCACCAGCGAATAATGCACCGTTTCTCGCGTCCGCAGATGCAGCATCACGCAGTAACCGTTCCCGGTCCGGTCGCGGTATTGCTTGGTACCGTCAATCGGGTCGATCGAAATCACATACGGTGATTGACTCGCAAACCGCGCGAGATCCCCCGTCGTCTCTTCGCATTCCAATCGGCATTGCCGAAAGACAGGGTCGCCATCCCGCAACGCACCGACCAGGAGTTCCTGCACGGTCAAGTCGGCGAGCGTCAGGGCATCGGTATTCGCATTCCCCGATGATTTCCCATCGAGGGCGATATTATGCTTCCTCAATTGTTTCGCCAGCGCCGCGGCCCAGCGCATCACTCCTGGCAAGTGCTTCGATAACGCCAAGGCAATCTGTTCGGTCTGCATGATCGTCCCGTAGATGACTTCACGTCATGTTCGTGGTAATGTTAAATGCTGAACACAATGTCCATTGCTTTTTCATCCGGATCATAACCAAATCCTTGCACGCGAGCAAAACCACGACAAAAAGGATCACTCATGTCTGTTCTCCTGATGCTCATCTCTCAGCTTGTTTTCAGTGCTGATACAAAACCTCACCCGCTCGCCGCCCCAGGGGTCACCAGCCTCACGAATGCCTCGGTCAAATTCATGGTCTCGCAAGAACACTTCGTCGAACTCCGGCAAGGTGACGTCACCACCGTGATTGTCGATAACGGACCGGTCGATACTCCCAATGTCCCGGGACACAAAGCCGGTTACAACGGCGTCGCCGTATTGCGGCACGCGAAACGAACGGACAATCTGTTCGTCCCTAATTATGCCGGCCTCAACTACGAGCACATTCACGACGGCACGCTCGCCATTAAAAAGGAATCGTTCGAACCTCGCGTCGCCCCGATGGAACTGCGCCTCATCGATGAGCGAACCGTCGAACTGTATCAGCCCCCGTCGCCGAACTGGAAACTCGAAAGTTGCGGCCGATATCAACTCCTTGATGACGGAACGATCGAATACACGTTCGAATGCATCCCCCGTGAAAAGACGTTCTCGCAAGGATACATCGGCCTGTTCTGGGCCAGCTACATCCACGAGCCGGAAGACAAAGCGATCCATTTCATCGGTCGTAAACGAGGGACGAAAGAGACTCCCGACTGGATCAAAGCGGTCACGCCGCAGCACGGCGTCGAGGCGACGCATCCCCCGCATGTCCGGTTGTTCGACCCGGTGATCGATGCCGAGTTCCCGCTCAAACTCGTCAATCACCCCTCACAATACGAAGCGACCGACGGCTGGTATTACGGCATCAGCCACGGCATGGCGTTCGTACAGATGTTCCGCCCGCGCGACCAAATCTGGCTGGCGCAGTCTCCCAGCGGCGGCGGAGCCAACAACCCCGCCTGGGATTTCCAGTGGTTCATCCCCGACTACAAAGTCGGCGAAGCCTACGGTTTCATCATGCGCGCCGCGTACCTGCCGACGACCGATCGAGAGGAGATTATCGAGTTGACGAAACCGCATCGGGAGGCGTTGACGGGCGAATAGTCAAGAATTTGCCGATGGGAGGTTTCACTTTCGAAAGGCAGGCGCTGTGATGTGAAGAATTCCCCAGTAAAGCAGAATATTGAAGCCGCCTATTAAGGAAGCTTCTGCAATCGTCATCTGGCCATTCTTAATCTGCACCGAGAAAGAGATTAACCACAGCAATAAACCCAATATCAAAAAGAGAACTAACCCGTACCATGCCCATTTCTTCAAGCAGATCAAACCGATTCCAATCACGCCGATAATGATGCCCACAATTGAAAAGACGAGACGCTTCAAAAAGGGTGTCGCTATAACTGGAACGTGAATCTTGTCATCTGGGAATATGAACGCGCTGATGACGAAAACGATGGAAGCGACGACCATGAATATTCCGAACGGAAGGACAGATTTTCTGTAACAGGATTCTTGCTTGCTATCCATGACAACTGCCCCTTCTCGTGCAGAACACTGGGATCATCTCATGGAAACGAAAATCGTGGCCGCTCGGTTCACTCACTTTTCTAACCTCTCCATCACCATCCCCGCCACATCCATCCCCGTCACTCGCGAAAAAGCCCTCCATCCCGGGACCGCGTTGACTTCGATTACGTAACATTCTCCGTTTGGTCCATACAGCAGATCGACGCCCGCGAATCTTGCACCGGTTACTTTCGCCGCTGTGAGGGCCAATTGTCGCTCGTCGGGAGATAACTCCACCGGTTCGGCGCGGCCTTGGCGGGAGACGTTGGTGCGGAAATCGCCGTCGCCGTAGCGCCGCATGCCGCCGAGAATTTCCCCATCAAGGACCATCACGCGCAGGTCGTATCCCGCGTGCGGAATGAACTGCTGGATGTAAAGGACCGCCTGCAAACGCGACAGCGTTCGAAACGTCCGCAGCGCCAAATCGGGATCGCTCACCCGCAAGATGCCGCGACCTTCCGAGCCGAACAACGGCTTGACGACCACGTCGCGGCCGAGTTGTTCGAACGCTGCGAGTGCCGATTCTTCATCCTCGCAGACGATCGTGGGTGGGACGAGCAGCCCCGCTTGGGCGAGGCGAAACGTCGTCAGATATTTATCGACCGCGCATTCGAGCGACTTAGGGGAATTGAGAACGGTAATTCCACGCGCTTCGATCGCTGCCAGAGCATCCATGCGGTAAACGACTTGTTCGAGTGAACCGGGGGGCATCGTGCGGACGATCACCGCATCGTACTCAAACAGCGAAACATCGCCGCATGTGACCAGCGCCCGGCCAGTGACATTCGTGTTCGCGGTCAGTCGTGGAAAATCGAGCCGATGCACCACATGCCCGCGCGAGCGCCCGGCCCGTTCGAGGTCGGCGACGTACCAGCTTCCTTCATTCCCCAGAACGGCGATCTGCATGTGGTCCCAACTTTTCAATGGCATGATATTGTAGCCGAGATCTGCGAATTCGGTCCGGCCTCAAAGAGGCCAGCTACAATTCCGCATCAACGACTTGCGTTACCGAGAAACGATCGCCGCAGGATTTCCGGGGCAGGGGAACCGAAGTGCTGCACATTGCCGGTCTCGACGTTCTGGAATACGATCTCCGCCGGGCTGAAGAGGTGCGGGTCGATCTGGTAGAAATCGCGTCCTGCTTCCTCGAATATTTCCAGAAACGGTTTGCCGTACATCGGCGACGATTGTGATGGGACTTTCGGCCCGATCTCGGCGACCGAGGCATCGTCACCGGTAATCCATAACGTCACCCGTGCGCCGTACAGGATCGCATCGTTCGTGCGGCCGATCCCCGTCAGATCGTCTTTCGCAACGGGAGACAGCGGAGCCGAACCGATCGCCCCGATGATGCGGCGGACATCGAACTTGAGCTCAAAGAGTTTATGCAGTGCCGTCTCGACCGAACGGGCCACGACCTGCATATTGCCGGCGAGGCTCGCCGTCGGCGCGATACACAACGTGATCTGATCGGCGGGGAGACTCGTCTTCTCGGCGATGTAGGCCACGACGGCATCGTCGGGGAGTTTCCGCCCTTCGAGTACGCCGATGCAGCGCGTCGGACATTCGAGATATGCGAGCGTTTTGTACAATTCTTCGCGAGCCGCGACGGCCCGCATCGGTCCCGAACCCATTGCAAAATATTTGCCGACGGAAATCTGCCATCCCGCATACTGACTCAGCAGGCACGCCTCAACCGGAGCATCGACCTGCACCGTGAGCATTGGCCACGCCGTACCGCCGATATCCCCTGTTGAGAGGGTCACGGTCGCGCGATCGGCGAGGCAGATGCGCGATAAGAGCAACCCGGCGGCAAGACTTCCCGGAGCATGCACGCCGAAATCCCAAATGGTTCCGCCACCCGCCAGGGGATGCAACCCGATGCCGAGATCCCCCGCTTGGCCGGTTATCGACTCGAGCAGAGTCAGACTGCGTTCGTTGAGTGAGTGGGACATGGAAGTCAGTCGTAGATGGTGCGAATTCATGGGAAACCCCCGGCGACTCGCCGGGGGCTAAATGATGTGTTGCTCTCTTATTTAGCCCCCCATCAATGACGGGGGGAATGAACGTGAGAACGAGGTCTAATCCCGGATGTAATCGGGCAAGTCCTGCGGGAGAAATCGTAAACGGATCTCCTGCTGACAGCAATCGCAGGGCTTGATTTCGTACATGGGAATCGAGCAGATGTCGCACCAGTAATCGGTGTGCATGCGCGTTCCTTTTTCATCGAACGTGTAAATCCCCAGCACCTGTAAATAAGGAACCCCCGGCCGGCGGGTGCCGATCAATTCAACTTTGCGGTTTCGCAGGCGTTTATCTTGAAAGAACGCTCTCCCACGCCAGTCGGCGATGATGGGGATCACCTCCTCATCGGGAGTCACGAGCACCGCCTGTTCTTTCTGCTCGGAGAACGATTTGACCCCCTTGAGTTCGAGCGCCTCGGGGAGCATCATCACTTCGCCCCGAAACAGCTCTTTCTTGAGCTTCAAGCGTTTGACTTCCGACTCCGCATCGTCGGCGTCAGCGGTGAACGATTTGGATTTCTTCGCCGCCGGCTTTTTCTCATTGGGCGTTTCCGCCACAATGACTCCGACGCCAACGAACAGAACGAATGCATACAACGCCGGAGAAAAAAACTTCCCCCGGCGATCGCGTGAGCAGCGAATTGTTGAAACATGATAAGGCATGGGGAAAACTACTCTTTCGCGTGGCCGATCACAACGAGACGGATGGGGACCGGTTGCTTCTCGTCTTTCACGATTCCGGTCCCGGCGACGTTCAGGATCCAGAATTCATCTTTTTCTTCGTGAACGAGTTCGGCCATTTCGGGAGCGGCTTCAGAAGGTTGGAGAGAGAATATCGCGGGGTGATTCGAACCGGTCGATTTGGCGCTCTTCTTCGCCAAATCTTTCGGGGTCGCGATCGGCTTGGGATCCTTGTCGAGACTCGCGGGAAGCGCCAAGAGGAAATCGGCGAGTTCGCTCGTGCCGACGTGGTTGCCGTCGACCGGTTGTTTGCCGTAACGGAGCGTATAGACGCCAGGCTTGACGGTTTGTCCGCGGAAGTCGGTGAACTTCGTCCCCTTGATGACTTCGATCGCCCCGATGATCTCTCCCGATTCATATGGATATTTGACGCTCCCCGTCGGCTTGAACTCGCCCTTGATCGGCGAGGCCTGCGCGAGCCAGACGTTGACGACGACACCTTTCTCGTTGGCGATTTCGTATCCCTGCGGATTGAGCAGTCCGGTGATTTCCGTGGAAAGCCCTTCAGGGACTCGCTCGACCGCTTTCATGGTAAAAGTCGCCGCGTCGCTCGCTGCGGTCAGCAGCGATAACGACAACAAAAGACCGGCAACAGTGCGAGCAATCATGGTGCGAATCGACATGGTTATGTTCTCCGATGGTCGTGGTGAATTTCAAAAGATTTCGGGACGAAACTGCTTCGGCATATTATAGCCAATCATTGGCGAGAAAAAAATTCCGATGGCCGCGACTGGCATGAAAACGACACAACCCACATCCGGTTCACCCGTCTGTGGGTTGCATTGAGGTTAGCCGCGACGCGAAGGGTCTCCGCAGCGGAGCGCTCGCCTGTTGACGGCTTACTTGCGGAACGTGGCGATGAACGCACCGCGTTTGCCGCTGGTGTTCCATTTGCCGTTCAGTCCATCACCTTGATAGGAGTTCTTCATGGCATACGCCGGGCTGAAGTTTTCGACTTCGGTGAGCGGCTGATAGTAGACGATTTCGTTGGCGCAGACGCAATCTCCCTTTTTCATCCCGCGTGTTTCGATCTTCGCGAGATCGCCGGCCGAAAACTTCGACTTGCCGGTGAGGTGATCGTTGACGAGATTGATCGGCGCCTGCTTGATGTCAATGATGTCGTTCGTGAGGTCTTTCGCCGACTCCTTGACGAAATCGACGAGGGCCAATCGCTGTTCGGTCGTAGCCCGTTCATCGACGACGATCACCGATTTGATTTTCCCGGCGTTCATGGCGAAGACGCCGTCGTTCCCCAAGGTTCCTTGCGACTTGACGACCAGAACGACGCCCAGCCCATCGAGCGAGACCGAATTCCAGCTCCCCTGGTCGACTTTCCACGCCATGACCGCTTCCTTACCGGCGAGGTCCATCTCGGCATTGGCAAAACAGGGGCCGGTATAGACATCGCACGACCGGGCTTCGATGTATTCGCCCTGAATTTGTGCTGCCTGCAGAGCGCTAATGCTCAACAAGGCGATACCAAGAGCAACGATAGAAAGAGTGATCCGCATGAGATGGATTCCTCCAGAACGGGTGTGGAATGAAATTGTCTGCGATACAGCAATATTGTCGCAGGCAACCCCAGTTCGGTCAAGGAGGAAAAGAGCGAGTGGGGGAGGGGACGAGAGGGAGAAGGGGTGCGAAAATGGTTAGCCGCGACGCGGAGGGTTTCCGTAGCGGAGCGTTTTGATGCTTTAACTACATTGCCCAGGCTTGAGAGCACCACACAAAGCCATGAAAAACGCTAACCATAACGTGCCGGCACAGAGCATTGGAATCCAATAGCCTATCCAATTTCGCTGGCTATATTTGACGATCAGTCTCAAGCAACAGCAAAGTCCCTCAAGTGATTTCTCATCTTCGATCAACTTATCAGAAATATTACAGGCATGGCCATCCTGATGCTTTAGAAAATTGAGTATGGCATTGAGCCTGTACTGGGCTCTTGCGGTCGGCAGAACAAGGAGCGAACATATCAAAGCACCAAGAAACAGGACAGCAATGAAATTGGCAAACACGCTCGTCGTTAATGAACCAGCAACAATCAAAGAGTAAAATACCAAGAGAAAGTTGAACCGTTGACACAACAGATTTTCGATAAATTGTCTCTCTTGGCTTAGATCCCATGACGACGGTTCTGGAGAGTAGTAATCAGGCACCAACGGTGACGGTTTATTCGTGTTTGTGTTCTGATTCGCTGTCATGACAACATCCATGATTTGGTGGAATGTCATTCGTCACAATCACGTCTATATTATTCACGATTAAGCAAAACTATCAGATCACGTCAGAAACATGGCCGTTGTGTCTTTTCTTACGACGCATCAATCGCTCCATTCCAGAGATCAGCATTCCAAATATGAGAAGTACAACGCTCGACGGCTCCGGCACCGGTTCTGATTCCAGTGCAAGCGCAAGTCCTTTACCGAATCGTTCTCCACTTAACGACAGCATTTCTTCGTAACCAGTACCGTTGAGGTTCACTCGTCCCAATTTTGTTGCACTCGTGAAATAAAGTTTGTTTTCCGTTGAATCAATCTCCAAATCGTAAACATTGCTGACGCCGGAAAGAAACAATTCAGGATTGCTTCCATCC
>JBJXGP010000105.1:0-4496 GCA_046160425.1 Planctomycetaceae bacterium
GTCGCGGGTCTCCTCGTCGTAGGGGAGCGTTTCCAATTCCACCCGCTGCGTGGAAAAGTGAGTCGCAATGTCCGCGAGCGAACCAAATGCCACCGCGCCCCCTGGTTGTCCCTGCAGTTGTTCCCGGAGCATTTCCAAAAGCAGTCTGGCCCGCTGGTCCACAGCCTCTGTCGGATGCGCATCGGTCATGTACGCCGCAAAATATTCCTGTAGTCGTTCCCGGGGAAACTTCAACTTGAACCGGTCGGCATGGCGATCGTAGTAGAGTTGACACTCGAGTCGGGCATCATCACGTCGCTGCTGGTCCGTTTTTCGCCGTGCCTCCTCATCACTGCGTGATTGATCGTGCGATCGAGCCTTTGTCGCAACGCTGACGGCTTCTTGCCGCCTCCGTCGGTGTTCCCGGATCGGTTCCGTATAGAAGGGGATGAGCAGGATGGTATGCACAACTCCGTAAAGTAATACTTCGGCCAGCACGATGAAAGAGGCCTCGGGAACGGACTTCGGCGTCGCGATCCCCGCGTTCACAAGATGTACGACGAACCAGCCGATAAAGCCAATCCAGCCGACAATCTGGCCGCCGAGAGAGAGACCGCTCTCACTGCCGGCGACCGGGCCGAAGGCTCGGACCATCAAGCCCCCCTGCAGCAGACTGACGACCAGCAGCAAAATGAACATCGCTCCATCCGTGAAGTTATGCACGACGGCCAGCCCGGCGAAGGCCAACATGACCACAGCCACATTCGAGCCCACGACCGGCAGCAAGCGCGACCAGTATGTATAAGCGGAACTCATCGATCGCCTCGATTCTCTCGCGACTGCTGCGACTCGCCCTCAGCGCGGTGCATTAAGCCACTTACAGATTTCCGGAAACGTGAGCAGCAGTCGGCCACTGGCACGGATTCACCGTGATAGCGTTTTCTGATGCTCACTCATGGCTGAAATTCTAGTTCCAGGGATGACACCCGACCGAATGACCACGAGACTACCCGCTCTCGCAGTGTGTCTTCCGTGATCTCCTTCGTGTACTCGCCGATGATGTCACCTGCCAAGGCGTCGTTGTCATAGACGACGACACGTATGGTGTCGCCTGCAGTGACACGAATGGCCTTGGCGTTAAAGGTCGCAGAAAACGTATCGTCCTCGACGCCGGTTTCATACGACGAACCGAACAACGAGGTCTGTTCAATGTAGACCTTCAGATCAGGTGCCCCATCGAAGGCATCCCAGGCTGCATCGTCTTCCTTGGTCGAGTAGACGGATACGGATTTAACGATCACATCGGCGGCACTGGCGGCTGGCGTCGATGAAAAGGTAATTTCAGGTTCGATATGAATACTCGGCTCCTGAACCTGAATCACCGGTGGCGGTTGTTGGTGCTGTTGTGCCTCGACGCTGTTCTTCAAGTCCTGTATCTCACGGCGCGCCTCCGCAAGTTCGTTGGCCAGCCGTGCACTTTCCTGACGCTGTGCCTCCATAACGCGGTCGGCATCGCTCATGAGATGAGCCGTTAGGCAGTGAACATCGCTGCCGTCAAATGCCAATGGTCGCTCCGTGGGCACTTTGGAATTGAACGCAATTTTCAGGTCATTGCCGTCGAGTTCATAGATTCCGATTCGTGAGTCTTCCGTCGTAACTTCCATATCGATCTGCTTCGGAGTTGTCCCAGGATCGACAGTGATCGAGAACGTCGTCGATCCGAGACGGACCGATGATCCCTCGAAGACCATCGGTTCCGTTTCTCCATCGACCTTCCACCAGCCTTGGAGAGATCGTACTTCCTCCTCCGGTGTCGTCGCACTGCAGCCGCAGCCGGTCAGTCCCGTCAAGAGTGACAACCAGAAGAACTGCACGCATCGCATTCGCCACGGAATAGTTTGACGAGTGCATCTGTTGCCAAGATTCGGCAGGCCTATCATGAGATGACTCCTTGTAACTGTTATTTGTGAATGCGGGATTTCCGAATCACACGGGTGTATTCAGCCATTTCCAGATCTCGGGAAAGGCAAACAGCAACAGACCGATGACAACCCAACTGACGATGAAGACCGTGTTCTCATTCGATGGATCGGCGAAGTTTCCCGCGATGAATGCCGCTGCCAGACCGGAGACGGCAATGAACAAGATCAGCTTGAAAAAGCCCCGAAGCACCGTGCGGATGAATTCGACCATAGTTCACCTCTTGAGCAAGCCATCGAAAGGACGCGGCGATCTCCAACATCATTCCACACAGATGCAAAACCTGATGAGTAGTGCCGAGATTCGCACCACGGGATACTCAACGTACCCATGATGCAGACGGTGCATCACTAAACATCATTCAGAATCTATGGGGGAAGATGGCCTGAATGGAATCGGGACAACAGAATCGTGGGGTTACGTCACGGGCGTTTTCTCCCCCTCACCAGAATCGATGGAAACGCAAACGTGATCATGCCACCACGGCATTTATCGTATCGCCAGAAACGGGGTCAGGCAATCTTCACGCTCATTTCGGCGTGGTGCTCCCATCGGCAGTCCATCATGGCTGACGAACAGGTGGAATCTGTCGGCATCAACGACGCGACGCAGATTTCACGGTCAACTGCTCGACCAAGGCAAACATAACGCCTGCCGGAGTTGACTGGTGAGTTTGGCCTTCCGAAGCCAAATCGTCCGAGAGAGGTGAACATAACTAGCGTTATCTTAACCTCTTGCAACGACTCCCCCGACAGTCCGCCTGACGTGCATTGCGATCGGCCAGTTGAGAGCCATATTGGGACATACGATAGAATTTTATAAACCACAAATTCTCATCAGTCCCGGACTGACGTTCGTCGGTCCGACCATTTCGGCATCCAAGACGAAAACAGCCCGGTTCAGGAAATGTTTCCCCAAACCGGGCTTTTGTGAATCACCGCGTGGACTCCCTCAGTTCATGTCTTCGACTTTACTGACTTGGTCGTCGCGGTTGTCTTCGCCGACTTATCCCCCTTGGATTGGGGCTGCGGCTTGTGACTGCCTCCGTTGGTCATGATCGACCTCCCTCTTCGTTTAAGCATTGTCAGCACATCCCTGCGAGTCAATATTTCCCATCTTAGGAAATTCCTATGTTGGGAAATTATACTCCGGTCGTTATCTTGCCGCAACCCAAAATAGGAAATTTTCGACACGCATGAAAAAATCACGGTATACGAAAAAATATGAACGAGTGCTCGCTTCCCTGCGAGAAGTCCGCAAAGCGGCGGGGCTGACGCAGACCGAGGTGGCGAAAAAGTTCGGAGCACACGCCTCGTTCGTCTCGAAATGCGAGTCTGGCGAACGCCGGATCGATATCGTGGAGTTGGCCGATTTCTGCCGTGTGTATGGCATCTCTCTCGCGGATTTCCTCCGTCGTGCGGAACTCGACTGAGGGATCGAAGTACGGGGTTTTCCTTTGCTGCCTCTTCTTGTTCGTGATATTGTCCCTCGGCTTCATGAAAGAAGTCTCCTCCAGCAACTTCGGACTCCTGATTGCCTATCTCGTGCCGGGGTTCATGGTACTGTGGGGGATGAGCTACTTTTCGGAGACGATCAGGTCATGGCTGTCGGCATCGGGCACAATGACGCCCACTGTCGGCGGCTTCATGTATGTGACTCTCGCCTCGGTGGCCGCCGGGGTCACCGTCAGTACGGTGCGTTGGGCCGTCATCGATACGATCCATCACTGGACGGGACTACCTCAACCGGTGTGGGATTTTTCACGGCTGCAGGACAACGTGGAGGCGTACAATGTGATCAACGAGATTCATTACAAATATTATCAATTCCACGGTAACGCTTTATTGGCATTGTTCTTCGTGTACGTGGCTCGACGTCTGCACTTGGGTTTCTTCACGGCACCGCTCGGCTGGTTCGATACCGGTTTTGTGCTGCTCTCGGTCATTCTCTTTGTTGGTTCCCGCGATACGCTTCACAAGTACCACTCGCGAGTGAACGATTTGCTGGCGAACAAATCTGTCAGTATGGCCGTCCGTCAGTGTGAACCGCCAGCAGAACTGCCGGACGAGAATCCGCTCTCCAAATAACCTGATGCAGCCCACCCACGTTGCATGAAACATGGATGATTGACGATCACTCGACTCCTTGGAAGATGACGACACCGTCTCGCAAGAGTTCCTCGATCTCATCCCGCACGGCGTAATCGGGATACCAGTACACCCGGCCGAGGCGGGTGATCTCACCGTGACGATCACGATCGACATCGTCGCAGAGGATGGCTCCCTGGTCTGGATTTCAGCCGTGTCCGGAGTCGGAAAACCGGCAAGAAAATGCCGCACGCTCGACACGGGGGGGCGCGATGTTAAGGTGGGCATCAATCCGAGTCTGGATCAGTTCCAGGCTCAACCCAAACGGAAAATGTCGGGTTATAGTACAGCGACTCAACTTTTTTGGTTATTCCGGTATTTTAATGGGAGCAGCCCGAAATCAGCGGAAATCGCTCCCTCAGACTCACCAGCAAAGGCAGGGGTGTCGCC
>JBJXGP010000106.1:0-11188 GCA_046160425.1 Planctomycetaceae bacterium
ACCCGCGACTTTGGTCGAACGGTACGAGTAATCGCGCGTCGCGAAGTAACCGGTGATCCGCTTCGCATTGGCAATGCGTTCCTTGACCGCGGGGCATTTTTCCACTTCTTCATGATAGATCTGCTCGTGGCTGCCGCGGCCTTCGAACACATAATCGAAGGGGGCGACGACCCCCACGCTGACGCGATTATCGTGCAGCGGGATGTACCAGAACCACCCCTGTTTATTTTCGAGTTGCAGGACGATCGTGGCACCTTCGTCGCGGCCCGTGTCGCGATACGCCCCTTCCCAATACGTCCAGACGGCTCCCTTATTGAGGACCGGATCCCAGATTCGCAGCTTGAACCGATTCATGAGCAAGCCGCTCTGGCCGCTGGCGTCGATCACGACTTTGGCGCGGATTTCTCGCGTTGCACCTTCAGCATCCTGAATGATCGCGCCGACGGCCCGTTCGCCTTCCATGATGACGTCGCGCACGCGGACCCCCTCGTGGGCATTGACGCCGTGTTCGCGGGCGTTGTTGAGCATCATGGTGTCGAATTCGCTACGGACAACCTGCCACGTCTGCGAGCATTCGTGAGGCTTGTTATCCCAGAAATAGAACGGAGCCGACAACTTACCGCTGGCGTTTACGAATTGCACGCTGTGCTTCTGGACGAATCGGCTGGCCTTCATTTTGGGAAGCATGTTCAGCCGATCCAGAACCCAGTAGGTTTCGGGGATCAACGATTCGCCGATGTGAAACCGGGGAAAGTTTTCGCGTTCGAAGAGTTGCACGCGGTACCCTTGCTGGGCGATCAACGTCGAAGCGGTCGAGCCGGCCGGCCCCCCTCCGATCACGATGACGTCGACCTCGTCATGAATGGTGCCGTTTCCGTGGGACATGATCAATCTCCTATGGCTGAAATATTCGTCGTGGGACGAAATGAATGTTGAGAGGATGGAATTTGAGTCTACTTCCAGTAACTCGTGGCGAGTTCGTGCGGCTTTCGGGCGGTTTGCAACAGCGCGGCCAGGCGTTTCAACTCGGCGGGAGACATATGCCCCAATTGGCGCGCATGGCAGTCTTTCAGCGGCTCGGCGATGTCGTTGACGAGGGCGGAACCCGCTTGTGAGATTCGCACTTCCACGACGCGGCGATTCTCGGTTCGCCGCTCGCGTTCGATGAGTCCTCGCGTTTCGAGTTTGTCGAGCATGCGCGTGATGTCGGGGGCACGCGATACCAGCCGCGATGCCAACTGCAAGGTTTTAAGCCCCTCTGGCTGATGTGATTCGAGCAGACGGAGCACGTTGTATTGTTGCGGGGTTAGATCGAATTGCGCAAACAATTCGTCTTCGAGCATCCGCAGGCGATCGTAGGTGCGCCACAAGCCGAGGAAGACTTCCTGCTCGAGGGAATCGAATCGTGGGACTAACGTGGAATGTCGTTGGTTCATGCCCGCATGATATACCGCCAAACAATATTTGTCCAGACAACTATTAACCGAAAAATTCCGTGCCTGCCGTGTCATAACAAAACGGTGATTTTTTAGTTCACTTGCAGCCTGAAAACAGGGGATTCGCAGGCTTGTTGTCATGCGAGATGTTTGGCTGTCGCTCGAATTTCGAAGCGGTCTGATAATCTGTTAAATTGCAACCAGCCTTACACTTAACTATTGTGTCTTCCTTCCATTTTTTGCCCCCCTTCCCGTTGCGTCTCACACTGATTATGTGTAGCCTTGAACAAAAAGATGACCGGTTGCAGTGGGAAGTGTGCGATACCGCTAACAAACACAACCCACGTCAACACACTTGTACACATTGTGCGTTCACATTGGCAGGAGTTTATCATTTCTGAATTTCAAGTCGCCTTTATTAAAACTCGTTAGCCACTAAAAACCGGATTCGTCTTCCACCGGTTTTTGATCCCTGTGCAACACTTGAATCAATCATCGCCATTCCTCGCGCTCAAGAATCGATGATGAAAAAAGATGGTGCGATCATGGGTGGAGAACATGTACGTCCCGCTCCCTGGACGATCCGTTCCGGATTGTGTCAGGATGCGGTTGCTGTTCCCCACAACCAGCCGATTTCAAAGGTGATCGAAGACATCGCCCGCGCTCGGCCTGCGCGAATCGTCGCACTCAACGAGCATGCGGTCGTCGGGGTGATCTCCTCCGACATCGTGCGCAACGCCCCTCTCGACGCCACTCTCGAACAGCTCTTTCCACCGGCGGAATTCATCTGCATCGACGCCGAGCTTCTATTGTCCGAGGCCGAACAGCATTTTCGGGATCACCGCATCGAGACCATCGCAGTCTGCGATCGCCACGGAGCCTACGCGGGCATCATCACGCGCTCGAGCATTCTGGCCGCGGCGGTCGCCGAAACCGAGAGTTTGCGGACGTTGTTCCTGCGCAATGAAACGGGACCACAACAGGATATCGCGATCGAATTCGATCTGGCGTCATCCGATGAAAACGAGAACGAAGAAAACCGTCTCGCGTTAGAAATCGCCCTGAAGTCGACCGAGGCCCGCTATCAGGCAATCCTCGAAGCACAGCCCGAATGCGTCAAACTCACGGATACCAAGGGCAAACTTCTGGAGATGAACCCCGCGGGCCTGAGAATCATCGAAGCCGATTCGCCCGAACAGGTTCTCGGCCTAAACACGCTCGACCTGGTCAATCCCCCCTTCAAGGATGAATTTCGGGATTGGGAAAAACGTGTGTTGAACGGCGAAAGAGCGACGATCGTTTTCGAAGCGACCGGGCTCAAGGGAACCAGAAAATGGATGGAATCGATCGGCACGCCGCTGCGAAACGCGGCCGGCGACATCGAAGCGATTCTCGCGGTCTCGCGGGATATCACCGAGCGAATCTTCGCCGGTCAACAACTTCAGGAAAACGAACAGAGACTGCGAAAGATCTTTAACGGCATACCGTATTACCTGACGCTGTTCACGGTCGACGGTGATTTGAGTATGGTCAACGCCTCCGCTCTGGAAAGCCCCGGGTTTTCACCCGATAAGCTTTGCGGAAAAAAGATTTGGGAAACCGATTGGATCAACCACGACCCCAGCGTCGCTGAACAGATTCAAACCGCGTTTATCGATGCGCGGCAAGGCAAATCCAGCCGGTTCGATACCCGAATCAAGATGTCGACCGGCCAGATCATGCAGCTCGAAGTCACAGTGCATCCCGTCTGCGATGAGAGCGGAAACGTGCGCGAAATCCTGGGAGCAGGCGTCGACATCACCAAACGCGTTCAGGCCGAGGAACAAACGCGGCGCCTGAGCGACGAACTCGCGCACGCCACTCGACTCTCGACCCTCGGCGAAATGGCGGCGAATATCGCCCACGAGCTCAATCAGCCGTTGACCGCCGTCGTCAACTACACGTTCACGGCACAGGATCTGGTTGCAAAGATCGATTTCAAGGGCAAAAGCGAGTGCGTGCATTTTTTGCAGTTGATCGAAGAGCAGTCGCTGCGAGCCGGTCAGATCATTCGGGGCATTCAACAATTGGTCCGCAAGACGGTCTCGCATCGTTCGACCGTCGATCTTCATCAAGTCATCGAGGAAGTTCTGACGCTGCTTCATGCGGAGTTCTATCAACACAATATTGAATTGGTGACGAACTTTGCGGCCGATCTACCATTCATCCGTGTCGATTCGGTGCAGATCCAGCAGGTGCTGCTGAATCTGCTGCGGAACAGCATCGATTCTTTGTCGCAGGTTTCCCAGGACCGTCGGATTGAATTGACGACGATACAGCGGGATTCCCAGATCCACATCCTGGTTCACGATACCGGACCGGGAGTCCCCGAAAACCTGGTCGATAAGTTGCTCGATCCCTTCTTCACGACCAAAGACGACGGGTTGGGGCTGGGGCTGTCGATCAGCAAACGCATCGTCGATGCTCATGGTGGTGAGCTGTGTTACGAACCACGGTTGGAACAGGGAGCCACGTTTCGAATTTCATTACCCATCACATGAAGTGAGAGATCGCACGCATGAATACCGGGCCAAATGTATTTATCGTCGACGATGATACCGCCGTTGTCGATTCATTATCTCGACTACTCGAATCACAGGCGATCCCGTCGGAAAGTTTTTCGTCCGCAGAGCGCTATCTCGAACGAGTGACCATCGATCGTCCCGGATGCCTGCTGCTCGACGTTCGAATGCCGGGAACGAGCGGACTCGAACTCCTCGAACAAATCGCCCTGCGAGGCACGATGCGACCGACCGTCGTGATTTCGGGATACGCCGATACTCAGACGGTCGTCAAAGCCATCAAGATGGGTGCCGTCAATTTTCTGGAAAAGCCGGTTCAGCCCCAGGTGCTGATTCAGACCATCCGCGACGCCCTGGAAGTCGATCGGCGCCGGCGCGCAGAACATTCCGAAAGCCGGACGTCTTCCGAAGTGCTCAAGAGCCTGTCGGATCAGGAAATGCAAGTCCTGGCTTACCTCGATCGGGGCTTGAACAATCGGCAGATCGCCAAAGAAATGGGGTTAAGCCTCAGAACGATTCAGATGCGGCTGTCGACCCTCTACAAAAAGCTGGAAGTCACCACCAAACCCGATGCGATCAAACGCTATCGACAGGCCGGGGGATCGCAGCCGATCCCGGAAGAAAAAATGTAGACGATCGCCAAGCGGCACCAAGTCAATCGTCGGCGATCCTTCATGCGAAATCGTTGAGCGCCAAGCCGTCGCGGAACGAGCCGGTCTGCCGCGCCTGATAGACTTCATCGGTGTCGACGTTCACGCACGTCAGATATTTTCCGCCGTAGCAATAGGTGTCGATGCAGGCCCAGCCCTCGAAGACCGTCGGCAGGCCCGAATGCAACGAGGTGTGTCCGCAGATGACCCGCTTGCCCACGGCATACGGCTTTTCATTTCCCGTGAGCCGTTCCCAGCGCAGCCATTCACCCGACTGTTTATCCAAGGGGACTTTCGGTTCCAGATTGGCATGCACGAAGATCGTCTTTCCCGCTTCGAAGTACCCGATTCCTGAGCGGAGAAATTCGAGATGCTCTTCGGGTATCTGATCGAGCCGCCCGCCATACGATTGCATCGTTTCGTGTCCGCCGTAAAGTGGCCAGCTTTGTTTCCAATCTCCACCGGCGAGCGTGTCGAAGAGCATCTCTTCGTGATTCCCCATGATGAAAATCAGGCGGCAATTTTTTTTCAGGTCGAGCAATTGCTCGACGACCCTTTTGGAATCGGGACCGCGGTCGATGACGTCACCCAGGACAACACACGTGTCGTCGCTCGTCAGACTGAGTTTAGAGAGCAACGTCTCGAGCGCGACATCGCAGCCGTGTATGTCTCCAATGGCGAAAGTCCGTCCCACGTTGCACTCGACCTGCTTGAATTCTCGATTCCCTCGCTGGCGCTTTTTGAAGTTGCGCTGTCTTAACCCTCTCCCTTCGGGAGAGGGCAGGGTGAGGGTGTTTTTGATTTTCCGTTACTTACGACTGGCGATTGCCGATGATCCTTGCAAGGCACCCTCATCCGGCCTAATGGCCACCTTCTCCCGGAGGGAGAAGGATTGAAGTCGGTCAAACTGAAGATTAGCATAACTTCAAAACTTACGCGGCGAGACGCGGCCCTGGACTCGACTCGGGAGGCCCATGATCCGCAGGAAGCCTTCCGCATCGCTTTGATTGTACGATGATCCTCCCGCTTCCATGCTCGCCACGTCGGCGTCGTACAAACTGTTCGGACTTTTCCGACTCTGCACCATGATGTTCCCCTTGTACAACCCCAGCATCACCTCGCCCGTCACCGGACGTTGCGTTGTCTTGTTGAACGACATCAGGGCATCCATTTTAGGAGTATACCAGAAGCCGTAATAGACCATCTCGGCGATTTCAGGGGCCAGCCGATCTCGGAGATGAACCAGATCGCGATCGAGCGTCAATTGTTCGAGCATTAGATGCGCCTGATACAAGATCGACATGCCAGGAGCTTCATACACGCCGCGGCTCTTCATGCCGACGAAACGGTTTTCGACGACGTCGATGCGACCGATGCCGTTGCGTCCGCCGATTTCGTTGAGCGTCGTGACGATCGGGAACGCGCTCAATTTCTTGCCGTTGACGCTCACGGGGACACCCGACTCGAAACCAATCGTTACCGCTTCGACCTTATCGGGAGCCGACTGCGGCGAGACGGTCATGCCGAACTCGACGAGATCGAGTCCGTTTACTGCGGGGTCTTCGAGCAACCCCGCTTCGTAGCTGATGTGCAGGCAGTTCTCATCCGAACTGTAAGGCTTCGAGATCGAGGCCTTGACGGGGATTTTTTTCTCTTCGCAGTAGGCAATCATCTCCTTGCGACCGGGGAATGTCTTGCGATACCGTTCGAGTCGCCAGGGGGCGATGATGCGAATCGATGGATCGAGCGCCTCCGCCGCGAGCTGGAAGCGGCATTGATCGTTCCCCTTGCCGGTCGCACCGTGAGCGAAGGCAACCGCGCCGACTTCCCGTCCGACTTGCAGGCAGACCTTGGCGATCAGCGGGCGGGCGATCGAGGTTCCCATCAGATACTGGCCTTCGTAGGTCGCCTGCCACTGCATCACGGGGAAGGCAAAATCGCGGCAGAGTTCTTCCTGCACGTCGAGAATTCGCGCCGATTTCGCACCGCATTGATGCGCTTTTTTCAAGATCGCTTCACGATCTTCGCACGGCTGGCCGAGGTCGACGTAGACGCAATGCACGTCGTAACCTTCATCCTGAAGCCACCCGAGAATGACCGAGGTATCCAACCCTCCCGAATACGCCAGCACAACCTGATCTCGCGACACGATCCACCTTCATCAATCGATTATGGTTTGTTTTGGGACAGTTTCCGTCGTTGCATCATATCACAATCGATCATATTGAGGGGAGTCCACCGGAAAAAGTTCGCGAGACTTGCATTCAATCCCCGATTCGTTGAGACTCGGAGTTCATCTCGTTCCCAAGCTCCGCTTCGCCAATGGCTTCGTCTGGGGTTGCGGGGACACTCTTAACCACGATCGACATTCAGAAATTGACTCAGTGAATCCGCGTAAGGATACGGCACATGCCCACGCATAAAGAAAAACTCTTGCAGCACGATCTCGCTCATCTCATCCACCCGCTGCACAATCGCGCATTGCACGAATCGTCGGCCCATATCTGGGTCAAGGGGAACGGCGCGATCCTCGTCGACGTCGACGGCAAGGAATATATCGACGCGTTGTCGGGCTTGTGGAACGTCGTCGCCGGCCACGGTCGCAAAGAACTCGCCGAAGTCGCCGCACGGCAGATGGAGACGTTGGCCTACTGCTCCGGTTACGCGGGGAGTTCCAACCCGTGGGCCATCGAACTCGCCGAACGCCTGTCGCGGCTGACCAGCTCGAACATCACGCGCTTCTTCTTTACTTCCGGCGGAGGCGAATCGACCGAAACCTCGATCAAAACCGCCCGCTTCTATTGGCGACTCAAAGGGCAACCGCAAAAAATAAAAGTGATCGGCCGGCAATTCGGTTATCACGGCGTGACGCTGGCGGCGATGTCGGCAACCGGGCTGTCGAATTACTGGCCGATGTTCGAGCCGCTGGTCCCCGGTTTCGTGCATATTCCGTCCCCTTACCCTTATCGATACGTGGCGCCGGCGGGAGTGAGTCAGGGTATCGCCGCCGCCAATGAACTCGAACAGGCGATCCTCAGGGAAGGAGCCGACTCCGTCGCCATGTTCATCGCCGAACCGGTGCAGGGAGCGGGGGGAGTGATCGTCCCGCAAGACGATTATTTCCCGCGCATCCGCGAAATCTGCGACAAGTACAACGTGCTCTTCGTGGCCGATGAAGTCATCACCGGCTTCGGCCGCACGGGGACGATGTTCGGCCTCGAGCATTGGGGAGTCCGCCCCGACATCATGCAGTTCGCCAAAGCGGTCACGTCGGGATATTTTCCGCTCGGAGGGATCGGCATCACCGAACAGATCGCCTCGGTCCTCGATTCGGGAAACATGGCGTGGATGCACGCCTTCACGTACAGCGCGCACCCCGTCGGTTGTGCCGTGGCGATGCGGACGATCGACATCATCGAGAAAGAAGACTTCCCCGCGCAAGCCGCCGAAAAGGGGACGTATCTTCTCGACGGCTTGAAGTCGGCGCTCGCCGATCATCCGCACGTCGGCGATGTCCGCGGCAAGGGATTGATGTGCGCCATCGAGTACGTCAAGGATCGCGGCACGAAAGCCGAATTCCCCGCCGACCAGAAGATCGGCCACAAAATCCACGTCGCCGCCCAGGAGCGCGGCCTGTTCAGCCGCCTCCGCGGCGACGTCTTCTGCCTCGCCCCGCCGGTGATCACGACGCACGCGCAACTCGACCAGATCATCGACATCATGCAGCAGTCGACGAAAGCAGTGTTGAATTAATGCCTTAGCAGTTAGCCGCGACGCGCAGGGTTTCCGCAGCGGAGCGCGCGAGCCAAAGCATCTCTGCCGCCGTTTCACGTGAAACGCTCAGTGTTTATTTATGCATTCGGTGTCTCGCCCATGAGATCAAAACAACTCAGCATTTGATTTCTGAGTTTCACCTGCTTTTCCATGTACGGCATCATAATATTGCACAAGCATTCGTTCGGTACGTTGGCCTTCAAATAGAGGGAGCAGCATGTTGCTCAATAGATTCTCAATGATGAAACCAACTGTGATCCCAATGGCTCCACCCAAAATTATTCCATCCCATACGTTGGGCACATTGGCGCGTAACGCAAGACCAAGCATTTTCTGAATCCCCATATGCAAGCTCCATCCCAGGGTTATCACGACAAAGATACTGGCCGAAGAGAAAAACCACTTCCAGCGATCCCATTGCTCGATCCCTTTACGAACACGCTCGACGTATTCCGCGTCTGTGAGACTGCTTGGAGAAAGTTTCATGACTTGATTCCTCACAGTTCCATGAGTCGGTGATACACAAAGTGGAAACAAATGAAGGTAAACCAGCGATATCATATCACGCGCTTCGCGATCTCATCCATTACCTTCGCACTCGCATGATCCAACCGCGGCAACCCTTTGACCTCCAGCAGATGATTGTATTTCAGCCCGGTCCCGGTGTTGAACAGCACGATTCGCTCATCTGGTTTGAGCCAGCCGGACGCCGTCAGTTGCTTCGCGGCGGCCCAGACGGCTCCTCCTTCGGGGCAGGCGTAAATCCCCTGCTGTGAAGCGATCTCGCGGACCCCCTGCATCAACTCATCGTCGGTCACTGTCACGCCGGTCCCGTGACTCGCGCGCAAAATCCGCAGCATGAGAAAATCCCCCACAGCGGCGGGGACTCGCAAGCCCGAAGCGATCGTGTGCGCGTTCGGGAACATCGCCGCGGTCTCGACTCCGTTGCGATACGCCTTGACAATCGGGGCACATCCCTCCGCCTGCACGGCGACCATGCGCGGCCGTGCGGGACCGATCCAGCCGAGTTGTTGCATCTCGTCGAACGCTTTCCACATGCCGATGAGTCCCGTGCCGCCGCCGGTCGGATAGAAAATCACATCGGGGAGCGTCAACTCGCGCGTCCCCAATTCGGAGGCCATGTCGAACGCGAGTTCGTAGCCCATCGTCTTTTTGCCTTCGAGCCGAAACGGTTCTTTGAGCGTCGAGAGATCGAACCAGCCGAATTTATCGCACGCCTGCCGCACGAGTTTGCCGCAATCGCTGATGAGGCCGTTGACGAGGAACACGTGCGCTCCCGCCGCGACCGTTTCGATGATGTTCGCTTCAGGAGTATCTTCGGGAACGAAAACGTAGCACGGCAGCCCCGCTTTCGCCGCATAATACGCCGCCGCACCCCCGGCGTTTCCCGCCGACGGCAGAGCGAACGTGCGAACCCCCAGCGCGACGGCGCGCGTCACCGCCGCCGACATCCCGCGGGCTTTGAAGCTCCCCGTCGGATTGAACGATTCATCCTTGATGAAGAGTTGCGAATACGGAGCAAACACCCCTCGCCGTTCGCAGCGAATGAGCGGCGTCAATCCTTCGCCCAGAGACACCGACTCGTCCGGTTTGTCCACCGGCAGCACGTCCCAGAACTTCCACATCGAGCGCAGTTCGCGCCGGCGCACGACATCGGGAGTGAATGTTGCCTTGATCGCCGCCAGATCATACCCTGCCACTAACGGCTTCCCCGCTGTGCTCAGATTTTGCAGTCGATCGATGGCGTACGCTTCGCCGTTGAGTGAGCAGGTCAAGGAGTTGTGCATACATTCCTCAGTCGTATCGCAGAGCCGGCGATGACCTCAGTCAGATCAATTCGCAGAGAATTCAACAGAGACAGTGTAATCGTTGGCCGATGCCGAGGAAACCGGGCGAGAGCCACTGTGGCGTTTCACCGGGGAGCATCTTGCATGTTTCCCCAACAGTGGCCGATCTGATAACATGATCTGCCGAGGCTCAAAGCTCGCCTCGGAGAAGCATTCATGAACGCGGCAAGGTAAAACGATGAGCGGCCATTCCGGAAAATTCGAGATTGTCGACGACGATGTGGCGGCGATTTTGCGCACGAAGTCGGAAACCGAACGCCTCCAGATCGCCTTTGGCATGTGGCGATTCGCGAGAGACATGATCGCCGGCAATCTCAAAGCCGAGCATCCCGAGTGGTCGCCAGAGGAACTCCAACGCCAAGTCGCGCGGAGAATGTCGCATGGGGCCGTCTGAACTGTTGGGAGTTGTCGCCGGATTTCTGGAACGGGAACAGATTCCCTACTTCGTCACCGGTTCGCTGGCCACTATTGCTTACGGAGAACCGCGTTTTACGATCGACATTGATATGGTCGTGTCGTTGTCCGCAGAAAAAATCAATCTCTTGTGTGACACGTTTCAGCCTCCTGAGTTCTATATCTCGGAAGATGCCGTCCGGCGGGCGATCAAAAGTCGGCGTCAATTTAATATCATTCATACGACATCGGGATTGAAGGTCGACGTCATGATCCCGACCGATTCAGAATTCAACCATCTGCGGTTTGCGAGAGCCGTTCAATTGAGCGCCGGCGGTGACGTTTGCGCCTGGTTTGCTTCACCCGAAGATGTGATCCTCAAGAAACTGGAATACTTCCGAGAAGGAGGATCAGAAAAACACATTCGTGATATTCTCGGCGTCCTTAGAATCAAAGGATCGGCTATCGACCGCGAATACATCAGCGATTGGGCGAGCAAGATGAAC
>JBJXGP010000107.1:0-4541 GCA_046160425.1 Planctomycetaceae bacterium
TGTGTCCTGCTCGCGTGGAATGCGAGGCCACGACAAGCCCCAATCGGCCTCGAGTGTCCAGCCGACTCCGGAAGCCAAGGCCCCGGCTCTGCACGCCATCTCCGAGGAGGAAATGCTCCGCCACATCACCATCCTGGCTGACGACCAACTCGAAGGCCGGGGAACGGGCTCGGAAGGGATCGACCTGGCTGCCGGTTATCTGGCGGCCCAATTCGCCGCCGCGGGGATCAAGCCCGGTGGCGATGGCAACTCCTATTTTCAGAAGTTCGACATTCCCGGCGACCCAAAAATCAGTGCAAGCACGTCGCTGAAAATTACCAATCTGAGCCGAAAGCCGGAATTGCAAGTCGACTTCGTCCCGCTTTCGCGGTCCGCAGAGGGCACGTTCGATGCTCCCCTGATTTTTGCGGGATACGGCATGACCGATGCCGAGAAAAAGTACGACGACTATGAAGGACTCGATGTAGCCGGCAGGGTTGTCATCGTACTTCGCGGCGTGCCCCCGCAACTCAAATCCGATCCCGCCCCGAGAGAACGCGCACTCTTTGATAAGAAGATCGAACGAGCGGTGGAGCTCGATGCCGCGGCCATTCTCTTCGTGAACACGACACCCGAGTCCGACGTCACTGAAAAACTGCTTCCGTTCGGTCGTCGAAGCCGGGTGGCTGACGTACCTTTGGTTCACGTTTCCCGATCCATGACCGACGAAGTATTGACCGCCGCAGGCCTGCCCGCGCTCAAGACGCTTCAGGAATCCATCGACAAGGGTGAAAAGGCATCGCAGGTGGTTCCCGGCGTCAGCATCTC
This sequence comes from Planctomycetaceae bacterium, assembly GCA_046160425.1. GTDB lineage: Bacteria > Planctomycetota > Planctomycetia > Planctomycetales > Planctomycetaceae > JAQCEJ01. The sequence goes on from JBJXGP010000107.1 coordinate 808, forward strand.
GGGATCAGTTGCGGTCGAAAAAGTCGTCTGGCCCTCGCGAAACGTCATCGGGCTGGTTCGCGGAAACGGTCCGCAGGCCGATGAATACGTCGTCATCGGCGCCCATTACGATCATCTTGGGATTCAGGACGGCAAGATCCACAACGGCGCAGACGACAATGCCTCGGGCACTGCCGCCGTGGTCGAAATCTGCGAAGCGATTGCCGGGCTGCCCAACCGCAATCGCAGTCTGCTCTGCATGGCGTTTACCGGAGAAGAAATCGGACTACTGGGCAGTGAGCACTATGCCGCACATTCCACGGTCCCCATTCAGTCCATCATCGCGATGATTAATCTGGACATGATCGGGCGCTGGACTCCGGGCATCGAGGAAAATGAACTGGCGATTCAGGGTCTGGGTACCGGCGATTCCTTCCAGTTAGTCGTCGATCGTCATGTTCAGCCGGAAGGGATCAAATACATTCCCGATCCCAGCGCCAGCGGCCCCAGCGATCACGCATCATTTTATGAGGCCAAGGTTCCGTCGCTTTTCTTTTTCACGGGCGTTCACGAAGACTACCACAGACCCGGCGATGACGTGGAGAAAATCAACGCCAAGGGCGCGGCACAAATCGCAACTCTGGTTGGAAACGTCACGCTGGATCTGTTGACCGGCGAACAACGACCGAAGTACATCGAAGTCGACAAGCAGGCACGCATTTTCAGAGGCCCGCCGCCGAGCCCTGTGGTCATGGGAATTCTCCCCGATCCGGAACAGGATTCGAGCAAGCCGGGCTGGCTGATCGGCGAGGTTGTACCCACGGGCGGAGCAGCCAAAGGCGGAATGAAGTCAGGGGATCGAATCCTGAGCCTCGACGGTTCGCCGATCAAGAAAATGTCGGATTACTACAAAGCCACCGCCAACAAGAAAGCGGGAGATGTCGTTTCTGTAGTGGTGCGCCGTGGCACCGAGGATGTGACGCTTCAGATCGAGCTTGCGGCGCGAGGGGGATCGTAATTCCTCAAATGCTTCGACGGACAAGCTTTATTCAAAATCAGAATCGGCAAGGCCCACGTTGTAGGTAACGCCGAATGTAAGGTACTCTCCCTTGACTTCGTGTTTGTCTTCATCGGCGTAATTCCATACAGCAATCGGAACGAGCCATTCCGCGTCAACGTACATCACTGAAAGCCTGTCAGGATACTTGGTTTGCTGCGATGCCGCAGGCAGCCGACGCTCAAACGCGTACTGCGGCCGCCCTTCGAATTCGACCCGGCCCGAATAGGTCAGGCTGAATGCGGGATCGCCGGAGGCAGCCTCACACCATTCAACGAATCGTTCCAGCGTCTTGCGAAATCCAAACTCATCCACCGAATGGGACGCCGATCGCCGGAACTCGCGCCCGTGAATGTCCAGCTTAATCCCTCCGGGAAGAATGAGCCCCCCCACTCCGCTGGGCACCACGAGCGCCATCTGTCGGCCATTCTTCACCCAACGGTCCTTGACGTAGCAAATCCGGCTCGCTGCGGAGGTATTGCCGATCCACTTCATGTCAACACTGTACGGATTTTCGCGAAACTGAATCGCAATTCGCTGCGTTTCACTCAGACCCAGCGCCCCCTTTTCCGTGATCTGAAACGTGCATCGGTAATCACGAATCTGTTCGTCGTAATGTTCGATACAGCCATTCAGAAATTCTATGGGGCAGTCCCTGGCCAGTTTTTCGCGACTCCAAAATCCCGCTACACCATCCGTAGCAGCATTTTCTTGCACGCATGCGTGATGCCGGTGCCCGCCGGCCACACAACCCGAAAAGCAAAGTGCAGGGATAACAACGAAAATCGACAGGAGTTTCACAGGACTAATCCGTGGCCGGTATGACTTCGGACTGATTTGGATCAGGGATGCAAACTTCGACGGTCGTTCCTTTTCCGACTTGAGAATGGACTCGAATCGTCCCGCCCAGACGCTGAACAATGCCATGCGCGATGGCCAGGCCAAGTCCGGCGGCGCGTCCCTGAACGGTGGCCAGCGCTCCCTTCGTCGTCCAGAAGGGTTCAAACATCCGCGACATCGCGTCGTCATCCATGCCGCGACCTGTGTCGGAGATTCCGACGACGATTCCATCCGCATCGATTCGACCCGATATTCCCAGAACGCCGCCGTCGTGCATCGCCTCCACCGCGTTTTGAATGATGTTTCTCAAGACGATCAGCATCTGCTCGCGCGCCACGGGTATGACCGGCAGATTTGCATATCCGGTTGAAACTTCGATACCGCGACCCGCGAGCGAAAATTCGGTCTCATCGGCCAGGCTGTTGAGCAGCTCCGTCAGGTCGCTCAGATCGTCTTCGTGCGGGCCGCCTTCGGAAAACGCCAGCAGTCCGTTGACCAGCGACGAGGTCCGCAGGAGCGCCTTGCTGACTTGGTCGAGCATTCGATGGGTAATCGCCGGATCGTGGCTCTGATTTGCGTAGTCGATACTTGTGATGATTCCGCCCAGAACGTTGTTGAAATGATGCGCGATGGCCCCGGCCATCTCTCCCAGCGACGCCATCTTGCGCGTCTCGGCCAGATCGGTCTGAAGCGCTATCCGTCGGGTGATGTCGCGTACACAAAGCGAAACGCCGCAACGCTCCCCCGCCATGTTCACGATCGGCGCCACGGCCGCCGCATACTCCCGACGCCGCCCCGTTCCATCGCGATAGTCAAACTCGAACTCGCTGCCTTCGCCGAGGTTCAATGCCTTGCGCAACATCCGCTCGGCCAGGGCCCGACGCTCCTGCGGGAAGACCGACAGAATCGTCGTGCCACGCATCTGCACCGCTGCAGCCCCGAACAATCTGCCGGCCGCCGCGTTCCAAAGTGTGATGTTCAATGCCGGGTCCGTGGCCACCACGGCCATGCCCAGTTGGTCGCAAAGCTCGCGAAAATAGGCTTCGCCGAATTCGGTTGCGCTGCTTGCGTGATTCATGACGGTGGTCGTGCGACAGTTTGTGTCTGATAGGGAATCGGGGCCAGAAAAATCAGACGAATCGATCCGGGCCCCGTCGGCGACGACAGGAACTGCGTTCCCACAAGACTGTCGTTGCGGATGTCATCGCGCGGCCCCAGGACAAGAAACTCACCCTGTTGAAGCGTAAGAAATGTTGAAAGATCATCAAATCGATGGTGGTCTCGCTCAGGCGCCTGACGCATCACGCCATCCACCTGCTGCCAGACCATGTCGGCGCTCTCGCGATTGATTTCGAAACTGATCCCCAACTCGGTGCTGCCGTCGAGTTCAGGACGCACCGCGTAATCGATCATGATGGTCTTTTCGCCCCCGGGAAATGATTTGCCGATCAATCGGCCATCGGCCTGGTAACAGAAAATGGAAGTGCCCTCGTCGACCGCTCCCGCATGAATCGGCAATGCGAAACCCCGCTGAGGAAAGAGCTGGTCCGACGTAATCTTCGCATCGCTCGAATCCAGAACGGCCTGGATGGCCGCCCATGACGCCGGACTCGCCGCTCCGACGCGCAAGCCATTTCTCGATAACAAACGCACCTGTTCGGGTTTCATACGCAGTTCATCGATGTGATTCCAGATTTTCCGCCCATCGCCTGCCGAAGCGTGCGAAAAATCCACATACATGACGTTGAAAGCGATATCGACGATCCGCGTCGGATTCGAGACTGACTTTTGAGGAGCCGGAGGGGTAAACAAGGCTGCCGATACCTGCGTCTGGTCCTCCTTACGTTTCTTGACTGCG
>JBJXGP010000108.1:0-5435 GCA_046160425.1 Planctomycetaceae bacterium
TGCCACTGGGGATGTATCGGACCTGCGGATCGCGGGTCAGATTCCCCATCAGAATGACTTTGTTAAAACTGGCCATGGGACAGCCTTATTTAGGACCGTTTTTTTTCGGAGTGGCACCCCACGCGAAAATGTGGCTTCGCGCTATTCGACATCGTCTTCAATGGCGTCGACGTCGGGAACATCCACCTCGTCGATCGGAAGTTCGCGACGGCGACCTTCGCCCTCTTCGACAACCGTGGGGGAATGGTACGCGGCGTCGTGCGTGCTCAAGGCCTGCACCATCGCATCGAAGAGAACCCGGTTATGTCTCAGGATCAAATGCCGCAGTATCAGCGCCGACAGCGAGCAACCGCGTTTGATGATCGTGATGCCGTTGCTGGGCATTTCGAAATAAACCAGGAAATGCAAACCTTTGCGGTGTCCTTTGACTTCATAGGCCAGCTTGCCTTCCTGCCAGGCGCGGTGAGCGACAACTTTCGCGCCGGCCTTTTCGAGCAGAGACAAGATTTCCTGAACGGAACGATCCGGGTCGACGGCATATTGGCCGCTTTCCAGAATGAACATTCCCTCGTACAAATTCAGCGTAACGGGAGCAGCAGTTGAAGTCGTCGACACCGTTTGATCCTCTTTTTTCAAAAAACAACTGATCGATATATCTGTGTGGAGAGCTAATCTATTCAACCTTACAGTCGATTTCAAGTAATCTCGCCGTGATTCGTAATTAATCCATTCGACGGCCGGCGTCAACTCATCCCAAGGACTTCAAATTCAAGGCTTAACCGACTCGGCTGCCGGTGGGGGATCGACGGGGCGGTTCACCGTGTTCATCGCCTGTGACAGGCCCGATTTGACCCACAATTCAATTCCCGTGGCGGCGTCGCCGATCGCCTTCTCGATGATCTCCCGTTCGTTTTCTCGAAACCGGCTCAACACAAAATCGGGGGATTGCATGAATTTCGGCGGCTGGCCGATACCGATCCGCAGGCGGGCAAACTTTTCGGTCCCGCAGCGTTCGATGATATTCTGCAAACCCTTCTGTCCTCCCGATGATCCTGAACCCCGCAGCCGCAACAGGCCGAGATCGAGATTAAAGTCATCGCAAACCACCAGCACGTCATCCATTGAAAGCTGGTAAAAACCGACGATGATCGCCACGCTTTGACCGCTCACATTCATGTAGGTGAGCGGCATCGCCAGCATCACCTTTTCGCTTCCTATCATGATCTCGAAAAGATCGGCATCAAACCGGAGTTTCGCTCGACCGGCCTGATAGCGTTTTGCCAATTCGGAGATCACTTCAAATCCGACATTATGCCGGGTCTGTTCGTATTTCTTCCCCGGATTCCCTAATCCCACGACCAATTTCATAAAGCCATGTCACCCGCAAGATTACTTCTTCGCCGGTGCTTCCTCGTCTCCATCAGCCGCCGGTTTGCGTCCGATGACTTCAGGCTCGGCGACACCTTCGGCGGTGGCAACAACTTCCTGTGCCGGTTGCACGACGTGTACGACGATGGCGTCGGGCAGGGCGTGAACGTGTGAGTTTTCCGGTAGAGGAATATCGCGCACATAAATCGCCTGATTGAGCTGCAATTCGGAGACCCGGACCACGAGGCTGTCAGGAATCTGGATCGCCAGACAGTCGATTTCGACTTCGTGCAGCACCTGCTCCAGAATTCCGCCGGAGACCGCTCCCGGTGCCGTCCCCTTGAGTTCGATTGGCAGTGTGACGCGAACGCGTTCGTTTGCATCGACGCGGATCAGGTCGAAATGGTAAATGATCTGTCCAAAGGCATCCCATTGGACTTCGCGGAACATCGCTTTTTCCGCCTTCCCATCCAGTTCGATGTCCACGAGGTGGGCACCGTTCGTGATGGCGGAATGCAGCACGTCATCGGCGACCTGGACGGCGATCGGATCCTGATGGTGCCCGTACAGATTCCCCGGCGTCTGATGCTGTTTTCGCAGCCGACGATTGTGTGCGGAACCAATGTTCGCTCGTTTTTCCAACGCCAATTTGACTTCTTTTGCCATATCTTTATACCTTCTAACCTCAGACGTATCTTATTCGCAGAGATAGACTTTCTGCGCAGAGTCATTTGCCGAAACATTCCCGCTCGGAGAATGAAGCAGGTAAGCATAACGGGCCGGGTGACTCCCTGCAACTCAACCTCCCCCCGGTTTTTGCCGACGGGATCGAGAATTTCTCCCACTGAACGGCAAACTCATCCCCATTCAAGCCACTTTGGCAGAGGCCGAATTGCCCCCTCAAATAGCGAAAACCGATGCGAATCATTATCTTACACGAGTCACTTGTCCCGTGAGGAGTCTTCGACCGTGAATCGGATCATTATGAGTCTGGCGGCCATCAGCAATCTGCTGTTGGGAGTCGCGTTCACCTTGGGATTAATGATCGGCGACCCTCGCAGCCGAGATCTCGCCGTGCAGTCTGGCGTCACGTGGCACGAACTGACGGCGCTCGGTTCGCTCACGTTTGCCATGTTCGTGCATGCCATCGTGCTCACCTATTTCATGGGGACCAGTCGCTGGATCGAAGAGACCGCGCGGGCGTATCGGTTGTCGGCCGATTATCAGAACCGCAGCCGATCGCTGAAATACACGACGTACCCCGGAATGATCGGCTGTCTGTTTCTGCTGGTGCTCACTGCCGCCTTCGGGGGAGCCGCCGACCCCGCCTCCCCCGTCCGCTTCGAAGGCTGGTTCGGCCTCTCCGCCGGCACGATCCACCTGCTGATGGCCAGCGCCACGTTCGCGGCCAATCTGCTGGTGACGTTCCTGGAATACTCGGCGATCCTCCGCAACGGCCGAGTGATCAGCTCGGTGATCGACGAGGTGAATCGCATCCGAGGGGAGAGGGGATTGGAGCTGGTGCCGCAGGGGAAGTGAGGAACCGCTGATCAATTTCGTCGAATGGACAATCGAAATGGAAGCATTGCATCAATACGGCCCGTGGGTGCTGCTTGTGCTTGGTGTTATGGGATTGTTACAGTTATTTTTCTACCAGCAAATCGTTAATTTCACGCTTCGTTGGTATGAATCACCAAAATTCGATGAACTATTCCGGCGAGATCCTCGTATGGAGTATTTTCGGAGTTTGGACAATTTTCGGAAGTGGGGCATACGTGTTCTGAGAGGATCTTACTTTTATTGGTTCTGCCTCATCGGTTCATCTTTTTACGTCATTGCATCTCTTGTATGGTTTTCGCTGCGTCCGTGATTGAATGATACAGAGTCTGGAAAAGTGTCGATGTCAGAGATTCGACCCACTCATGGGCCTGCATCCGAACCGTTGTTGAAACGTGCTGAATATGATGCTGCATTGAGGTCTTATGAGGGAAGGATAGCTTGGTTCCTTCTTTTCGGGATCGCTCTTTGTTTCGCGTCGCTATACGTCATCAGCCAGTTATTTAAGCGGCTATGGCCCCAGTTATGGAATGGGCCGAACGGTGCAATCGATGACGGCGTTAATGGGGCTATCGTTCTTGTAACGATGATAATTTTGTCTGTGATACCGCTGGCTCTTGTGCTTGCAGTCGGAATAAAGCGCTTGCGAAAGCGTCCTTGTCTTCGTTGCTGCGAATGCGGTGGTGAACTCGCCAGTGGGCACTCGCGCAGCGTAGTCCTGTACTCGTCTTACTGTCCGTGGTGCGAGCAGAAACTACTTGCCGATGAAGAACGAGAAACCGTTTCCGTTTCGTATGAAACATTGCTGACTCGAATGCGCGGCCATCTTCGTTTCGCAAAAATTGCCTGGGGCATCGCAACGCCGTTCTTATTAGCTATCGCGTATTTCTCGTCAATACGGCTCGAATGGCAAGCTACGGTCATTGGGATGTTAGTTCTATTGTCAATCCCCGTGCCCATGTTGGGCATGATGTGGTTCGTTGCTCGAAGTGCCTTGAAACGGACGAAATGGCTGATCGAATTGAATCAGAAGAAGTAAACCTCAGCTAGAAAAGCCACATTGACGTAGCATTCGATCAAATGTACGTTGCATGGATTATTGAGAACTGACCATGCAAAATCGCATTTCGTGGCAAAAAATTCGTCGTCGGTGCCTGATTGCGGGCGCGTGTGGATTGGTCATCCTGCTGACGACGGCGTGGTTTGTCGGTGGTACGCTTGTTTCCACAGCTCACCGGATCGTCGGGCCTCCGCCGTTCGATGCAAATACCGTCGTCACGACGCTCACCAGCGAATCGGGGTCGTCGCTTGCCACGTGGTACGTTCCCGTTGAAAACTCCTCCGCGACGGTTGTACTGATTCACCCTTGGCGCGGCGATCGCCGCACGATGAATAACCGGGCTGAAATGCTGATCCACGCCGGGTTTTCCATTGTCATGATCGATCTTCAGGGACATGGCGAAAGCCCCGGCGAACAGATCACAGCCGGATACCTGGAAAGCCACGACGTCAAAGCCGCCGTCGAATTTGCCATTCGGCAAAATCCCGATCATCGCATCGGACTCATTGGCTGTTCGATCGGTGGAGCCGCGGCAATTCTTGCTTCGCCTTTGGGCATCGATGCCCTGGTCATCGAATCGGTTTATCCCACGATCGATGATGCAGTCTGCAATCGAATTGAGTCCAGGCTTGGCCCGCTCTGTTACGCGCTGGCTCCACTGTTGTTGTGTCAACTCGAGCCGAGAACAGGCGTCAGTTGCTCTCTGCTTCGCCCAATTGACCGCATTGGTGAAGTAGGATGTCCCATCATGATCATGTCCGGCGAGGACGATCTGCACACCAAAATGGTTGATACAAATCGCCTCTATGATGCTGCTAAGCCGCCGAAGGAACTGGTCCTGTTCAAAGGAGCCGCGCACGTCGATTTGATGGATCACGACGAGAAACTTTATTCATCGCGCGTGGTGAAATTTCTCGAAGATCATTTGAAGCCGGCTAAAAAGTGAGATTCCTCGACTCCGGAACCTATTTCCTCCCGCGCGAGGCGCGGTAGCCGTATTCGATGGCGAACCAGTTGGCGTAGCGTTCGCGGGCTTCGATGTTCGTGTTCCGCAGGTCGTTCAAGTGGCCGATTTCGTGGATCAATACGTTATTGAGATAGAAGTCCTTGATGGTCGATGCGGTCCAGATGAGTTTCCACTTGCGTCCGCAGTGTTCCCACTTGCCGCCGTACATGCGGGCTTCGATTAACTGAGCGGGGGTCGGAGGCCGGACGTAATTTTCGGTCAGCGAATCTTCGATGGGGTACAGAAACACCGAAACGCCCCATTGCATCCCGTAGTACGGGAAGAACGAACGCTTCTTCGTCATGCGGCTGAGCTGGACGACTTCGAGATCTTCAACGAACCGGCTCGGGAGCAGATCGATTCGTTGCTGAATTTCCTCAACGGTGACGGGATGACAATATCCTGTTCCCGGTTCGTGGACGATGTAATCGAGGCGCCCCGATT